>NZ_JAOZYC010000144.1:0-74834 GCF_035798155.1 Streptomyces endophyticus | reverse complement strand
TGCGCCGCCCGCCGCACCGCGTCCCGCGCCCGCCGCCGGGCCCGCGCCTCCGCGTCCGCCAGGCAGCGCGCCTCGGCCCGCGCGAGCGCCGGCTCCTCGACGAGCACTCCCTGCCGCTCGTACCGCCCGCGCCGCCGATGGAAGCGCACGACGACGGCCGAGAGCGCGCTCTCCTCGCGTGCCCTGCGGGTCAGCGCCGTGTCCCCGCGCGGCAGGAACACGAGGTGCCCCAGGTCGGCGCAGTCCAGACAGCGGGGCTGCCCGCCCTCCAGGGTCAGGAGGCCGAGCGGCCCCCGAAGACAGGCGCCGCACCGCCTGCGCTTGACCGGCTGGAAGACGAGGGGGCTGCGCGCGACGGCCGGTGCCGGGGTGGCTCTGGTCATACGAGCGTGATGCCCGCCTGGGCGGGCCCTGCATCATGGAGTGCGTGCGACTTGAAGCGATCACCTGGGAACGGCTCGGCGACACCCTTGCCGAGCGGCTGCTCGACCTGAAGCCGGCCGACGGCGGCCCGTGGCTGAAGGTCGCCCTCGACGGAGCGCCGGCCGCCCGCCCCGGCGAGCTCGCGGTGCTCGTCTCCGAGGCCCTGCGCACCCGCGGTCGGTCTTCGCTCACGGTCGGCACCGAGGGCTTTCTGCGCCCGGCCTCGCTCCGGTTCGAGTACGGGCACCGGGACGTCGAGGCGTACTACAGCGGCTGGTTCGACACGGGCGCCCTGTGGCGCGAGGTGTTCGGCCCGCTCGAACCGGACGGCACGGGCCGCGTCCTGCCCGACCTGTGGGACCCGGTCACAGACCGCGCGACCCGCAGCGACTACGTCCAACTCCCTCCCGGCGGCGTGCTGCTGATGCACGGCCCGCTGCTCCTGCACCACTGGTTCCCCTTCGACCTGACCGTTCACGTGAGCCTGTCGCGGGGCGCGCTGCGGCGACGCACCCCGGAGTCCGAGCAGTGGACGCTCCCGGCCTTCGAGCGCTACGACTCCGAGACCGGACCCGCGGCCTGCGCCGACGTCGTCATCCGCGCCGACGACCCGCGCCACCCGGCGTGGAGCGGGTGACCGCTCCGCCCCGCGCGGCTCCGCGGCTCACAGCCAGCCGTTGCGCTTGAACCCCCGGTACACCACGAAACAGATCATCGCGATCACGGACATCATCAGCGGATAACCGAACCGCCAGTGCAACTCCGGCATGTTCTCGAAGTTCATGCCGTAGACGCCGCAGCCCATCGTCGGCACGGCCACGATGGCGGCCCACGCCGTGATCTTTCGCATGTCCTCGTTCTGCGCGACCGTCACCTGCGCCAGGTGAGCCTGCAGGATCGAGTTGAGCAGTTCGTCGAAGGCCGCTATCTGCTCCGCCGCCCGCAGCAAGTGGTCCGACACGTCGCGGAAGTACGCCTGTATCTCGGGCGGTACGGCGGGGAAGGGGCGCCCCGAAAGCTCCTGTATCGGCCGGGACAGCGGCACCGCGGCCCGCTTCAACTCCAGCAGCTCACGCTTGAGTTGATAGATCCGGCCAGGGTCGGCCTTCGCGCCGTTCTGCGCGAAGACGGCCGCCTCGACGTCGTCGATGTCCGCCTGGACCTCGTCGATCACCGTCAGATAGTCGTCGACGACGCTGTCCGCGATCGCGTGCAGCACCGCCGCCGGGCCCTTGGCCAGCTGCTCCGCGTCCGCTTCGATCCGCTCGCGCACGGGGCCGAGCGAGCCGTGCCGGCCGTGCCGCACCGTGATCACGAAGTCCTGGCCGAGGAACACCATGATCTCGCCGGTGTCCACCACTTCACTGGTCGCGGTGAGCTCCGTGTGGTCGACGTAACAGACCGTCTTCAGAACCGCGAAGAGCGTCTGCCCGTACCGCTCCACCTTGGGCCGCTGGTGCGCGTGCACCGCGTCCTCGACGGCCAAGGGGTGCAGGTCGAACAGCTCGGCGATGTCCGCGAACTCCACCTCCGACGGCTCGTGCAGCCCCAGCCAGACGAAACCGTCCGCGGACTTGCGCACCGCGCGCACCGACTCGACGAGATCGCCGGCGCCCGACTCGCGCACGCCCTCCCGATAGGTCACGCAGTTCACCACCGCGGAGCCCAGCGGGGAGCGCGCCGGGTGGCTCAGGTCGACCTTGGGCGTGCGCCGCGCGAGCCGCGCGACCTTGCGCAGGCTGCCCACCCTGCGCAGACCGCCGACCTTCCGCAGATTGCCCGCCATGGACATGCTCTGGCCCTCCCGATTTCCGGCCGTTGTTCCGTTCGTTTTCCGTCACGAAGATGACTTGATGGGTCAGTCTGCCAGCGGCCACCGACAGCGCGTCTACCCCTGTGGGAACGGAAGGTTCCGCTCCGCTGCGCAATGTCCCGTATCCACTGATTGGGCTGGGATGATCGGTTCATGATGCGATCCGGCGAGCACGCGTACCTCCTCGACAACCAGCAGCCCGAAGCGGGGCGGCGCTTCGACGCCTTCTCGGTCCTCTTCGACCCCACGACGTTCCGGCACATCGAGCGTCTCGGCATCGGTTCCGGCTGGCGCTGCTGGGAGGTCGGGGCCGGTGGTACGTCGGTGGTCTCGTGGCTCGCGCGGAAGGTCGGCCCGACCGGCCGGGTCCTCGCCACCGACATCGACACGTCCTGGCAGACCGCCACACCCCGTACGCCCGTCGAGGTGCGGCGCCACGACATCGGCGTCGACGAGCCGCCCGCGGAGAGTTTCGACCTGGTGCACGCGCGGCTCGTCCTGGTCCATGTCCCGGACCGGGAGCGGGCGTTGGCATCGATGATCCGTGCACTGCGCCCCGGCGGCCGGCTGCTGATCGAGGACGCCGACCCCGCGCTTCAGCCCCTGCTCTGCCCGGACGAGGCGGGCCCCGCGCAGGAGCTGGCCAACCGCCTGCGGCACGGCTTCCGTTCCCTGCTCGCGGAGCGCGGCGCCGATCTGTCGTACGGCCGCAAGCTGCCCGGACTCTTGCGTGCGGCGGGCCTGCGCCAGGTCGAGGCGGACGCGTACTTCCCGCTGGCGTCACCGGCCTGCACGGCGCTGGAGACGGCGACGGTCGGGCAGATCCGCGCGCAGCTCGTGACGGCGGGCCTGGCGACGGACGACGAGATCGACCAGCACCTGGCGAATGTGGCCGAGGGCTCCATGGACCTGGCGACGGCTCCGCTGATCTCGGCGTGGGGGCGGAAGGAGTAGATGAAGTAGGGGGCTACGGAGGTGGGTGAGGGTGGGCTCCACGCGCGCGTGGAGCCCACCTCACCCCGACTGTCCGGACCGGCGTCAGACCGGGCGGGCGCCGCTCAACGCGCCGTGCGGATCGAGGACGTACTTCCGGCTCGCGCCCTGGTCGAACTCCGCGTAGCCGCGCGGCGCGTCCTCAATGCCGATCACGGTCGCGTTGACGGCCTTCGCGATGTGCACGCGCTCGTGCAGGATCGCCATCATCAGGCCCCGGTGGTACTGCATCACCGGGCACTGCCCCGTCGTGAACCGGTGACTCTTCGCCCAGCCGAGGCCGAGCCGCACCTTCAGCGTTCCGGTGCGCGCGTCCTGGTCGACGCCGCCCGGGTCGTCGGTGACGTACAGGCCGGGGATCCCGAGCGCGCCACCGGCCGCGGTGAGACCCATCAGGGAGTTGAGGACCGTGGCCGGCGCCTCGGGCGCGTCCGGGCCGTGCGCGCGGGCCTCGAAGCCGACCGCGTCCACGGCCGCGTCCACCTCGGGAACGCCGAGGATCTCGGCCACCTGCTCCTCCACCGTGCCGCGCGTGAGGTCGACCGTCTCGCAGCCGAAACTCCGTGCCTGCGCGAGCCGTTCGGAGTTCATGTCCCCGACGATCACGACGGCCGCGCCCAGCAGCTGCGCCGATGCCGCCGCCGCGAGTCCGACGGGCCCGGCCCCGGCCACGTACACCGTTGAACCGACCTTCGTGCCCGCGGTCACCGCTCCGTGGAAGCCGGTCGGGAAGATGTCGGAGAGCATGGTCAGGTCGAGGAGCTTCTCGCGCGCCTGGTCGGCGTCGGGGAAGCGCAGCGCGTTGAAGTCCGCGTAGGGGATCATGGCGTACTCGGCCTGACCGCCGACCCAGCCGCCCATGTCGACATAGCCGTAAGCCGCCCCGGGCCGTGCCGGGTTGACGTTCAGGCAGATGCCGGTCTTGCGTTCCTTGCAGTTGCGGCAGCGGCCGCAGGCGATGTTGAACGGCACGGAGACGATGTCCCCGACGTCCAGGAACTCGACGTCCGGGCCCTTCTCCACGATCTCGCCGGTGATCTCGTGGCCCAGGACGAGGCCCTCGGGTGCCGTGGTGCGGCCGCGCACCATGTGCTGGTCGCTGCCGCAGATGTTGGTGGCGAGCACCTTGAGGATCACGCCGTGCCGACAGGTCCTGCCCACGTTCCGCGGGGCCACTCCGGGCCCGTCCTTCAGCTCCAGCGTCGGGTGCTCGATGGTCCTGACCTCCACCGTGCCCGGCTTGAGATATGCGACTGCCCTGTTTCCGCTCATGCCTGATCGCCGTCCCTTCGGCTCCGTGACTCGTCTACGGCGGATGCTCCGGGTGTGCGCACGGCGGAGTCTGCTACCGAAACGGCGTTCTGAGGAGTCTTTGGGCGGAGTTGTTGAAGCCTCGACGAGCCGTCCAGTCGGCGGGGCCCGTACGGCACAGGCCGTCCAGTGAGAGGAGGGGCGCAGGTCATCTACGGTGAGTGGCCATGACCACGAACGATCGACCCGCAGCCGCCCTGGGCTCCTTCGCCGTCCGCGTCCCGGACGTGGACCTCGAACCCGAGCCCCTCGACCCCGCACAGGTCGTCTCCGGCGCCCCCGAGGTGACCGGCAAGGTGCTCTGGGAGTCGGCCGACGGCAAGCAGCTGCGCGGCATCTGGCAGATCACGCCCGGCGTGGTCACCGACACCGAGGCGAACGAGCTGTTCGTGGTCGTCAGCGGCCGCGCCACCGTCGCGGTCGAGGGCGGCGAAAGCCTGGAACTCGGCCCCGGCACGGCCGCCGTGCTGCGCGAGGGCGACCGGACGACGTGGACGGTGCACGAGACGCTGCGCAAGGCGTACCACATCACCCTGGGCTGAACCGCGTCCGAACGTCCGCTCCCGCTAGGGTCCTTCTGACGGATCAGGCTGGACGCGGACGGCGTCCACGTGCGGTGCCGACAAGCGGGGTCTGGTGCGTGCAGCTGCAAGGCGGAGGAGGGCGTCAACGCGGAGCGTTGGCAACCGACGACAACGCCGCAGATGTGCGTGCCAGGGCTCGCGACTCCAGCAAGATCCGTCAGAAGGGCCCTAGGGGTGTTGGGTCTTCCGCGTGAACAGGGCCAACGCCCCGAGTGGGAGCAGCAGGCAGGCCGCGGCCAGGTTCAGCCACGCGTAGCTCGCCGTCGCCACCACGATGCCCGCCGCCGCGCCGCCGATTCCCGCCGACAGACTCGTCGTCAGGTCGGAGAGTCCCTGCGCGGCGGCCCGCGCGGCCTGCGGCACGGAGTCGGTGAGCAGCGCGGAGCCCGCGACGAGCCCGGCCGACCAGCCGAGCCCGAGCAGGAACAGCGCCACCGCGCTCTGCCCGTGGCTCCCGCCAGCGGTCCCCGCGAGCAGCGCCGCGCATGCGAGGAGGCCCACCGCGAGCCCGATCACCGTGAGCCGCCCGAACTTGTCGGCGAGGCGACCCATCACCGGCGAGAACGCGTACATCCCGGCGATGTGCCCGCTGATCACGAGCCCGATCAACTCGATGCCCGCGCCGTGGTGTTCGAGGTCCACGGGTGTCATCGACATGACGGACACCATCGCCGTGTGCGACACCGCCACCGTCACCAGCGCGAGCCGGGCGCGCGGGGACGCGGACACGGCCGCGAAGCCCGCCCGTATGGAGCGCGCGGCGGGCGACTGCTCCTCGGCGGGAGCCAGGGCCCGCGCGGTCAACAGGGGGTCGGGGCGCAGCAGTACGTGCACTACGACCGCCGATATCAGGAACACCCCGGCCGCCCACACGAAAGGACCCGCCTCCGCCGGTATGCCGAGCCCGGAGACGCTGCGGCCCGCGGGCGCCGCTATGTTCGGCCCGAGGACGGCGCCGATGGTGGTGGCCCACACGACGGTCGAGATGGCGCGGGCCCGCCGGTCGGGCTCTGCGAGGTCGGCGGCCGCGTACCGGGCCTGGAGGTTGGCGGAGGACGCCGCGCCGAAGCCCATCAGCCCGATGAGCAGCAGCGGAAAGGTGCCGATCACCGCGGCGACGACGGTCACCACGGCCCCCACCGTGCCGATCAGATAGGCCAGTACGAGGCCGGCCCGCCTCCCACGCGCGTTCATCAGCGCGGCCAACGGCACCGAGAGCACCGCGGTCCCCGCGACGCTCGCCGTGGACGCGAGGCCGGAGAGCGCTTCGTCCCCGCTGACCTTCTTGGCGAGCACGGCGGCCAGCGCGATCCCGGTGGCGGTCCCGAGCCCGCCCAGTATCTGCGAGGCGACGAGCACCCGCTGCGTACGCCGCTGCAGCGCCCCGGTCCCCGGGCCCGGCTCACGCCCCGCGGCCGGTCCGAGGTCTTCCGCGCGGCCGGTGCGCCCGGCCCGTCTGACGCCGCCCGCGCGGCCGAGGCCACCGGGTGGATCGAGGTCTCCCGCGCGCTGGGTGCTGTCGGCGCGTCCGACGCACTCGGCCCGTACGCGGCCGCCCGCGCGGCCGAGGCCTTCGGAGCGATCGAGGGCTCCCGCGCGCCCGTTGTCGGCGGCGCGTCCGGCGCCATCGGCCCGCCCGCTGTCCTCCGCACGCCCGTCCTGCGCGGACACGTCCTTCGGCCGCTCGAGCCGCCCCTCATCCGTGCTCAACGCACACCCCCGCCCCGATCAACCCTGCGGACTCCAGGCGTCCGCCCCGCCCCAGGACCGTCTCAGAACAACGGCTCGGGCAACACCCCTTCCAGCGCGAGCAACTTCCGCTTCGTCTCGAGCCCACCCCCGAAGCCGCCGATCCCGCCGTCGCGCTCCACGACCCGGTGGCACGGCACCACGACCGGCAGCGGATTCGACCCCATCGCCATGCCCACGGCCTGTGCGGCTCCCGGCTGTCCTACCCGGTGGGCCAGATCCCCGTACCCGACGACGGCCCCGAACGGCACCCCCGCGAACAGCTCGCGCAGCACCTCCCGGTTGAACCCGGTGATCAGTGACCAGTCGAGCGGCACGTCGAACGCGCGCCGACGGCCGGCGAAGTACTCCGCGAGCTGCCGTATCGCCTCGGCGAGCAAGGGGGAGTCGGGCGCCTCGACGAGCTCGGTCCCGAGGCGGGAGCCGAGCCGGTCGAGCGCTTTGTCCCGCACCGCGTCGGTGGCGTGGAAGACCACGTTCACCAGACCGGCGTCCGTCGCGGCGAGCAGCAGCGGGCCGATGTCACTGCGCACGACGGCCCACACGGCCTGCCGCGGCGCGGCGGGAGTGGTCTCGCTTGGTCCAGTGGCGTTCATGCCGACCACGGTACGGCCGGGCACTGACAACGCCGGGCGGCTCAGCCGCCGACGGCCGCCCGCACCACGTCAGGGGCGTTGCTGATGATCCCGTCGACGCCGAAGCCGGCCACCTGTTGCGCGGTCTTCGCGTCGTTGACGGTCCAGGTGTAGGACTCGAGCGGTTTGCCGTGCGGGCCCTTGAGCGCGTGCACCGCCTTGACGTAGTCCGCCGAGATCGTCGTGTGCGAGGGATTGATCTGGTCGGCGAACTTCGCGTACGCGGGCAGCTCGGACACGGCGGGTGTGCCGAGGAAGCCCGTCTTGATGTCCGGGCGCCGCGCGTGCAGGGTCCGCACGCTGTCCGCGTTGAAGCTCTGGATGATCAGCCGGTGCTTGACGTCCTGGGAGTCCAGCCAGCCGTCCCTGCGCAGCTGGTGCAGGATCTGGCCCTCGATGCCCGGGTACAGCTCGGGCGACTTGATCTCCATGAGCAGCTTCTGGTGGTTGCGGTCGACGCGCCGCAGGTACTCGTGGAGCGTCGGGATCCGGGCGCCCGTGTACTCGACGCCCTTCCAGCTGCCCGCGTCCAGCTTGGCGATCTCACCCGAGGTGAAGTCCGCCACGTTCCACGGGGAGCGGTCGGGATAGACCTGCTCGACGTTGGTGGTGCGGGCCAGCGTGGTGTCGTGGAGGACGACCAGGGCGCCGTCCTTGGTGCGCTGCACGTCGTTCTCGACCCAGGTGATCCCCAGGGCGTGCGCCCTGTCGATGGCTGCCAGGGTGTTCTCGGGTGCGTAGGCGGAGGCACCGCGGTGGGCGACGACCGCGGTTCTGTTGTGTGCGGGGGCGGCTTGTGCGGCGGTGGGCAGAACCAGGACACCGATGACGACGGAGCCCGCCACTGAGGTCAGAGCGGCTGCTGCGCGTGCGTGCACGTGTGCTCCTCATACGTCGTGGGATCACGGACTGTACGAGATTGACAGCTGAGAGCGAACGAAAAGTAGGCGCAGGATGGTCACGAGTTGAATGGAGTCACTCAACTGCGGTCGACCCCCGTGTCGTGCGGCCGGTTTCTTTGCCGGAAAATCGTTCGGGCGTTCCCTTGTGCGCTTTAATTTCTGCCTCACCCGCGGTCGTCCCGGTGGCCGCGCGCGAAGGGACGAGCTGCACATCTCACGGAAAACCAGGCGGAAGGCTGTCACGCATGCAGGGTTCGGTGGACGGCTTCAGTTACGGGCTCGTCACCCCGGTGGTGGCGTATCTCATGGCCTGCCTCGGAGGCGCCCTGGGACTGCGCTGCACCACCAGATCCCTGCTCGTCGCCAACACCTGGCGGGTGGGATGGCTCGCGCTGGGCTCCGCGGCGATCGGCTCCGGGATCTGGACCATGCACTTCATCGCGATGATGGGCTTCAGCGTGGAGGACATGCCGATCCGCTACGACCCGCTGATGACGTTCGCGAGTCTCGGCGTGGCCATCCTCATGGTCGGCATCGGCGTCTTCATCGTCGGCTACAAGGGCGCGACCGGCACCGCTCTGTTCACCGGGGGCACCATCACGGGCCTCGGAGTGGCGTCCATGCACTATCTCGGAATGGCCGGAATGCGTCTTCACGGGACGATCAGTTACAACACGTTCACCGTGGTCGCCTCCGTGGTCATCGCCATGGCGGCGGCGACCGCCGCGCTGTGGGCGGCCGTCCAGGTACGGGGCATCATGTGGAGCCTCGGCGCGAGCCTGATCATGGGGCTCGCCGTCTCGGGGATGCACTACATGGCGATGGCGGGGGTCAGCGTCCACGCGCACACCGATGCCGTCGGTTCCCCCGGAGGGGACTCGGCCGCCGCCATCCTCTGGCCCATGCTGATCGGTCCGCTGGGCTTCCTGCTCCTGGCCGGGGTGGTCGTCGTATTCGACCCGATGCTGGTCACGGGCCGCCCCGACTGGCGTGACAGCCGAGCGGCGGAGGCCCGGCTCGGGGCCCCCGCGCCGACCGGCACGCGCCTGCGCCGCCCCCTGGGGCGACCGGCTTCGCGCACACCGCGGGACTGATGCCCCGGAGCCCCTGAAGGCCGGGCTCGACAGCGGTTCGGGCCCGGTTGTCAGTGGTGGGTCGTACGGTTGGTTCCATGCGGCCCGTATCCAAGATCGAACGCACGGTGGCACCCTTCGAGGTCGTCAGCCCGTACCAGCCCAGCGGTGACCAGCCCGCGGCCATCGCCGAGCTGGAGAAGCGCGTGACGGCAGGCGAGAAGGACGTCGTCCTGCTCGGCGCGACCGGCACCGGCAAGTCCGCCACCACGGCGTGGATGATCGAGAAGCTCCAGCGCCCCACGCTCGTGATGGCGCCGAACAAGACGCTGGCCGCCCAGCTGGCCAACGAGTTCCGCGAGCTGCTGCCGAACAACGCGGTCGAGTACTTCGTCTCGTACTACGACTACTACCAACCCGAGGCGTACGTGCCGCAGTCGGACACGTACATCGAGAAGGACTCCTCGGTCAACGAGGAGGTGGAGCGCCTGCGCCACTCCGCGACGAACTCGCTGCTGACCCGCAGGGACGTCATCGTGGTCGCCTCCGTCTCCTGCATCTACGGTCTGGGCACTCCGCAGGAGTACGTGGACCGCATGGTCCCCCTGAAGGTCGGGGACGAGATCGACCGGGATGACCTGCTGCGCCGCTTCGTGGAGATCCAGTACACGCGCAACGACATGGCGTTCCAGCGCGGCACCTTCCGGGTGCGCGGAGACACCATCGAGATCTTCCCCGTCTACGAAGAGCTCGCGGTCCGCATCGAGATGTTCGGCGACGAGATCGAGTCGCTCTCCACGCTGCACCCGCTCACCGGCGAGGTCATCAGCGACGACGACTCGCTGTACATCTTCCCGGCGACCCACTACGTGGCCGGCCCCGAGCGCCTGGAGCGTGCGGCCAACGACATCGAGAAGGAGCTGGAGGGGCGCCTCGCCGAGCTCGAGAAGCAGGGCAAGATGCTCGAGGCCCAGCGCCTTCGCATGCGGACCACGTACGACCTCGAGATGCTCCGCCAGATCGGCTCCTGCTCCGGCGTGGAGAACTACTCGATGCACTTCGACGGCCGCGAGCCCGGCTCGCCGCCGAACACGCTGCTCGACTACTTCCCGGACGACTTCCTGCTCGTGATCGACGAGTCGCACGTCACCGTGCCGCAGATCGGCGCCATGTACGAGGGCGACGCCTCCCGTAAGCGGACCCTCGTGGACCACGGCTTCCGCCTGCCCTCCGCGCTCGACAACCGCCCCCTGAAGTGGGAGGAGTTCCAGGAGCGCATCGGCCAGACCGTCTATCTGTCGGCGACCCCCGGCAACTACGAGCTCTCGCGCGGGGACGGTCACGTCGAGCAGATCATCCGCCCCACCGGTCTCGTCGACCCCGAAGTCGTCGTGAAGCCCACCGAGGGCCAGATCGACGACCTGGTGCACGAGATCCGTACGCGCACGGAGAAGGACGAGCGCGTCCTGGTCACCACGCTCACCAAGAAGATGGCCGAGGACCTCACGGACTACTTCATCGAGCTCGGCATCCAGGTGCGCTACCTGCACAGCGACGTCGACACGCTGCGCCGCGTCGAGCTGCTGCGCGAGCTGCGCGCGGGCGAGTTCGACGTGCTGGTCGGCATCAACCTGCTGCGTGAGGGCCTCGACCTGCCCGAGGTCTCCCTGGTCGCGATCCTCGACGCCGACAAGGAGGGCTTCCTGCGCTCCGGCACCTCGCTGATCCAGACGATCGGCCGCGCGGCGCGAAACGTCTCGGGCCAGGTCCACATGTACGCCGACAGGATCACCCCGGCGATGGAGAAGGCCATCGACGAGACCAACCGCCGCCGGGAGAAGCAGGTCGCGTACAACGAGGCGCACGGGATCGACCCCCAGCCCCTCCGTAAGAAGATCAACGACATCGTGGCGTCCATCGCGCGCGAGGACGTCGACACGGAGGCGCTGCTCGGCACCGGGTACCGCAAGGGCGGCAAGGACGGAAAGGGTGCCAAGGCCCCCGTGCCCTCACTCGGCCAGGCGGAGAAAGCACCGGCCAAGAAGAAGCGCGGCAAGGCGGAGGAGACGGTTCCCACCGACCGTCCGGCCGCCGAGCTGTCCCAGGAGATCGAGGAGCTGACCGAGCGGATGCGTGCGGCCGCCGCGGACCTGCAGTTCGAGATCGCCGCCCGGCTGCGCGACGAGGTCTCCGAGATGAAGAAGGAACTGCGGCAGATGAAGGAGGCAGGCATCGCCTGACCTGCCGCGACGGGCGGGGTGACGGGGCGTATTCCAGGACCGCCACAAAACCCCGCCCGCGGTGGCGGCGTTGTCGGCGCTGCCCTCTAGGGTTTGGCCCATACCGCGCATATGGCGCGGCAACAGGGGACGGTTCGAGAGGGGACAGCGCGTGGGCATCGACTTGACCAAGGGTCAGGCCATCAGCCTGGAGAAGCAGGGCGGGGGCACCCTCACCGCCGTACGGATGGGACTCGGCTGGCAGGCGGCCCCTCGGCGCGGCCTGTTCGGCACGCGCACGCGAGAGATCGACCTCGACGCGTCAGCGGTCCTCTTCGCCGACAAGCAGCCCGTCGACGTGGTGTTCTTCCGCCACCTCGTGAGCGATGACGGCTCGGTGCGGCACACCGGTGACAACCTGGTCGGCGGCGCGGGACAGGGTGACGACGAGTCGATCGTCGTCGACCTGCAGCGCGTCCCGGCCCACATCGACCAGATCGTCTTCACGGTCAACTCCTTCACGGGCCAGACCTTCCAGGAGGTGCAGAACGCGTTCTGCCGCCTGGTCGACGAGACGAACGATCAGGAGCTCGCCCGCTACACGCTCGACGGCGGCGGAAAGTACACGGCGCAGATCATGGCGAAGGTGCACCGGGACGGCGCGGGCTGGAAGATGACGGCCCTCGGCGCGGCGGCTCACGGCCGCACGTTCCAGGACCTGATGCCCTCGATCCTGCCCGGCCTGTAGCGGACCCACGGGGGCGGCCGAGCTGGTGAGGGGCCGGCGCCACCCCCTTGGGCCACGCATGGACGTACGAGCCGTCGACAGTCCCGGCGGGCAGCGGAATCCTGCGTCAGGGCGCTCGCGCAGGTGACGAAAGACCGTCGGGACATGGCCCTCCGACCTGCGGACTTGGTGACTACTTTACCTTTCCCTTTACCTTTCATGGGTGTTTCGAGTACGCTCCTTGACGCGGAGGGGAGTACTCCAACGCGGCGTTCCCGTCAGTACGGAAGACAGGCCAGAAGGCGGTCGATCCCGGGGCGCCGGCTCGAGACGCGCCAAGGCGCTCGGGTGGAAGAGACCTCCGGCAGCGACGACGCTGATCAGTAGCCGTACGACGCCGGAGGCGCAGTAGTGGACGTATCAATGACTGTGTGGGTGCTGACCGTTCTCGGTCTGTGCGCCCTCATTGCGGTC
This sequence comes from Streptomyces endophyticus, assembly GCF_035798155.1. Taxonomy (NCBI): domain Bacteria; kingdom Bacillati; phylum Actinomycetota; class Actinomycetes; order Kitasatosporales; family Streptomycetaceae; genus Streptomyces; species Streptomyces endophyticus. The sequence goes on along the minus strand of NZ_JAOZYC010000144.1, from coordinate 61,931 downwards.
GACTTCTTCATCGGGCGAAAGCCCCACGACGTATCGATCAAGGAAGCGGGTATCTGGACCGTCGTCTGGATCGTGCTCGCCGCGCTGTTCGGCGTCGGCCTGATGGTCTGGGGCGGCAGCCAGGCGGGCGGCGAGTTCTTCGCCGGCTTCATCACCGAGAAGTCGCTCAGTGTGGACAACCTCTTCGTCTTCATCCTGATCATGGCGAAGTTCTCGGTGCCGACCCAGCTGCAGCAGCGTGTGCTGCTGTTCGGTGTGCTGATCGCGCTCGTGCTGCGGGCCATCTTCATCGCGGCCGGCGCGGCGATCATCTCCAACTTCTCGTGGGTCTTCTACATCTTCGGTGCCTTCCTCATCTACACCGCCTGGAAGCTCATCAAGGAGGCCATGGCGGACGACGATGAGGAGGAGTTCGAGGAGAACCGCCTCCTTAAGTCGATCGAAAAGAAGTTCGGCGTCGCGGACAGCTACCACGGCACGAAGCTCTTCATCAAGCAGCACGGCAAGAAGGTCATGACGCCGCTCCTGGTCGTCATGCTCGCCATCGGCATGACCGATGTGCTGTTCGCGATGGACTCGATCCCGGCGATCTTCGGCCTGACCCAGGACCCGTACGTCGTCTTCACCGCGAACGCCTTCGCGCTGATGGGCCTCCGCCAGCTGTACTTCCTCATCGGTGGCCTGCTCAAGAAGCTGGTGCACCTCAGCTACGGCCTGTCGGTGATCCTCGCCTTCATCGGCGTGAAGCTGGTCCTGCACGCACTGCACGAGTCCGGCGTGCACGTACCGGAGATCTCCATCCCGGTCTCGCTCGCCGTCATCTGCGGCGTCCTGATCGTCACGACGATCACCAGCCTCATCGCCTCGAAGAAGCAGGCCGAGCGGGATGCGGCCGAAGCGGCTCAGAAGGACAGCATCGAGGCCTGACGGCGTCGAGCGTAGGAATTACCAGCACCGGGAGCGGTGCGCGGCCGATTGCCGCGTGCCCCTCCCGGTGCTTCGTTGTGCCCTGAGCGCGTCCCGAGGGGGCGCGAGGGCACGACGGGGGAGGACCCCATGAAGTTCGTCCAGATCATCGACTTCGAGTCCCAGCGCTTCGGCGAGATGCGGGAGCTGCTCGAGGCCTTCGAGCAGCGGATGCAGGGCACTCCTGGCGGCCCCACGCACCGGATGATGCTCAAGGACCGGGACACCACGGGCCGCTATCTCGCGGTCATCGAGTTCGAGTCCTACGAGGACGCGATGCGCAGCAACGAGCACCCCGAGGTGGCCGCGCTCAACCAGCAGCTCTCGGCCCTGTGTACCCGCCCGCCGGCCTTCACCAACTGCGACCTCAAGGACATGCGCGAACTCAAGTGACGTACGCGCGCGGCGCCCTGTGCCCGACGGGCGCCGCCGCGCGTGAAGTCGCGCCCCCACCCCGGCGCGGGCACCATCGATGAATGATCACCAGAGTGCGGGCGCTGAGTACGCAGTGGACCGTGGTGGTGCCACTGATCGCGATCGTGTTGCTCGCGTTCACCTGGGGACGCGGGCTGCCGGGCGCCGTCGTCGCCGTCGTCGCGGTGGTCCTCGCGGCCTCCGTGCTCGCTGCCGTGCACCACGCGGAAGTCGTCGCCCACCGGGTCGGTGAACCCTTCGGTTCGCTCGTGCTCGCCGTGGCCGTGACGATCATCGAGGTCGCGCTGATCGTCACCTTGATGGCCGACGGCGGGGCCAAGAGCTCCACGCTCGCACGCGACACCGTGTTCGCCGCCGTCATGATCACCTGCAACGGCATCGTCGGCGTCAGCCTGCTCGCGGCCGCGCTGCGGCACCGCGTGGCGATCTTCCAGTCCGAGGGCACCGGGGGAGCCCTCGCCACCGTGGCCACGCTCGCGACGCTCTGCCTGGTCCTGCCGACCTTCACCACCAGCAAGCTCGGCCCGGAGTTCTCCACCTCCCAGCTGGTCTTCTCGGCCGTCGCCGCGCTCGTCCTGTACGGGCTCTTCGTCGCGACGCAGACCGTGCGACACCGCGACTACTTCCTGCCGATCACCAAGCACGGCGAGGTGATCGATGCCGACGACCACGCGGATGTGCCGAGCACCCGGACCGCCCTGTTCAGCCTCGGCCTGCTCGCGCTCGCCCTGGTCGCCGTCGTCGGACTCACCAAGGGCGTCTCGAAGACGATCGAGAAGGGGGTGGCGGCGGCCGGCATGCCGCAGGCGGTGGTCGGCGTGATCATCGCGCTGCTCGTGCTGCTGCCCGAGACCATCGCGGCGCTCCGCGCGGCCCGCAGGGACCGGGTGCAGACCAGCCTCAACCTCGCGCTCGGCTCGGCCATGGCCAGCATCGGTCTCACGGTGCCGGCCGTCGCCATCGCCTCGTACTGGCTGACCGGGCCGCTCGTCCTCGGGCTCGGCGCCACCCACATGGTGCTGCTCGCGCTGACCATGGTGGTCGCGACCCTCACCATCGTTCCGGGCCGTGCCACACCGCTGCAGGGCGGCGTCCATCTGGTGATCCTCGCCGCGTACATCGAGCTCGCCGTCACGCCCTGACCGCCCTCTACCCACCGCCCTTCGGGCGGTGGTGGCGCCGTGATAGACCCTCAAGGAGCAAACGCTCTTCTACGGAGGTCCCTCGTGCCGCGCACGCTCGCCAACGCCCCGATCATGGTTCTCAACGGCCCGAACCTGAACCTGCTCGGCAAGCGCCAGCCGGAGATCTACGGCCGCGACACCCTTGCCGACGTCGAGGCCCTGTGCGTCAAGGCGGCCACCGTGCTCGGCGCCACCGTGGACTTCCGGCAGTCCAACCACGAGGGCGAGCTCGTCGACTGGATCCATGAGGCGCGCGAGAACCACGTGGGCATCGTCATCAACCCGGCCGCCTACTCGCACACCTCCGTGGCGATCCTGGACGCGCTCAACACTTGCGACGGCATGCCGGTGGTGGAGGTCCACATCTCCAACATCCACCAGCGCGAGGAGTTCCGGCACCACTCCTACGTATCGCTGCGCGCCGACGGCGTGATCGCCGGATGCGGGGTGCAGGGCTACGCGTTCGGCGTGGAGCGGGTGGCGGCGCTCGCCGCGCCGGGTACGGCGCAGGCGTAGCGGGTCACCAGCCGCGCTCGCGCCACTCCTGGACGTGGGGACGCTCGGCGCCCAGCGTCGTGTCGTTCCCGTGTCCCGGGTACACCCACGTCTCGTCCGGCAGCGTGCCGAAGATCTTCGTCTCCACGTCGTCGATGAGGCTCGCGAAGGCCTCGGGGTCCTTCCACGTGTTGCCCACGCCGCCGGGGAACAGGCAGTCACCGGTGAAGACGTGCGGGTGGCCGTGCGGGTCGTCGTAGACCAGGGCGATCGAACCGGGTGTGTGGCCGACCAGATGGCGGGCCGTGAGCGTGATCCGGCCGAACTCGATCGTGTCCCCGTCGGCGACGGCGACGTCCGTCGCCACCGGGATCCCCTCGACGTCCTCGCGCCCCGCGTACGTGCGCGCGCCGGTCGCCTCCACGACCTCCTGGAGAGCCTGCCAGTGGTCGCCGTGCCGGTGCGTGGTGACGACGGCCGCGATGCCGTCCTCGCCGATGAGGTTCCGCAGCGTCTCCGGCTCGTTCGCCGCATCGATCAGGAGCTGCTGATCGGTCGCGCGGCAGCGCAACAAGTAGGCGTTGTTGTCCATCGGCCCGACCGCGACCTTGGAGATCATCAGGTCCTGCAACTCGTGCACATCCGCCGGGCCGCCGACCTTCACCGCTCCGCTGTACGTCATGGATTCAGCCTATAGCGGGGGCAGGGGCGGAAGGGAGCCCCGGTCGACGGTGAGGGCGCCGCCGTCCCTGCGGCCCGCGAGCCAGCCCAGGAGGTCCGCCTGGCGGCCCTTGACGACGATGCCGAGCGGCGGCGGCCCGCCCGCACCGCTCTTGATCTCTTCCAGCGTGTACGACTGCACGGCTCCCGTGGAGATCATCCGGCCGTCGTCCTGCTTGATCAGCAGGGGCGGCAGGCCGGGGTGGTCGCGGAACCGCTTCGCGAGGAAGTTGATCTCCCGCTGGGTGAACTCGGCGGAGAGGTCCTCCAGCTCGTAGCCGATCCCGAGGTCCACGTGGTGCAGTTCGACCTCGGTCCAGCGCCGGAACGGCACGTTCGACGCGCGGTCCTTCACGCCGTTGCGCAGCTCCACCGTGCGGGCCCAGTCGGCGTCCTCGGCCCCCAGGCGCCGGAAGCGCTCGGCGCTGTCCTGTACGTCGCCGAGCTGCTCGCGCAGTCCGCGCGGGGCGTCTCGTTCGATGTCGGCGTCGCGGGACCGGGCGCTCTCGTACATGGGGCGGCCCTCAAGGACGTTGACGAGCGCGTCGGCGTTGCGGGCCAGATGGGCGAGAACGTGCCCGCGACTCCACCCCGGCAGCCGTGACGGCTCGGTCACGGCGGCGTTGTCCAGGGTGCCGACCGCGGCGAGCAGCCGGTCGGTCGCTTCGCGTACTGAGGCCAGGTCGCGCACATGATCACTCATGGCGCCGACGATAGCCCCGCCACACGTTCGGGTGAAGGTGGCCTACGATCCGCATGAATCGAATGTACGTGCTATATGGTCGAGAGCGGCGTCGGGCATGCTGGATGTTCTGGGTGGTCCGAGTTTGTTACCAACCAGGGAATCCGACCGGCGTTGTCAGTGGCTCCCTCTAGTCTTCGAAGGACAGCTTTCCTCAGGGCTGCTCCGCCTCGATCGCGGCGTGAGCGCCCTCAAGAGTCAGACTTCGAGAGACGGGGGCCCGCCCCTGTCACTTATCTCAAGAAAGGTGCGGACCGGCGTGGCCGACCGTCTCATCGTCCGTGGCGCGCGCGAGCACAATCTTCGGAATGTCTCGCTCGACCTCCCGCGCGACTCCCTCATCGTCTTCACCGGTCTGTCCGGCTCCGGTAAGTCCTCCCTCGCGTTCGACACGATCTTCGCCGAGGGCCAGCGCCGGTACGTCGAATCGCTGTCCTCGTACGCCCGCCAGTTCCTCGGCCAGATGGACAAGCCGGACGTCGACTTCATCGAGGGCCTCTCCCCGGCCGTCTCGATCGACCAGAAGTCCACGTCGCGCAACCCGCGCTCCACGGTCGGCACCATCACCGAGGTCTACGACTACCTGCGCCTGCTCTTCGCGCGCGTCGGCAAGCCGCATTGCCCGGAGTGCGGCCGGCCCATCGCCCGCCAGTCGCCGCAGGCGATCGTCGACAAGGTCCTGGAGCTGCCCGAGGGCAGCCGCTTCCAGGTCCTGTCGCCGCTCGTGCGCGAGCGCAAGGGCGAGTTCGTCGACCTCTTCAGCGACCTTCAGACCAAGGGCTACTCCCGCGCCCGCGTGGACGGGCAGACGATCCAGCTGTCCGAGCCGCCGACGCTGAAGAAGCAGGAGAAGCACACGATCGAGGTGGTCGTCGACCGCCTCACCGTGAAGAGCTCCGCCAAGCGCCGTCTGACCGACTCCGTGGAGACCGCGCTCGGCCTCTCCGGCGGCATGGTCGTGCTCGACTTCGTCGACCTCCCCGAGGACGACCCGGAGCGCGAGCGCATGTACTCGGAGCACCTGTACTGCACGTACGACGACCTGTCGTTCGAAGAGCTGGAGCCGCGCTCCTTCTCCTTCAACTCGCCCTTCGGCGCCTGCCCCGACTGCACCGGCATCGGCACGCGCATGGAGGTCGACCCCGAGCTGATCGTTCCCGACGAGGAGAAGTCGCTCGACGAGGGCGCCATCCACCCGTGGTCGCACGGGCACACGAAGGACTACTTCGGCCGCCTCATCGGCGCCCTCGCGGACGCGCTCGGCTTCCGTACGGACATCCCCTTCGCCGGCCTCCCGCAGCGCGCCAAGAAGGCGCTCCTGAACGGCCACAAGACGCAGATCGAGGTCCGCTACCGCAACCGGTACGGGCGCGAGCGCCGCTACACGACGCCGTTCGAGGGCGCCGTCCCGTTCGTGAAGCGCCGGCACAGCGAGGCCGAGTCGGACACGAGCCGCGAGCGCTTCGAGGGCTACATGCGCGAGGTGCCCTGCCCGACCTGTGCGGGCACGCGACTGAAGCCGCTCATCCTGGCCGTCACGGTCCTGGGGAAGTCGATCGCCGAGGTCTCGGCCATGTCGATCAGCGACTGCGCCGACTTCCTGAGCGAGATGAAGCTGAACGCGCGCGACAAGAAGATCGCCGAGCGCGTCCTGAAGGAGGTCAACGAGCGGCTGCGCTTCCTCGTGGACGTGGGCCTCGACTATCTGTCGCTCAACCGCGCGGCGGGCACCCTCTCCGGCGGCGAGGCCCAGCGCATCCGGCTCGCCACGCAGATCGGGTCCGGCCTCGTCGGCGTCCTGTACGTGCTCGACGAGCCGTCCATCGGCCTGCACCAGCGCGACAACCACCGGCTCATCGAGACGCTCGTCCGGCTCCGCGACATGGGCAACACGCTCATCGTGGTCGAGCACGACGAGGACACCATCAAGGTCGCCGACTGGATCGTCGACATCGGTCCCGGCGCGGGCGAGCACGGCGGCAAGGTCGTGCACAGCGGTCCCTTGAAGGAGCTGCTGGCGAACCCCGAGTCGATGACCGGCCAGTACCTGGCGGGCAAGAAGGCCATCGCGATGCCGGACATCCGGCGGCCCGTGGACCCGGGACGCCGCCTGACCGTGCACGGCGCCAAGGAGAACAACCTCCGGGACATCGACGTGTCGTTCCCGCTGGGCGTCCTCACGGCCGTCACCGGCGTATCGGGCTCCGGCAAGTCGACGCTGGTGAACGACATCCTGTACACGCACCTGGCAAGGGAGTTGAACGGGGCGCGCTCCGTCCCCGGCCGGCACACGCGCGTGGACGGCGACGACCTCGTCGACAAGGTCGTGCACGTCGACCAGTCGCCCATCGGCCGCACGCCGCGGTCGAACCCGGCGACGTACACCGGAGTCTTCGACAACGTCCGCAAGCTGTTCGCCGAGACGACCGAGGCGAAGGTCCGCGGCTATCTGCCGGGACGCTTCTCCTTCAACGTCAAGGGCGGCCGCTGCGAGAACTGCTCCGGCGACGGCACCATCAAGATCGAGATGAACTTCCTGCCGGACGTGTACGTCCCGTGCGAGGTCTGCCACGGCGCGCGCTACAACCGGGAGACGCTGGAGGTCCACTACAAGGGCAAGTCCATCTCCGAGGTCCTGGACATGCCGATCGAGGAGGCGCTGAGCTTCTTCGAGGCCGTCCCGGCTATCGCCCGCCACCTCAGGACGCTCAACGACGTGGGCCTCGGCTACGTCCGGCTCGGACAGCCCGCGCCGACGCTCTCCGGTGGTGAGGCGCAGCGTGTGAAGCTCGCCAGTGAACTGCAGAAGCGTTCCACGGGCCGCACGGTGTACGTGCTCGACGAGCCGACCACCGGTCTGCACTTCGAGGACATCAGCAAGCTCATCACGGTGCTCTCGGGCCTCGTCGACAAGGGCAACACGGTCATCGTCATCGAGCACAACCTCGACGTCATCAAGACCGCGGACTGGGTCGTCGACATGGGCCCCGAGGGTGGCAACGGCGGCGGTCTCGTGGTCGCCGAGGGCACCCCGGAGGAGGTCGCGTCGGTCCCGACGAGCCACACCGGCAAGTTCCTGCGCGACGTCCTCGGTGCCGACCGGGTCAGCGACGCGGCCGTGCCGACCGCACGCCCCCGTAAGGCGGCGAAGAAGACCGTGGCGGCGACGAAGGCCCCGGCCAAGAAGACGGCCGCGGTGAAGGCGACCGCTTCCGAGACGACGGCGAAGCCGGCGGCCAAGAAGACGGCCAAGACGGCCAAGACGGCCGCGAAGAAGCCCGCCGCCAAGAAGGCGACCGGGAAGGCCCGTAAGGCCTGACGGCGGCCCGGCTTCGCCGGTAGACGAGCGACGGCGCCCCGTGGGAACTCCCCACGGGGCGCCGCGCGTTCAGCGGTCGACCGGAACCTCTCCGTCAGGCAGGGCCCGCCAGTTCGGTGGCGTAGGGCGGCTCCGCGCCCGCCCGTGAGCAGGTGATCGCCGCCGCCCGCGCGGCGAACCCCAGCAGCCGGGACCAGTCGTCGCCTGCGAGCCCGGCGATCGCGGCGGGGGAGAGGGAGCCCTGGCGCGAAAGCCCGTGCAGCAGCGCGGCGTTGACGGTGTCACCGGCGCCGATCGTGTCCACGACGTCGACCCGCTCGCCCGGCACCGAGTACTCGCCCCCGTCCCGCGTGAGCGCGGTGAGCCCCTCCCCGCCGCGCGTGATCACCACGGCGGCGGGCCCCGCGGCCAGCCACTCCTGCGGCGTGCCGCCCAGCCACTCGGCGTCGTCCTCGGAGAGCTTCAGCAGGGTCGTCGACGCGAGCCAGTTCTTGAAGCGCGCCCGATAGGCGTCCGCGTCCGGGATCAGGCCCGCCCGGATGTTCGGGTCGAGCGCCGTGCACACGCCCTGCGCGGCGGCCGAGCGCATCACGTCCTCGTACGCAGTGGCGCCGGGCTCGAGCGCCAGCGAGCAGGTGCCGAACGACATCGCGCGCGTGCCGCTCGGCAGCGCCTCGGGCACCGCGAAGAGCCGGTCGGCGGTCCCCTCCACGTAGAAGGAGTACCCGGCGGAGCCGTCGGCGCCGATCGAGGCCACGGCCAGCGTTGTCGGTTCGTCGCCCCGCTGCACCGGGGACACATCCACCCCGGCCCCCCGCAGACCGCCGAGCAGGGCCTCCCCGAAGGCGTCCCGCGACACCCGCGAGCAGAACGCCACGGACGAGCCGAGGCGGCCGAGCGCCACCGCCGTGTTGTACGGTCCGCCGCCGAGCCGCGGGGCGAGGGCGGGCAGCGCGGTGCCGGGGGCGCCGTCGGTGGGCACGCCCTGGGGGACGAGGTCGATCAGTGCCTCTCCGGCGACGACAATCACGGTGTTTCCTTCCGAGCGGGCGAGCGGGTGAGCAGGCGGGGACGGTGGAGTCTGTGGGCAGCATCGACGCTAGAGCCTCACGCCGAGCGCGGCACCCGCCTCCCCCGAACCGGGCACGCACGCCGTGGACCCGGGCACGTACGCCCCGAACCCGGGCACGGCGGGCACGGATCACTCCCAGTCCCACTCGATGCCCACAAGACCCGCCCGCACCTGCGGCTCCACCATGTGCACCGACCGGTGCGGGCCGCTCAGCGCGAGTTCGTGGCGGCCGCCGCGCGGGCTCGCGGCCGACTGCTGGGTGAAGCGGTGGCAGCGCACGGGCAGCGCGTCGTCCGCGAACCGGACCTGGAGCGCGTACTGCCCTCCGGCGAAGCCGAATCCGCGGACGTACTCGGAGGCGGAACCGGCCGTCCCGTCCTCGAAGCCGTAGTGGAACAGATGTGTGTCACCCGCCCTGAGCGGCGCGTCGAAGAGCAGCTCCGCGACGAGGACGCCCGTCCCCTCGTCCCAGCACACCCGCCCCGTACGGCAGTTCTCCATGGCGCAGACCGCCACATCCGCCGGGGAACACCCCGGGTCGCCATGGTGGATGGCCATATAGCGGTCCACGCCGTCGCGGTGCGCCCGCACGATGTGCTGCGAGTCCCTGCCGAGGAACTGCCGGTGCGCCCCGATCCGCACCCGCTCGTGGTGGCCGACGGTGTGCAGTCCGCCGTCCAGTGGGGACTCCAGCTCCGCGAGCAGCCGCTCGACGGCCCCGGACGCCTCGATGAGCGACCGGTACGAGCGGGCCGCGGGGCGCTTGGGCACAGTCGTTCCGGGAACCGGACCGAGCAGCCGGATCAGCGACTCCTCGGGCAGTTCGAGGATCTCCTCCAGGGCGCGCACGGCCCGCATCGATTCGGGGCGCTGCGGCCGCCGCGCGCCCTGCTGCCAGTAACTGAGGCTGGTGACGCCGATGTTGACGCCGTGATGGGCGAGGTGGTGGCGCACGCGGTGCAGGGGCAGTCTGCGGGCGGCGATCGCGGCCCGCAGGGCGCTGTGGAACGGGCCGGCGCGCAGGGCCGCGTCCAGCTCCGGTGCCTGTGCCGCTTCCTTCTGCCGTTCGCCGAGCCGCATCCGGGCCTCCCGCTAGTGCGACGCCATTCACTGCCCTGAGGCACCGGCATTGAAGCGTGTTGACCTGCCCCCGACAAGACTCGCCGCACACCGCGCTGCACAGTGCCCCGCGCACCGCGCCGTCCACCGCGCCGCCCACCCCGCTGACGCACCCCGAACTGTCACACACCGCCAGTAGGGTGTCTGACATGGCCGACCCCTCCAGCTACCGCCCCAAGCCGGGACAGATCCCCGACTCCCCAGGGGTGTACAGGTTCCGCGACGAGCACCGCCGGGTGATCTACGTCGGGAAGGCGAAGAGCCTGCGCCAGCGCCTGGCGAACTACTTCCAGGACCTGGCGAACCTGCACCCCCGTACGCGCACGATGGTCACCACGGCGGCGTCCGTGGAGTGGACGGTGGTGTCCACGGAGGTCGAGGCGCTGCAGCTGGAGTACTCCTGGATCAAGGAGTACGACCCCCGGTTCAACGTCAAGTACCGCGACGACAAGAGCTACCCGTACCTCGCGGTGACGATGAACGAGGAGTTCCCGCGGGTCCAGGTGATGCGCGGCCAGAAGAAGAAGGGCGTGCGCTACTTCGGTCCGTACGGGCACGCGTGGGCGATCCGCGACACCGTGGACCTGCTCCTGCGCGTCTTCCCCGTACGCACCTGCTCCAAGGGCGTGTTCAACAACGCGGAGCGCACCGGCCGCCCCTGCCTGCTCGGCTACATCGGCAAGTGCTCGGCGCCCTGCGTGGGCCGCGTCACACCCGAGGAACACCGCGAACTGGCCGACGAATTCTGCGACTTCATGGCGGGGCGTACGGGGACGTACATCCGGCGCCTCGAAAAGGACATGGCCACGGCGGCCGACGAGATGGAGTACGAGCGGGCGGCCCGCCTGCGCGACGACATCGAGGCGCTCAAGAAGGCCATGGAGAAGAGCGCGGTCGTCCTCACCGACGCCACCGACGCCGATCTCATCGCCCTGGCCCAGGACGAGCTGGAGGCGGCCGTCCAGATCTTCCACGTGCGCGGCGGCCGCGTACGCGGCCAGCGCGGCTGGGTCACCGACAAGGTCGAGGCCGTCACCAGCGGTGACCTCGTCGAGCACGCGCTGCAGCAGCTCTACGGCGAGGAGACCGGGGACGCCGTCCCCAAGGAGGTCCTCGTCCCCGCGCTGCCCGAGCCCCTGGAGCCCGTCCAGGCCTGGCTCACCGAGCGCCGCGGCGCGAACGTGTCGTTGCGCATCCCGCAGCGCGGCGACAAGAAGGCGCTCATGGAGACGGTCCACAGGAACGCGCAGCAGAGCCTCGTCCTGCACAAGACGAAGCGCGCCTCCGACCTCACCACGCGCTCGCGCGCGCTGGAGGAGATCGCCGCGGCCCTCGACCTGGACAGCGCGCCGCTGCGCATCGAGTGCTACGACATCTCGCATCTCCAGGGCGACGACGTCGTGGCCTCCATGGTCGTCTTCGAGGACGGTCTTGCCCGCAAGAGCGAGTACCGGCGCTTCCAGATCAAGGGCTTCGAGGGACAGGACGACGTCCGTTCCATGCACGAGGTCATCACCCGGCGCTTCAAGCGCTACCTCTCCGCCCAGGAGAAGTCGGCCGACTGGTCCGACGAGGAGCCGGACACGGGCGAGGAAGCGGTGGTCGAGGAGTCGCGCCTCACGGAGGACGACGGCCGCCCCAAGAAGTTCGCCTACCCGCCGCAGCTCGTGGTGGTCGACGGCGGCCAGCCCCAGGTCGCGGCGGCCAAGCGGGCCCTCGACGAGCTCGGCGTCGACGACATCGCGGTGTGCGGCCTCGCCAAGCGCCTCGAAGAGGTCTGGGTGCCGGACGAGGAGGACCCGGTGGTCCTTCCCCGCACCAGCGAAGGGCTCTATCTGCTCCAGCGCGTACGGGACGAGGCGCACCGCTTCGCGATCACCTACCAGCGCACCAAGCGGGCCAAGCGCTTCAGGGCGGGCCCGCTGGACGATGTGCAGGGGCTCGGGGACTCGCGTAAGCAGGCCCTGCTCAAGCACTTCGGGTCGGTGAAGCGGCTGCGGGCCGCCACCATCGACCAGATCTGCGAGGTCCCCGGCATAGGCCGCAAGACGGCCGAGGCCATTGCGGTGGCCTTCGCCAAGGCCGCGCCCGCCGGGCCCGCGGTGAACACCGCCACCGGAGAGATCATGGAAGACGAGGACGGCACGACGGACGTGCCGACCGGCGGGGACCCCGTCAGCGCGGGCGCCCCGGAGGAACGACGGGGGCAGGAGTCATGAGCGAGCAGGACCACGAGAGCAGCGACACCGGCGGCGCGCCACAGGGCCCCGCAGCACATGAACAGCCGCAACCACAGCACGGAGCACAAGTGAGCACGGGCACCGGATCAGGGACAGGACCAGGTACGGAACCAGACACAGGACCAGGTACGGAACCAGACACGGGCGCAGACGCGGACACCGGAGCGGGAGCGGGCAAGTCCGGCGATGCGCCGGGCGTCCCCGACGCCGCCATCCCCGAGCTCGTGATCATCTCCGGGATGTCGGGCGCGGGCCGCTCCACGGCGGCGAAGTGCCTGGAGGACCTCGGCTGGTTCGTCGTCGACAACCTGCCGCCCGCGCTGATCCCCACCATGGTGGAGCTCGGCGCCCGCTCGCAGGGCAACGTGGCGCGGATCGCGGTCGTCGTCGACGTACGGGGACGACGCTTCTTCGACAACCTCCGGCAGTCCCTCGCGGACCTGGAGGCCAAGAACGTCACGCGCCGCATCGTCTTCCTGGAGTCCTCCGACGAGGCTCTGGTGCGCCGCTTCGAGTCCGTGCGCCGCCCGCACCCCCTCCAGGGCGACGGCCGCATCGTCGACGGCATCGACGCCGAGCGCGAGCTGCTGCGCGAGCTGCGCGGCGACGCCGACCTGGTCATCGACACCTCCAGCCTCAACGTCCACGAACTGCGCGCCAAGATGGACGCCCAGTTCGCCGGCGAGGAGGAGCCCGAGCTGCGGGCCACCGTCATGTCCTTCGGCTTCAAGTACGGCCTGCCGGTCGACGCCGACCTCGTGGTCGACATGCGCTTCCTGCCGAACCCGCACTGGGTCCCCGAGCTGCGCCCCTTCACCGGGCTCAACGAAGAGGTGTCGAACTACGTCTTCTCGCAGCCCAGCGCCAAGGAGTTCCTCGACCGCTACACCGAGCTGCTCCAGCTGATCGCCGCCGGCTACCGCCGTGAGGGCAAGCGCTACGTGACGATCGCCGTCGGCTGTACGGGCGGCAAGCACCGCTCCGTCGCGACCTCGGAGAAGCTCGCCGCGCGCCTCGCCGCGCAAGGCGTGGAGACCGTGGTCGTCCACCGCGACATGGGACGGGAATGACGGGACGTACCCTGCGGCTCACCAGCAGGATCCGCCGCAGAACCTCGCCGGTGAAGCCGGGCAAGGGCACCACGCCCAAGGTCGTCGCCCTTGGCGGCGGCATGGGCCTGTCGGCGTCCCTGGCCGCGCTGCGCCGCATCACGAACAACCTCACCGCCGTCGTCACGGTCGCCGACGACGGGGGCTCCAGCGGGCGCCTGCGCGACGAGCTGGGCGTGCTGCCGCCCGGTGATCTGCGCAAGGCCCTCGCGGCCCTGTGTGGTGACGACGACTGGGGCCAGACCTGGTCCCGCGTCATCCAGCACCGCTTCCAGTCCAAGGGCGAGCTGCACGAGCACGCGGTCGGCAATCTGCTGATCGTCGCCCTGTGGGAGCAGCTCGGCGATCACGTGCAGGCACTGGACCTGGTCGGCAAGCTGCTCGGCGCGCAGGGGCGGGTGCTGCCCATGTCCGCCGTCCCGCTGGAACTCCAGGCTCAGGTGAAGGGCCACGACGCGACACGCCCGGACGACATCGAGACCGTGCGCGGTCAGGCCACGGTCGCGCTCACCCGCGGCGAGGTCCAGTCCGTCCACGTGGTGCCGCACGATCCGCCGGCCGTCCCGGAGGCGGTCGCAGCGGTGCTCGACGCGGACTGGGTGGTGCTCGGCCCGGGCTCCTGGTTCTCCTCCGTGATTCCGCATCTGCTGGTCCCGGAGTTGCTCGACGCGCTGGTCGAGACGAAGGCCCGTAAGGTCCTCTCGCTGAACCTCGCGCCGCAACCCGGAGAAACTGAGGGGTTCTCCCCGCAGCGTCATTTGGAAGTTTTGGGACGACACGCACCTAAACTCGCCCTGGACGTGGTGCTGGCCGACGAGGCCGCCGTGCCCGATCGCGAGTCCCTGACCGAAACCGCGCGTGCGCGTTTCGGTGCCGCGGTCGAGCTGGCGCCGGTGGCCAGGCCCGACGGCACTCCGAGGCACGACCCGGAGCTGTTGGCCGCCGCGTACGACCGTATTTTTCGGATGCATGGAAGGATCGGCCCATGGCGATGACGGCAGCGGTGAAGGACGAGATCTCCCGGCTCCCCGTCACCCGGACCTGCTGCAGGAAGGCCGAGGTCTCGGCCATTCTGCGGTTTGCGGGCGGCCTTCACCTGGTGAGCGGCCGCATCGTGATCGAGGCGGAGCTGGACACCGCGATGGCCGCACGGCGGCTCAAGCGGGACATTCTCGAGATCTTCGGGCACAGCTCGGAGCTGATCGTGATGGCGCCCGGCGGGCTGCGCCGCGGCTCGAGGTTCGTAGTACGAGTGGTGGCGGGCGGCGACCAGCTGGCCCGTCAGACGGGCCTGGTGGACGGCCGCGGCCGTCCGATCCGGGGCCTGCCGCCGCAGGTGGTCTCGGGGGCCACCTGCGACGCTGAGGCAGCCTGGCGCGGCGCGTTCCTGGCGCACGGCTCGCTCACCGAGCCGGGGCGCTCCAGCTCGCTCGAGGTGACGTGCCCGGGCCCCGAGGCGGCGCTCGCCCTGGTCGGCGCGGCCCGCAGGCTGCAGATCGCGAGCAAGGCCCGTGAGGTGCGCGGCGTGGACCGCGTGGTGGTGCGCGACGGCGACGCGATCGGCGCGCTGCTCACCCGTATGGGAGCGCACGAGTCGGTGCTCGCCTGGGAGGAGCGGCGGATGCGCCGCGAGGTGCGCGCCACGGCGAACCGCCTCGCGAACTTCGACGACGCGAACCTGCGCCGCTCGGCCCGCGCCGCGGTCGCGGCCGGCGCCCGGGTGCAGCGCGCCCTGGAGATCCTCGCCGACGACGTGCCCGAGCACCTCGCCGCGGCGGGTCGCCTGCGCATGGACCACAAGCAGGCCTCCCTGGAGGAGCTGGGCGCGCTCGCCGACCCGCCGCTGACCAAGGACGCCGTCGCGGGCCGGATCCGCCGCCTGCTGGCCATGGCGGACAAGCGGGCCCAGGACCTCGGCATCCCCGGCACGGAGTCCAACATCACGGAGGACATGGCGGACGACATGACGGAGGAGATGGCGCAGAGCCTCGCGGAGAACATGGCGGGCTGACCCGCACGACGACTCCGACTCCGCACGACCTCTTCGACCAGCCGGTGGCGGCGCCCGATCGCGGGCGCCGCCACCGGCTTTTCCATGTCCGCGAACGAGGCTTGAGGTCCCCTTGACTTGACCATGGACGGTCACGATTCTGGCGCTTGTTCGCTTCTGCGGCATCGCGCCACAACCGT
The DNA here is from genome assembly GCF_035798155.1 of Streptomyces endophyticus. Classification (NCBI taxonomy): domain Bacteria; kingdom Bacillati; phylum Actinomycetota; class Actinomycetes; order Kitasatosporales; family Streptomycetaceae; genus Streptomyces; species Streptomyces endophyticus. Next base: position 46,340 of record NZ_JAOZYC010000144.1, on the reverse strand, counting down.
GGCAGACAACTGCAAGGGGGGCTCATGCGACGAAGTGTGGGACGAAGAACGGAACAGACGGGACGAAGAGCGAGATCGATCCTCGCTGTCGGAGCGCTTGTTCTGGGAGTGGGAGGCGCCGCACTGGCGCCCGTCGCCCATGCGGACAACGGCCCGGCGAAGGACAGCCCAGGCGCGGACGCCGTCAAGGTGTTCCGCGCCGACGTGTCGAAGGAGCAGATACCGCTGCTCCTCCAGGCCGGCCAGGACGGCCACGAACTCGGCGAGCAGGCGCCCGACAAGGGCACGTCGAAGGTCGAGGTCTACCTCACCGACAAGCAGGCCGACGGCCTTCGTAAGAAGGGCGTCGAGCTCACCGAGCACAAGCTGACCGCCAGGGCCACGGCCCGCGTCGAGGCCGCCGGCGACGGGGTCTTCCGCCCGTACAGCGGCAAGGGCGGCCTCCAGGAGGAGGTCCTGCGCACCGCCCAGGAGCATCCCGACCTCACCAAGGTCGTCTCCATCGGCAAGACGCTCCAGGGCCAGGACATCCTCGCGCTCAAGCTCAGCAAGGGTGCCAAGAAGGTCAAGGACGGCGCGAAGCCGTCGGTGCTCTACATGTCGAACCAGCACGCGCGCGAGTGGATCACCCCGGAGATGACCCGCCGCCTGATGCACCACTACGTGGACAACTACTCCAAGGACGCGCGCGTCAAGAAGCTCGTCGACTCCACGGAGATGTGGTTCGTCCTCTCCGCCAACCCCGACGGCTACGACTGGACGTTCAAGGACGCGGCCAACCGCCAGTGGCGCAAGAACATGCGCGACAACAACGGCGACGGCAAGTACACCACCGGCGACGGCGTCGACCTCAACCGCAACTTCGCCTACAAGTGGGGCTACGACGACGAGGGTTCGTCACCCGAACCCGCCAACCAGACCTACCGCGGCGCGAGCCCGAACTCCGAGCCGGAGACCAAGGCCCTCGACGCCTTCGAGAAGCGCGTCGGCTTCGACTACGCCATCAACTACCACTCCGCCGCCGAACTGTTGCTCTACGGAGTGGGCTGGCAGGTCGCCACGCCGACCCCGGACGACGTGCTCTACAAGGCGCTCGCCGGTACCCCGGAGAAGTCCGCGATCCCCGGCTACCACCCGCAGGTCTCCTCGGAGCTGTACACGACGAACGGCGAGGCCGACGGGCACGCAGGCAACGTCAACGGCATCTCGATGTTCACGCCCGAGATGAGCACCTGCCAGACCGCGTCGAACGTGGACCCCAACGACGCCTGGAAGCCCGGCGACTGCGCGTCGGTCTTCACCTTCCCGGACGACGAGAAGCTCATCCAGGCCGAGTTCGAGAAGAACATCCCCTTCGCGATGTCGGTCGCCGAGACCGCCTCGCACCCGGACCAGCCGTCGTCCTCGGTCGGCATGGAGGCGCCCGACTTCACCCCGGCGAAGTTCACGACTTCGTACGCCCGCGGTGGTGACCAGGAAGTCTCCGTGATCGCGCGGAAGTCCGTGTCCGGCAAGGAGCTGAACTACCGCGTCAATGGCGGCCGTTCGCACGATGAGGAATTGCGCGCCTGGAAGGGCGGCGAGACCTACGGGGGCGACGACAATCTGCACTTCGACGCCTATCGGGCGAAGGTCGAGGGCGCCGATGTCGGTGACAAGGTAGAGGTGTGGTTCACGGGACGGACGAAATCCGGAAAGCGCACAAGTAGCGAGCACTTCACCTACACCGTCGCCGCACGCGACAAGGGCGACACTCTTGTCGTCGCGGAGAACGACGCCGCAGGTGTGCAAACAGCCGCCTACGTAGCCGCGCTCAAGGCCGCGGGCCGCTCCCCGGTCGTCTGGAACGTCGCGAAGCAGGGCGCTCCCGACCCCCTCGCCGTCCTCGGCCACTTCAAGGCGGTCGTCCACTACACGAGCGCCGACCGTCCCGGCCTCGCCACCCAACTCGCCGTACGCGACTACCTGAACGAGGGTGGCAAGCTCGTCGAGGCCGGCGAGAAGGCGGGCGGCTCCGTCGACATCGGTGACACCACGACGAACGACTTCAGCCAGTACTACCTGGGCGCCTACTCGCGCACGGCCGCCCCGGTGGCGACCCGCTTCGACGGTTCCGGCGCCCTCGACGGCGTCGCCGCGTCCCTCGGCGACGCCCCCGGCAACCCGCTGAACGGCGCGGGCCTTTACGAGGCGACCTCCGCCACGCTGCCGCGGTTCACCAGCGCGGGAGCGGGCGAGTACGAAGGCGCGGGCATGGCGGCCGCCGTCCACACGGACGACGCGTACAAGCGCCTGACCCGCACCATCGACCTCTCCGGGGTCACCGCGGCCCAGCAACCGTCCCTGCGGATGCAGCTCCTGTGGGACACCGAACCGGGCTACGACCACGTACTCCTGGAGGCGCACACGACCGGTGCGGAGGACTGGACGACCCTGCCCGACAGGGACGGCCTGACCTCGAACAAGGTGCCCACGGAGTGCGAGGCCGGGTTCTTCATCCAGGACCACCCGGCGCTCGAGCGCTACCTGACGCCGGACGGCGCCGCCTGCGGCAACACCGGGACCTCCGGCCAGTGGAACAGCCTCACCGGCTCCTCGGACGACTGGAAGACGGTCACGTACGACCTGAGCGCCTACGCCGGCAAGTCCGTCGAGGTCTCCCTGAGTTACGTGAGCGACCCCGGCACCGGAGGCGAGGGCGTGCGCGCCGACAACGCCTCCGTCGTCATCGGGGGGCAGGCCACCGACACCGAGGGCTTCGAGACGTCCCTGGGCGTCTGGAAGGTCCCCGGGCCGCCCGCGGGCAGCCCGCCCGCAGTGAAGGACTGGGCGCTCGCCAAGGACCTGTTCACGACCTACGGGGCGATCAGCACTCCGGACACGGTGCTCCTCCGATTCGGTCTGGAACACGTCACCACGACGACCGATCGAAATGCGCTCATCAGAAAGGCCCTGCGCTCAATTAGCGACTGATCGGGTCTGAATTACCCGCGAAATACACGGCGACCCGTACGTTACTCACGAGTACGGGTCGCTGTGTCCTGCATGGAGTCGCTCGATGTCACCCCGAGCGCTTATGGGAGGTAGGGTCGGAGGCGGTCGGGGACATCCCAAATAAATCTCGCCGGCGTCGATACTCCGGCGTACCAACGAGGAGATCGGTTCGTGACGATCCGCGTAGGCATCAACGGCTTTGGCCGCATCGGTCGCAATTATTTCCGCGCCCTTCTTGACCAGGGTGCAGACATCGAGATCGTGGCTGTCAACGACCTGGGTGACACCGCGACCACCGCACACCTTCTGAAGTACGACACCATCCTGGGCCGACTCAAGGCCGAGGTGTCGCACACGGAGGACACCATCACGGTCGACGGTCACACCATCAAGGTGCTGTCCGAGCGCAACCCCGCCGACATTCCGTGGGGCCAGCTGGGCGTCGATATCGTGATCGAGTCCACGGGCATCTTCACGAAGAAGGCGGACGCCGAGAAGCACATCGCCGGCGGCGCCAAGAAGGTCCTCATCTCGGCTCCGGCCAAGGACGAGGACATCACGATCGTGATGGGCGTCAACCAGGACAAGTACGACGCGGCCAACCACCACGTCATCTCGAACGCCTCCTGCACCACCAACTGTGTGGCGCCGATGGCCAAGGTTCTCGACGAGAACTTCGGCATCGTCAAGGGCCTGATGACGACGGTCCACGCGTACACGAACGACCAGCGCATCCTGGACTTCCCGCACAGCGACCTGCGTCGCGCGCGTGCCGCCGCCGAGAACATCATCCCGACCACGACGGGTGCCGCCAAGGCCACCGCCCTGGTCCTGCCGCAGCTCAAGGGCAAGCTCGACGGCATCGCGATGCGCGTCCCGGTCCCGACCGGCTCGGCCACCGACCTGGTCGTCGATCTGCAGCGTGAGGTCACCAAGGACGAGGTCAACGCCGCGTTCAAGAAGGCCGCCGACGACGGCGACCTCAAGGGCATCCTGTACTACACCGAGGACCCGATCGTGTCCTCGGACATCGTGAGCGACCCGGCCTCCTGCACCTTCGACTCCTCCCTGACGATGGTCCAGGAGGGCAAGACGGTGAAGATCCTCGGCTGGTACGACAACGAGTGGGGCTACTCCAACCGCCTCGTCGACCTCACGGTCTTCGTCGGCGGTCAGCTCTGAGACCTCTAAGGTTCTAGAGCAGCAAGGCACTTAGATGTGAGCGAAGGGCCCGGACCCGCGCGAGGCCGCGCGACAGTCCGGGCCCTTCGCGCGTCAGCCTCAAGGCCCGCCCTTCTCAAGAATGTGCACGACCAGCCCTCTCAAGGAGCCCATCCATGAAGACGATTGAGGAACTTCTCGCCGAAGGGGTCGACGGGAAGCGGGTGTTCGTCCGCGCCGACCTCAACGTGCCGCTGGCCGACGGCCTCATCACCGACGACGGCCGCATCCGCGCCGTCCTGCCCACCGTGCAGGCCCTGGCCGCCGCGGGCGCCAAGGTGATCGTGGCCTCCCACCTGGGTCGCCCCAAGGGCGCCCCGGACCCGCAGTTCTCCCTGCTGCCCGCCGCCGAGCGCCTCGGCGAGCTGCTGGGCAAGCCGGTCGCGTTCGCCCAGGACACGGTCGGCCCCGCCGCCAACGAGGCCGTGGACGGCCTTGAGCCCGGCCAGGTCGCCGTCATCGAGAACCTGCGCTTCAACGCCGGCGAGACGAGCAAGGACGACGCCGAGCGCGGCGACTTCGCCGAGCAGCTCGCCAACCTCGCCGACATCTACGTAGGCGACGGTTTCGGCGCGGTGCACCGCAAGCACGCCTCCGTGTACGACCTTCCGAAGCGGCTGCCGCACTACGCCGGCTACCTCATCGCCACCGAGGTCGGCGTCCTGAAGAAGCTCACCGACGACGTCAAGCGCCCCTACGTGGTCGCGCTCGGCGGCGCCAAGGTCTCCGACAAGCTGGCCGTCATCGACCAGCTCCTCGGCAGGGCCGACCGCCTCCTCATCGGCGGTGGCATGGCGTACACCTTCCTCAAGGCCAAGGGCTACGAGGTCGGCATCTCGCTCCTCCAGGAGGACCAGCTCCCGGTCGTCACCGAGTACATGGAGCGCGCCGAGAAGAACGGCGTGGAGCTCGTGCTCCCGGTCGACGTCCTGGTCTCCGGCGAGTTCCCGGACCTCAAGGGCAAGACCCCGGCCAACCCCTCGACCGTCGCCGCGGACGCCATCCCGGCCGACCAGGAGGGCCTGGACATCGGCCCGGAGACCCGCAAGCTGTACGCCTCGAAGCTCGCCGACGCCGAGACCGTGTTCTGGAACGGCCCGATGGGCGTCTTCGAGCACCCCGACTACGCCGAGGGCACCAAGGCGGTCGCCCAGGCCCTCATCGACGCTCCCGGCTTCACCGTGGTGGGCGGCGGAGACTCCGCCGCGGCGGTCCGTACCCTGGGCTTCGACGAGAAGGCATTCGGCCACATCTCGACCGGCGGTGGCGCCTCCCTCGAGTACCTCGAGGGCAAGACGCTGCCCGGTCTCGCCGCACTGGAGGACTGACCCCGCATGACTGCTCCCGTACAGGGCCGCACGCCGCTGATGGCGGGCAACTGGAAGATGAACCTCAACCACCTCGAGGCCATCGCGCACGTCCAGAAGCTCGCCTTCGCTCTCGCGGACAAGGACTACGACGCCGTCGAGGTCGCCGTTCTGCCGCCGTTCACCGACCTGCGCTCCGTGCAGACGCTGGTCGACGGCGACAAGCTGAAGATCAAGTACGGTGCCCAGGACCTCTCGGCGCACGACTCCGGCGCGTACACCGGTGAGATCTCCGGCCCGATGCTCGCCAAGCTCAAGTGCACCTTCGTGGCGATCGGCCACTCGGAGCGCCGGCAGTACCACGACGAGACCGACGAGATCGTCAACGGCAAGGTGAAGGCCGCGTACAAGCACGGCCTGACGCCGATCCTGTGTGTCGGTGAGGAGCTGGACGTCCGCGAGGCGGGCGACCACGTCTCCCACACGCTCGGCCAGGTCGAGGGCGGCCTCAAGGACCTGTCCGCCGAGCAGGCCGAGACCATCGTCATCGCCTACGAGCCGGTGTGGGCCATCGGCACCGGCAAGGTGTGCGGCGCCGACGACGCGCAGGAGGTCTGCGCGGCCATCCGTGGCAAGCTCGCCGAGCTGTACTCGCAGGACGTCGCCGACAAGGTCCGCATCCAGTACGGCGGCTCGGTGAAGTCCGGCAACGTCGCGGAGATCATGGGCAAGCCGGACATCGACGGCGCGCTGATCGGTGGCGCCTCGCTGGACGCCGACGAGTTCGTCAAGATCGTCCGCTTCCACGAGCAGTGACACGAGCAGCGAGTAGGCGCTAGCCGCCATACGTCGTACCCTGGCGGGGCCGAGGCTCTTGCCGAGCTTCGGCCCCGTCGTCCAAAAGTTCCGAGGAAGTTGGTCCAGCCGTGGTTATGGGGTTCTCGATCGCCCTGATCGTCTTCAGCCTGCTGCTGATGCTCCTTGTGCTGATGCACAAGGGAAAGGGCGGCGGCCTCTCCGACATGTTCGGTGGCGGCATGCAGTCCTCTGTCGGTGGCTCCTCGGTCGCCGAGCGGAACCTCGACCGGATCACGATCGTGATCGGTCTCCTGTGGTTCGCGTGCATCGTGGTGCTCGGCATTCTGATGAAGATCAACAGCTGATATTCGGGACCGGTCCCTGGGGCCGGCCCGCCACAACCGCATATCTCCCACGTAAAGCCCCATGTTCGGTACGCGCTCAACAACGCGGCCTATCATGGGGCTTGCGTCTGGGGAGAGAGGTAACTCCAAGCACTGGACGCGCGTTGGGCCTTACGTAGACTGAGGCGCTCCGCGGCGAAGCGCGAACGCCGACGCGTTTCGCGGCACCATGACGCAGGGAGTTACGACCGTGGCAAGTGGCAACGCGATCCGAGGAAGTCGGGTCGGGGCGGGGCCGATGGGCGAGGCCGAGCGCGGCGAGTCCGCGCCGCGCCTGCGCATCTCCTTCTGGTGCTCGAACGGGCACGAGACGCAGCCGAGCTTCGCCTCCGACGCGCAGGTGCCGGAGACCTGGGACTGTCCGCGCTGCGGCTTCCCCGCCGGGCAGGACCGGGACAACCCGCCGGACCCACCGCGTACGGAGCCGTACAAGACGCATCTGGCCTACGTGCGGGAGCGGCGCAGCGATGCGGACGGCGAGGCGATCCTCGCCGAGGCGCTCGCGAAACTGCGGGGCGAGATCTGACCCACCGAAAGGGCCGGGCACCAAGGTGCCCGGCCCTTTCTCGTACCTCTTTCGTGTGGCTACGGAAAGGCCCGATTCACCCTGATCAATTAGGTTGGGGAGCAGCAGCGGGCACCGTACGTACGCAGGTACGAGAGAAGGCTGAAGTTCGAGATGAACGCGTCCGACAAGCAGACAGCACTCACCCAGACGCCCGAATGGCAGGCGCTCGCCAAGCACCGGGAGCAGCTGGGCGCCGTACAGCTGCGGGAGTTGTTCGAGGCCGATCCCGCGCGCGGGTCCGGCTGGGCGCTGCGGGTCGGTGACCTGCACGTCGACTACTCCAAGCACCTGGTCACCGACGAGACGCTGCGGCTGCTGCGCGAGCTGGCCGTCGCGACCGACGTGTTCGGCCTGCGCGACGCCATGTTCCGCGGCGAGAAGATCAACACGACCGAGGACCGGGCCGTCCTGCACACCGCGCTGCGTGCGCCGCGCGACGCGGTGATCGAGGTCGACGGCGAGAACGTGGTGCCGGGCGTGCACGCCGTGCTCGACAAGATGGCCGCATTCGCCGACCGGGTCAGGTCGGGGGAGTGGACCGGGCACACCGGCAAGCGGATCAGGAACGTCGTCAACATCGGCATCGGCGGCTCCGACCTCGGCCCCGCGATGGCGTACGAGGTGCTGCGCTCCTTCGCCGACCGCGAGCTCACCGTCCGCTTCGTGTCGAACGTCGACGGGGCCGACCTGCACGAGGCCGTACGGGACCTGGACCCGGCCGAGACGCTGTTCGTCATCGCCTCGAAGACCTTCACCACCATCGAGACCATCACCAACGCGACGTCCGCGCGCGACTGGCTGCTCACCGGGCTGAGGGCCAGTCAGGAAGCCGTCGCCAAGCACTTCGTGGCGCTTTCGACGAACGCCGAGAAGGTGTCGGAGTTCGGCATCGACACGGCCAACATGTTCGAGTTCTGGGACTGGGTCGGCGGCCGCTATTCGTATGACTCCGCGATCGGCCTGTCGCTGATGATCGCGATCGGCCCGGCCGCCTTCCGCGAGATGCTCGACGGGTTCCACCTCGTCGACGAGCACTTCCGCACCGCGCCCGCCGAGTCCAACGTCCCTTTGTTGATGGGCCTGTTGGGAATCTGGTACGGAAACTTCCACGACGCCCAGTCGCACGCCGTGCTGCCGTACTCGCACTACCTCTCCAAGTTCACGGCGTACCTCCAGCAGCTCGACATGGAGTCGAACGGCAAGTACGTGCAGCGCAGCGGCGAGGAGGTCCGGTGGCAGACCGGCCCCGTGGTGTGGGGCACGCCGGGCACGAACGGGCAGCACGCCTACTACCAACTCATCCACCAGGGCACGAAGTTGATCCCGGCGGACTTCATCGGATTCGCCGAACCCGTCGCCGATCTGCTGCCGGGGCTCGTCGGCCAGCACGATCTCCTCATGGCCAACTTCTTCGCGCAGACCCAGGCGCTGGCGTTCGGCAAGACGCCGGACGAGGTGCGCGCCGAGGGCGTGCCCGAGGAGCTGGTGCCGCACAAGACGTTCAAGGGCAACCACCCGACGACCACGATCCTCTCGAAGGACCTCACGCCGTCCGTGCTCGGGCAGTTGGTCGCCCTCTACGAACACAAGGTGTTCGTGCAGGGCGCCGTCTGGAACATCGACTCCTTCGACCAGTGGGGCGTCGAGCTCGGCAAGGTGCTCGCCAAGCGCGTCGAACCGGCGCTCACCGAGGGTGCGGAGGTGCCGGGGCTCGACACGTCGACCCAGGCGCTGGTCGCCAAGTACCGGGAGCTGCGGGGGCGTTAATACTTATTGGGGTGCGCAAAGTCCTCCCGGCACGTGAGACTGCCGGTTCGTGATCCAGCCGGGAGGCACCCTGTGGACCAGCTCATGTCGGCGCTCGCCGACCCCGAACGACTCAGGCTGTACGCGCGCATCGTCCTCGACGACCTGCCACCACGGGAGGAGGACTCCCCGGCGGCCCGCCGACATCTGGGCCGGCTGATCGGCGCGGGGCTCGTCGAGCGGTGCGAGGACGGGTCGCTGCGGGCGGGGCCCGAGGTGTTCCGCAGGCACCGGACACCGGAGCCCGCCACGGGCGTCCCGCGCCACCTCACCGGGTTCTTCGCGCGCGGCCGGCTCACGGCCATACCGGTGCGCCCGGCCGTCCGCCACGAACTCCTCGTGCATCTCACGGACACCCTCTTCGAGGCCGACCGCACGTACAGCGAGCGCGAGGTCAACGCGGCGCTGCGCACCGTCCACGACGACACGGCCGCGCTGCGCCGCCACTGCGTCACCGACGGCCTGCTCGTCCGGGAGAAGGACGGGTCGGACTACCGGATGCCTCAGCACGCCTGAGGCCCCACTTCTTAAAGAAGTGGGGCCTCAAGCGCTACGCGTCTACGTATGCCGCGTATGCCGCACTACGCGACGGCCGGCGGATACAGCTCCGGCGGCAGTTGCGACGCCGCGGCCGCGTCCAGCAGCCACAGCGTGCGGGAGCGGCCGTACGCGCCCGCGGCCGGGGCCTGGATCTCGCCCGCGCCGGACAGCGCGATCGCGGCGGCCTTCGCCTTGTCCTCGCCCGCGGCCAGCAGCCACACCTCGCGCGCGGCCCGGATCGCCGGGAGCGTGAGCGTGGTGCGGGTGGGCGGGGGCTTGGGGGCGCCGTGCACGCCGACGACCGTGCGCTCCGTCTCGCGGACCGCCGGGAGCTCCGGGAAGAGCGACGCGACGTGTGTGTCCGGGCCGACGCCGAGCATCAGGACGTCGAAGGTCGGCACGGGGCCGTGGTCCTCGGGTCCCGCGGCATTGGCGAGCTCGGCCGCGTACGCCTCGGCCGCGGCGTCCGCCTCGAAGAGACCGTCCGACGCGGGCATGGGGTGCACGCGCGCGGGGTCGAGCGGCACCGCATCGAGCAGGGCCTCCTTCGCCTGCGTGTAGTTGCGCTCGGGGTCGCCGTCCGGCAGGAAACGCTCGTCGCCCCACCAGAGGTCGAGGCGGCCCCAGTCGACGGCGTCCCTGGCGGGGGCCGCGTGCAGCGCGGCCAGCAGGCCGTTGCCGTTGCGGCCGCCCGTCAGGACGACGGAGGCGGAGCCGCGGGCGGACTGGGCGTCGACGATCTTGGTGATCAGCCGGGCCGCGGCCGCCTGCGCCATCAGCTCCTTGTCGCGGTGGACGACGAGTTGGGGTGCTGCACTCACTTGTCTGCACTCATTTGTCTGCGCTCACTTCGTCGTTGCCTTCTTGGCCGGAGCCTTTTTGGCAGGGGCCTTCTTGGCCGGTGCCTTCTTCGCGGCCGCCTTCTGGGCGGGCGCCGCCGCGGGAGCGGCCGAGGCTGCCGACGACACCGGCTCCGGCACCGTCTTCTGGTCCTCGGGCTCGCCCAGCCGGTCGACACCGAACCGCAGCGCGGCCGCGTACGTGTCGTCCGGGTCGAGCCGGCGCAGCTCCTCCGCGATCAGCTCGGACGTCTCGCGGCGCTTGAGCGCGACCGCGCGGTCCGGCTGGCCCTGGATGGAGAGCGTGGCGAGGGTGCCGTCGGCCCGGTCGAGGACGATCGGGCCGCAGGTGGACTCCAGGCGTACGCCGGTCAGGCCAGGGCCCGCCGACAGGCTGCGCCGCACCGGGACGTCAAGACGGCCCGCGAGCCACATGGCCAGCAGCTCGCAGCTCGGGTTGAACTCCTCGCCCTCGACCTCGACCGAGGTGACGTCGCAGGCCACCTGGTCGAGCGCGGCGGCCAGCATCGAGCGCCACGGCGTGATCCGGGTCCACGACAGATCCGTGTCCCCGGGGGCGTAGGACTCGGCCCTGGCCTCCAGTTCGTGAACCGGCTGCTCGGCCGCGTACGTGTCCGTGACGCGGCGCTGGGCCAGCGCGCCGAGGGGGTCGTTCGCGGGGTCGAGCGGCGCGTCCACCGGCCACCAGACGACCGTCGGGGCGTCGGGGAGCAGCAGCGGCAGCACGACCGACTGGGCGTGGTTGATCACCTCGCCGTACAGGCGCAGGACGACGGTCTCGCCGGTGCCCGCGTCCGCCCCGACCCGCACCTCGGCGTCGAGCCGGGACTTCGTACGGTCGCGGGGGGAGCGCGAGACGCGCTTGATGACCACGAGGGTGCGCGAGGGGTGCTCGCGCGAGGCCTCGTTGGCGGCCTTCAGGGCGTCGTAGGCGTTCTCCTCGTCGGTGACGATGACGAGGGTCAGCACCATGCCGACGGCGGGTGTGCCGATGGCGCGGCGGCCCTTGACGAGCGCCTTGTTGATCTTGCTGGAGGTGGTGTCCGTAAGGTCGATCTTCATGGCCGGCGCCAGCTCCGTCCGTCTCGTGCGAGCATTTCGTCCGCCTCGGCGGGCCCCCACGTGCCGGACGGGTACTGGGCGGGCTTGCCGTGCGTGTCCCAGTAGTTCTCGATCGGGTCGAGGATGTTCCAGGACAGCTCGACCTCCTCCGTGCGCGGGAAGAGGTTGGCGTCGCCCAGCAGGACGTCCAGGATGAGCCGTTCGTACGCCTCGGGGCTCGACTCCGTGAAGGACTCGCCGTACGCGAAGTCCATCGACACGTCCCGGATCTCCATCGACGTGCCCGGCACCTTCGAGCCGAAGCGGACCGTGATGCCCTCGTCCGGCTGGACGCGGATCACGATCGCGTTCTGCCCCAGCTCCTCCGTCGCCGTGTGGTCGAAGGGGGAGTGCGGCGCCCGCTGGAAGACGACGGCGATCTCGGTGACCCGCCGCCCGAGACGCTTGCCCGTACGCAGGTAGAAGGGCACGCCCGCCCAGCGGCGGTTGTCCACCTCCAGCTTGATGGCCGCGTACGTGTCGGTCTTCGACTTGGGGTCGATGCCGTCTTCCTGGAGGTAGCCGACGGCCTTCTCGCCGCCCTGCCACCCGGCCGCGTACTGCGCGAACACCGTGTCGCGGCCGATGTCCTTCGTCAGCTTCACCGCGCCGAGCACCTTGGCCTTCTCGGCGACGAGCGCGTCCGCGTCGAAGGAGGCGGGCTCCTCCATGGCGGTCAGCGCCATCAGCTGGAGGAGGTGGTTCTGGATGACGTCGCGTGCGGCGCCGATGCCGTCGTAGTAGCCGGCGCGGCCGCCGATGCCGATGTCCTCGGCCATCGTGATCTGGATGTGGTCGACGTACGACCGGTTCCAGATCGGCTCGAACATCTGGTTGGCGAAGCGGAGCGCCAGGATGTTCTGGACGGTCTCCTTGCCGAGGTAGTGGTCGATCCGGAACACCTGGTCCGGGTCGAACACCTCGTGCACGATCGCGTTCAGGTCCTTGGCGGAGGCGAGGTCGTGGCCGAAGGGCTTCTCGATGACGGCACGCCGCCAGGAGCCCTCGGGCGCGTCCGCGAGGCCGTGCTTCTTCAGCTGCTGGACCACGTTCGGGAAGAACTTGGGCGGTACCGAGAGGTAGAACGCGAAGTTGCCGCCCGTGCCCTGCGACTTGTCCAGGTCGTTGATGGTCGCCTTGAGCTGCTCGAACGCGTCGTCGTCGTCGAAGTTGCCCTGGACGAAGCGCATGCCCTGGATGAGCTGCTGCCAGACCTCTTCGCGGAACGGCGTGCGCGCGTGCTGCTTGACCGCGTCGTGCACTTCCTGCGCGAAGTCCTCGTCCTGCCACTCGCGACGGGCGAACCCGATGAGCGAGAAGCCGGGCGGGAGCAGACCCCGGTTCGCGAGGTCGTAAACGGCGGGCATCAGCTTCTTACGTGACAAATCGCCCGTAACGCCGAAAATCACCAGGCCCGACGGCCCCGCGATGCGCGGGAGCCGTCGGTCGGCGGCGTCACGGAGCGGATTGCTGTTCGCTCCGTGTGCGGTCAAGGGATCAGCCCTCCGAGGGGGCGAGGCGCTTGAGCTCCGCCTCGGTCGACTTCAGCAGGTCGTTCCAGGCCGCCTCGAACTTCTCGACGCCCTCGTCCTCCAGGAGCTGCACGACCTCGTCGTACGAGATCCCCAGCTTCTCGACGGCCTCGATCTCCTTGCGGGACTGGTCGTACGTGCCCGCGATCGTGTTGCCGGTGATCTGGCCGTGGTCGGCCGTCGCCTCCAAGGTGCCCTCCGGCATGGTGTTCACCGTGCCGGGAGCGACCAGGTCGTCGACGTACAGGGTGTCCTTGTACGCCTTGTCCTTGACGCCCGTCGAGGCCCACAGCGGACGCTGCTTGTTGGCCTGCGCCTTGTCGAGCGCGGCCCAGCGGTCGCTGCCGAAGACCTCTTCGTACGCCTCGTAGGCGAGCCGGGCGTTGGCGAGGCCGGCCTTGCCGCGCGCCGCCTTCGCGTCGTCCGTGCCGAGAGCGTCGATCCGCTTGTCGATCTCGGCGTCCACGCGGGACACGAAGAACGAGGCGACCGAGTGGATCGTCGACAGGTCGAGGCCCTTGGCCTTGGCCTTCTCCAGGCCGGCGAGGTAGGCGTCCATGACCTCGCGGTAGCGCTCGAGCGAGAAGATCAGCGTGACGTTGACGCTGATGCCGTTGCCGATCGTCTCGGTGATCGCGGGCAGGCCCGCCTTGGTCGCCGGGATCTTGATCAGCGTGTTCGGCCGGTCCACCAGCCATGCCAGCTGCCGGGCCTCGGCGACCGTCGCCTTGGTGTTGTGCGCCAGGCGCGGGTCGACCTCGATCGACACGCGGCCGTCCTGGCCGCCCGTCGAGTCGAAGACCGGGCGCAGGATGTCGGCGGCGTCGCGGACGTCCGCCGTCGTGATCATGCGGATGGCCTCTTCGACGGTGACCTTGCGGGCGGCGAGGTCGGCGAGCTGCTGCTCGTAACCGTCACCGCTGGAGATCGCCTTCTGGAAGATCGAGGGGTTGGTGGTGACGCCCACGACGTGCTGCTCGTCGATCAGTTCGGCGAGGTTGCCGGACGTGATCCGCTTGCGCGACAGGTCGTCCAGCCAGATCGCGACGCCTTCCTCGGAGAGGCGCTTGAGTGCGTCTGTCATGGAAAATGCATCTCCTACGTGTCGTGTATGGGCGTCAGCGCTGGGCCGCGGCGAGAGATTCCTTGGCCTTGGCGACCACGTTCTCCGCAGTGAAGCCGAACTCCTTGAAGAGGACCTTGCCGTCCGCGGACGCGCCGAAGTGCTCCAGCGAAACGATGCGTCCGGCGTCCCCGACGAAGCGGTGCCAGGTCAGACCGATCCCGGCCTCGACGGCGACACGCGCCTTCACGGCGGGCGGCAGGACGCTGTCCCGGTACCCCTGCTCCTGCCCGTCGAACCACTCGACACACGGCATCGAGACGACGCGGGTGGCGATGCCCTCGGACTCCAACTGCTCACGGGCCTCGACGGCCAGGTGCACCTCGGAGCCGGTGGCGATCAGGATCAGGTCCGGCGTCGCCTTGGAGGCCTCGGCCAGGACGTAGCCGCCCTTGGCGGTGTCCTCGTTGGCGTCGTACGTCGGCACGCCCTGACGGGTCAGCGACAGGCCGTGCGGGTGCGAGACGCCGTACTCCTTCTTGCCGCGCCTGAGGATCTCGCGCCAGGCGATCGCCGTCTCGTTGGCGTCCGCCGGGCGGACGACGTTGAGGCCGGGGATGGCGCGCAGCGAGGCGAGGTGCTCGACCGGCTGGTGCGTCGGGCCGTCCTCACCGAGACCGACGGAGTCGTGCGTCCACACGTAGGTGACGGGCAGCGACATCAGCGCGGACAGGCGCACGGCGTTGCGCATGTAGTCGGAGAACACCAGGAAGGTGCCGCCGTAGATGCGCGTGTGGCCGTGCAGCGCGATGCCGTTCATCTCCGCGGCCATGGAGTGCTCACGGATACCGAAGTGGATCGTGCGGCCGTACGGGTCGGCCTCCGGCAGCGGGTTGCCCTTCGGCAGGAACGACGACGTCTTGTCGATCGTCGTGTTGTTCGAGCCGGCGAGGTCGGCGGAACCGCCCCACAGCTCGGGGATCACACCGCCGAGCGCCTGCAGCACCTTGCCGGAGG
The DNA here is from genome assembly GCF_035798155.1 of Streptomyces endophyticus. Taxonomy (NCBI): domain Bacteria; kingdom Bacillati; phylum Actinomycetota; class Actinomycetes; order Kitasatosporales; family Streptomycetaceae; genus Streptomyces; species Streptomyces endophyticus. The sequence continues at coordinate 31,129 of NZ_JAOZYC010000144.1, read as the reverse complement.
CGGCACGGGTGGCGACGCCCTTGCCGGTCTCGAAGACGGGGAGCTTCTCCTCCCAGCCGGCCGGCAGCTCGCCCGCGTTGATGCGGTCGAACTCGGCGGCCCGCTCGGGGTTGGCGGAGCGCCACTCGGCGAACTGCTTGTCCCACTCGGCCTTGGCCTGCGCGCCGCGCTCCAGGGCGCCGCGCGTGTGGCCGATGACCTCGTCGGAGACGTCGAAGGACTTCTCCGGGTCGAAGCCGAGGACGCGCTTGGTGGCGGCCACCTCGTCGTCGCCGAGCGCCGAGCCGTGCGCGGCCTCGGTGTTCTGCGCGTTCGGGGCGGGCCAGGCGATGATCGAGCGCATCGCGATGAACGACGGCTTGTCCGTCACGGCCTTCGCGGCCTCGATGGCGTGGTAGATCGCCTCGTGGTCCAGGTCGCCGTCCGCCTTCGGGGCCACGCGCTGGACGTGCCAGCCGTACGCCTCGTAGCGCTTGCAGGTGTCCTCGGAGACCGCGGTCTCGGTGTCACCCTCGATCGAGATGTGGTTGTCGTCCCACAGCAGGACCAGATTGCCGAGCTGCTGGTGACCGGCCATGGAGGAGGCCTCCGCGGAGATGCCCTCCTGGAGGCAGCCGTCACCGGCGATCGCGTAGATGTAGTGGTCGAACGGGCTCTCCCCGGCAGCGGCCTCGGGGTCGAACAGGCCGCGCTCGTAGCGGGCGGCCATGGCCATGCCCACCGCGTTGGCGACACCCTGGCCCAGCGGGCCCGTGGTGGTCTCCACGCCGGTGGTGTGCCCGTACTCCGGGTGGCCCGGCGTCTGGGAGCCCCAGGTGCGGAACGCCTTCAGATCGTCCAGCTCCAGGCCGAAACCGGCCAGGTACAGCTGGATGTAGAGGGTCAGGGACGAGTGCCCCGCGGACAGGACGAAACGGTCCCGCCCGACCCAGTCGGCGTCCGCCGGGTCGTGCCGCATCACCTTCTGGAAGAGGGTGTACGCGGCCGGGGCCAGGCTCATCGCCGTACCGGGATGGCCGTTGCCGACCTTCTGTACGGCGTCGGCGGCCAGGACGCGAGCGGTGTCAACGGCCCGCTGGTCCACATCGGTCCACTCGAAGTCTGTGGTGGTCGGCTTGGTGCTCACCCTGAGTCAGGGCTCCTCTCCACATGTCTCATGCCGGTGACGTCTGTCACCAGCCGTTGTCGAGCCTACCCTCGCTGGAACGTGCTTTTTTTCGAGTCATTCCAGACTGCCGGGAGTCTGTCGGATCCGCCTCCTGACGCGGATCGACGCGCTTTCGACACGTGAATACGCAGCCGCTCAGATGGGGGCTCATCCGTGACCGGAATTGCTCATCCGGACGGGCCTCCAAAGAGGGGTGCGAAGGGGCGTTACGGCATGCGGGCCAACACGACCCACCCCCACGAAGGGCTGGGTATGGGCAACGTCTAGAGTGGCGTGGTACGCGCGAGCCTTTACCGGGACTTCACATCAAGTGGTCCGCAACGGGGGCTCGCTGGAGTCTCTGTCAGGGGTGTGCGTGACGGCCGTCGAATCCCGTCCAGCGGGAGCGCTGACAAACAGCAGTCGGGGCCAGCGGCCGTTCGGGGCCCGCATCAAGGCGTTCGTGGCGCTGACCAAGCCGCGAATCATCGAACTGCTCCTCATCACCACCGTTCCGGTGATGTTCCTTGCCGAACAGGGTGTGCCCGACCTCTGGCTCGTGCTGATCACCTGCGTCGGCGGTTACCTGTCGGCGGGCGGTGCCAACGCCCTGAACATGTGGTACGACCGCGACATCGACGCCCTCATGGAGCGCACGTCGCAGCGTCCGCTGGTCACCGGCATGGTCAGTCCCAACGAGTGCCTGGCCTTCGGCATCGCCCTCGCGGTGATCTCGACGCTGCTGTTCGGCTTCGCGGTGAACTGGCTGTCGGCCTGGCTCTCCCTGGGCGCGCTGCTCTTCTATGTAGTCGTCTACACGATGATCCTGAAGCGTCGTACGGCGCAGAACATCGTGTGGGGCGGCATCGCGGGCTGCCTGCCCGTCCTCATCGGCTGGTCTTCGGTCACGAACTCCATGTCGTGGGCGCCGGTCATCCTCTTCGGGGTCATGTTCTTCTGGACGCCGCCGCACTACTGGCCGCTCTCCATGAAGGTGAAGGACGACTACGCGCGCGCGGGCGTGCCGATGCTTCCGGTCCTCGCCTCCAACAAGGTCGTGGCCAAGCAGATCGTCGCCTACAGCTGGGTGATGGTCGCGGTGTCGCTGCTGCTCCAGCCGCTCGGCTACACGGGCTGGTTCTACACGGCGGTCGCGCTGCTCGCCGGCGGGTTCTGGCTGTGGGAGGCGCACGGTCTGCAGAGCCGCGCCAAGGCCGAGGTCTCGGGCGTGAAGCTCAAGGAGATGCGGCTGTTCCACTGGTCCATCACCTATGTGTCGCTGGTGTTCGTGGCGATCGCGGTGGACCCCTTCTTGCGCTGACCGCTCTCTTCGTTCTTCTGTAGTGGGGTACGTGGCCCAGGCCACGTACCCCACTTGTCGCTTGCCGGGCTACTCGTCGGTAGCATCCTGTCCATGGCAGAGACTCAAGCGGTTGAGGCGCCCCGCGGGGCGGCCAAGGACGAGCGTCGCGCGGCCAAGCTGGCCAAGGAGATCGGCGTGTTCGCCAAGGCGCACGGTGGCGTCGAGGGACAGCTCGCGTACATCGGGGAGCACGGCACGCGCATCGTGCTCGTCGGCGAGGACGGCGGCTGGGGAGACCTGGTGGCCCGCACGTACGAGATCGCGCAGAAGGCCGTCGAGAAGGCGGGCATCACCGTCCACGAGGACTTCGACGGCGATTTCGCGGCCAAGGTCGAGACGGGACCGTACGAATGGAAGCGGATGGCGGGCATCCAGCTCGGCGGTTGAATTTCGAGCAACACCAGGCGCCCTTTCACCCGTTAGGACTGTAGAAGCACGGTCCATATACGGGGAGCCCGGATGATCGAAACGCCGTCCCTCGTGGATCAGTACTGCCATGGGGTGCTGCGTACGGAGCTGGGCCTCGGCACGTTCGAGGCCCACCTCGGCCGGGGCGAGGGGCCGCCCGCTCCCGGCACCACCTTCTTCGACACCCAGACCGGGTTCGCGGTGCGCCGCTGGTGCCCGCCGCTGCTCGGTCTTGAGCCGCACTGTCCGCCCGCCCGCTATCTGGCCAGGCGCCGCGAACTGGGCGTCGTCGAGGCGGGGCGCAGGCTGCTGCGCGGCAGCGGCATCACCACGTATCTCGTGGACACGGGTCTCGCCGACGATCTGACCGGGCCCGCCGAGCTGGCCTCCGCAGCCCAGAGCGAGGCCCACGAGATCGTCCGCCTCGAACTCCTCGCGGAGCAGGTCGCGGACACCTCCGGGACCGTCGACTCCTTCCTCGCGAACCTCGCCGAATCGGTGCACGCCGCGGCCTCAGGCGCGGTCGCCTTCACCTCGGTCGCCGGCGTGCGCCACGGGCTCGCGCTCGACCCGCAGCCGCCGGGACCCGGCGAGGTGCGCGGCGCGGCGGGGCGGTGGCTGGCGGGGCGGCAGGTCGGCGGCGCCCTCACGGACCCCGTGCTGCTGCGGCACCTGCTGTGGATCGCGATCGCCTCGGGGCGCCCGCTGCAACTGCGCTGCGGAACCATCGACCAGGCCGTCCACACGGACCCGGTGTCGCTCGTCGAGTTCGCCCGCGCCACGGCGGGGCTCGGCACGGACGTGGTGCTGCTGCACGGCTACCCGTACCACCGCCACGCGGCGCATCTGGCGGGCGTCTTCCCGCACGTCTACGCGGACCTGGGGCCCGCGCTCGCCCGTACGGGGACGCGGGCGGCGGGGCTGCTCGCGGAGTTCCTGGAGCTGGCGCCGTTCGGAAAGCTGCTGTTCTCGACCGGCGCGCGGGGGCTGCCCGAGCTGCACGTGGTGGGCGCGCGGCTGTTCCGGCAGGCGCTCGGGCGGGTGCTCGGGGAGTGGGTCGCCGACGGGGCGTGGTCGCTGAGCGACGCGCAGCGGGTGGCGGGGATGATCGCGGCGGGGACGGCGCGGCGGGTGTACGGGCTCGGGGGCGCCTGAGCGTTCCCCGAGCGCGTAGGACTCCTCGTCAGACCGCCGAGAGTTCCTGATCCGTCTGCGAGGGCAGGTCCGGTTCCGCCACCGGGCGTTCGCGCAGCGCGAGGACCACGCGCAGTACGCCGATCCACACCAGCGCCGAGCCCAGCATGTGCAGGCCGACCAGGACCTCCGGCAGGTCCGTGAAGTACTGGACGTAGCCGATGACCCCCTGCGCGAGCAGGATCAGGAACAGGTCGCGGGTGCGGTGCAGCGGGCCCTTGGGGGCGTCGACCGCCTTCAGGACGAACCAGAGCGCGAAGGTCAGCGTCACGACGATCCAGGCCAGGACCGCGTGCACCTTGGAGACCGTCTCCCAGTCCAGCGGCATCCGGTGGACGTCGCTGGAGTCGCCCGCGTGCGGGCCCGCGCCGGTCACCACCGTGCCGACGAGGATCAGCAGCGCCGCCGCCGCGACCAGGGCCCAGACCAGCTGCTTGATGGCCTTGCCGACCAGCGGGCGCGGCTCGCCGTCGCCCTCGCGGGTGCGCTGCCACATCACGACGGCGACCGTGAGCAGGGCGGTGGTCAGGACGAAGTGGGCGGCCACCGTGTACGGGTTGAGGCCGACCAGGACGACGATGCCGCCCAGCACGGCGTTGCCCATCACGATCCAGAACTGGGCCCAGCCGAGCCGGGTCACCGTGCGCCGCCACGGCTTCTGCGAGCGGGCGGCGATGATCGCCCAGCCGACCGCGGCGCACAGCACGTAGGTGAGCATGCGGTTGCCGAACTCGATGGCTCCGTGGAAGCCCATCTCGCTCGTCGCGGTCAGCGACTGGTCGGTGCACTTGGGCCAGGTCGGGCAGCCGAGGCCCGAGCCGGTCAGGCGCACGGCGCCGCCGGTGCAGACGATGAGCACCGTCATGACGACGGCGGACATGGCCGCGCGCTGGACGGTCCGCTGCGCGGGAGTCCAGTACTCGGCGATGAAGGCGAGCGGATTGCGCAGCGCCCGCGCGGCGTCGGTGGGGGTCAGCTTTGGCACGGGCCCATCGTAGGCGGCCGCTTGTGCACGGCTTCACGAGGGGGACGTAACTGGGCCATCTGTGACGCAAGTTACGCTCCCGTGGCCGGTGCGTGCCCGCCCCGCGGGGTCACTCCCAGCGGAAGAAGCGACCCGCCGCGCCCAGCCCCACGACCGCCCAGACGGCCAGGATCCCCAGGTCGCCCCACGGCATCGCCGCGCCGTGCTGCAGCACGTCCCGCAGGCCGTCGGAGAGCGCCGAGATGGGCAGCAGGCCGAGGACCGACTGGGCCGCGTCGGGGAACTTGTCGAGCGGCACGATGACGCCGCCGCCGACCAGGAGCAGCAGAAAGACGAGGTTCGCCGCGGCCAGCGTGGCCTCCGCCTTGAGGGTGCCCGCCATGAGGAGACCGAGGCCGGAGAACGCCGCCGTGCCGAACACCAGGAGGAGGAGAACGGCGAACGGGTTGCCGTGCGGGGACCAGCCGAGCGCGAACGCGATGACCGTGAGGAGGAGCACCTGGAGCACCTCGGTGACCAGGACGGAGAGCGTCTTCGCCGTCATCAGCGCCCAGCGCGGCAGCGGCGAGGCGCCGAGCCGCTTCAGCACCCCGTAGCGGCGCTCGAAGCCGGTGGCGATGGCCTGGCCGGTGAAGGCGGTCGACATCACGGCGAGCGCCAGGATGCCGGGGGCGAGGAAGTCGACGGCCTTGCCGGAACCCGTGTCGACGATGTCGACCGCCGAGAACAGGACCAGCAGCAGCGTCGGGATGACGACCGTGAGCAGCAGCTGTTCGCCGTTGCGCAGCAGCATCTTCGTCTCGAGCGCGGCCTGCGTCGCGATCATGCGGGGGAGCGGGGCGGCTCCGGGGGCGGGGGCGTACGTACCGGTGCCGCGCTGGGTTTCGGTGGCGCTCATCCGCGCAGCTCCTTGCCGGTCATTTCCAGGAATACATCTTCCAGGGTGTGCCGCTCGACGGAGATCTTGTCCGGCATCACGCCGTGCTGGGCGCACCAGGAGGTGACCGTCGCGAGGAGCTGGGGGTCGACCTTGCCGCTGACGCGGTAGGAACCCGGGGTGAGTTCGACGGCCGCCGAGTCGGCGGGCAGGGCCTTGAGGAGCGAGGCCACGTCGAGCCCCGGCCGCCCGGAGAAGCGGAGCGTGTTCTCGGCGCCGCCCTTGCACAGCTGCTCCGGGGAGCCCTGCGTGATGACCTTGCCGGCGTCGACGATCGCCACGTCGTCGGCGAGCTGCTCCGCCTCGTCCATGTAGTGCGTGGTGAGGATGACGGAGACGCCGTCGGCGCGCAGGTCCCGCACCAGGTCCCAGGTGGCGTGCCGGGCCTGCGGGTCGAGGCCCGCGGTCGGCTCGTCGAGGAAGACGAGCTCGGGCCGGCCCACCACGGCCATGGCGAGCGCGAGCCGCTGCTGCTGGCCGCCGGAGAGCCGCCGGTACGTGGTGCGACCGCAACTGCCGAGGCCGAGGCGCTCGATGAGGTCGTCCACGTCGAGCGGGTGGGCGTGCAGCTTGGCGATGTGGCGGAGCATCTCGTCGGCGCGGGCGCCGGAGTAGACGCCGCCGGACTGCAGCATCACGCCGATCCGGGGGCGTAGCGCGGAGGCCTGCTTGACCGGGTCGAGGCCGAGGACGCGGACGGTGCCGGAGTCCGGCCTGCGGTAGCCCTCGCAGGTCTCGATCGTGGTGGTCTTGCCCGCGCCGTTGGGGCCGAGGACGGCCGTGATGCCGGGGGCCGCCGTGAGGTCGAGGCCGTCGACCGCGGTCTTGGTTCCGTACCGCTTCACCAGACCGGTGATGTGGACGACTGGCTCACTTCGCATGGTGGGCAAGTCTAGGGAGGCGGCGCGGCTGCCGGACGCCCGGGGCGCAGGAACGCGGCAGACCCGTCAGTCGGCGGCGGGCCGGTGTGCGGGCAGCCACTTCTCCGCGTAGGCCACGGCGTCCGCGAGCGGGAAGAGCCGGGCCTCGGCGGCGCCGACCCGGCCGAGGGTGACCGGAGTGTCGCGCTCGAAGGCTGCGCCCAGCTCGTCGAACCGGTCGGCGTCGATCGTCACCTCGCGCACGTGTTCCCAGCCGTGGGGGCCCGGCCGTCCGGCGTCCTCGTGACCGGCCGGGATGCGGTATTCGGCCAGGTGGAAGCCCGTACACGCCTCGTATCCCGCGCCGAGGAGCAGTACGCGCGCGTGCAGCTCCTCCAGACGGGCCAGCGGGCTGCGCTCACCGAGCCGACAGTCGACCGCGTGCCCCTCGGTCACCGCGGCGGCGCGCGGCCCGAGCGCCGCGAAGGACGTCTGCGGATGCGCGCTGCGCAGGGCGCCCGGCCACGTCCGCACGGCCTCCGGGACGACGCCGACACCGCGCGTGGGCGTGATCGCCGGGTCGTACGCGGGCATGGTCGCCCGGATCGTCTCCCACCACTCCTGCGGCACCGGCGGTCGAACCCACTCGGCCGGATCCGTGAGCTCCCCGGACTGCGTCGGGACGACGAGCGTGCCGTCGGTGCCGAGCGCGTCGAGGAGTGCGCGGACGACCGTGGCCGCGCCGCCGTTCACCCAGCCGAGGCTGCTGAGCGAGGTGTGGACGAGGAGCGTGTCGCCCGGTTGGACGTGGAGGGCGCGGAGATCTGCCGTGAGGGACGTCTGCGTGACGAGTGGGCCGGTCGGGAGGGGTGTGGGCATGGGGCGAGTGTCCATGCGGGGGTGGTCGGGCGTCACGGGATTTGTTGGCGTCGGCCCCCTCCCGCATGCGCGGTCCGATCGATCAAAGATCGTTTCCGCAGGTCACGGCGGGTGACTACTTAGGCCTGCCTAAGTGATGCACGGCACCGAGCGCGATCACCGCCGCGCTTGTCAGGGTCTGAGGAATTACGCAACAATGGTGTTGTGAAAAACGTCGGCGAGGCCCCAGAGGAGCTCACGACCGGAGAGCGGTCCACCCGCAACCGGGTCGCGCGCTCCATCCTGGACCACGGCCCGTCCACCGTCGCCGAGCTCGCGGGACGCCTCGGTCTCACCCAGGCCGCCGTCCGCCGCCACCTCGACGCCCTCGGTGCCGACAATGTCGTGGAGCCCAAGGAACGGCGCGTCTACGGGGCCCGCACCCGCGGCCGCCCCGCCAAGGCCTTCGCGCTGACCGACTGCGGCCGGGACGCCTTCGACCAGTCCTACGACAAGCTCGCCGCGGAAGCGCTCCGCTGGATCAAGGAGCAGGCCGGCGGCGACGAGGCGCTCGTCTCCTTCGCCCGCGCGCGGATCGCCGCGCAGGCCGGTCCCTACCGGGCGGCGATCGAGGCGGCGGCCCCCGAGGAGCGCGCCCAGGCCCTGGCGAGGGCCTTGAGCGCGGACGGGTACGCTGCTACGGCGCGTAGCGCACCGGTCGGTGAGCAGCTCTGCCAGCACCACTGCCCAGTCGCCCACGTCGCCGAGCAGTTCCCGCAACTGTGCGAGGCCGAGACGGAAATGTTCTCGCAACTGCTCGGCACCCACGTACAGCGGCTGGCGACCATCGCCCATGGCGACGGGGTCTGCACGACGTTCATTCCCAAGAACACCCCCAATACGACCACCAACGCATCTGCAAGCACGGCCGGGAGGAACCCCGCATGACGCTCCCCATCGAGGAGACTGCTCACCCCGAGCTCGAGGGCCTGGGCAAGTACGAATACGGCTGGGCGGACTCCGACACGGCCGGTGCCTCTGCCAGGCGCGGCATCAACGAGGACGTCGTCCGCGACATCTCCGCCAAGAAGTCCGAGCCCGAGTGGATGACCAAGCTCCGCCTCAAGGGGCTGAAGCTGTTCGGCAAGAAGCCCATGCCGAACTGGGGCTCGGACCTGTCGGGCATCGACTTCGACAACATCAAGTACTTCGTGCGTTCCACGGAGAAGCAGGCGGAGTCCTGGGAGGACCTGCCCGAGGACATCAAGAACACGTACGACAAGCTCGGCATCCCCGAGGCGGAGAAGCAGCGCCTCGTCGCCGGTGTCGCGGCCCAGTACGAGTCCGAGGTCGTGTACCACCAGATCCGCGAGGACCTGGAGGAGCAGGGTGTCATCTTCATGGACACCGACACGGCCCTGAAGGAGCACCCGGAGCTCTTCAAGGAGTACTTCGGGACCGTCATCCCCGTCGGTGACAACAAGTTCGCGTCGCTGAACAGCGCCGTGTGGTCCGGCGGCTCCTTCATCTACGTGCCGAAGGGCGTGCACGTCGAGATCCCGCTCCAGGCCTACTTCCGTATCAACACGGAGAACATGGGTCAGTTCGAGCGCACGCTGATCATCGTCGATGAGGACGCGTACGTGCACTACGTAGAGGGCTGCACCGCGCCCATCTACAAGTCGGACTCCCTGCACAGCGCCGTCGTCGAGATCATCGTCAAGAAGGGCGCGCGCTGCCGTTACACGACCATCCAGAACTGGTCGAACAACGTCTACAACCTGGTCACCAAGCGCGCCGTGGCGTACGAGGGCGCGACCATGGAGTGGATCGACGGCAACATCGGTTCCAAGGTCACCATGAAGTACCCGGCCGTCTACCTGATGGGCGAGCACGCCAAGGGCGAGACGCTGTCCATCGCCTTCGCGGGCGAGGGCCAGCACCAGGACGCCGGTTCCAAGATGGTCCACATGGCGCCGAACACGTCGTCCAACATCGTCTCGAAGTCCGTGGCGCGCGGCGGCGGTCGTACGTCGTACCGCGGTCTCGTCGAGATCGGTGAGGGCGCCCCCGGCTCGAAGTCGAACGTGCTGTGCGACGCGCTGCTCGTCGACACCATCTCGCGCTCCGACACGTACCCGTACGTGGACGTCCGCGAGGACGACGTGTCCATGGGGCACGAGGCGACCGTCTCCCGCGTCTCCGAGGACCAGCTCTTCTACCTGATGAGCCGCGGTCTGAGCGAGTTCGAGGCCATGGCGATGATCGTGCGCGGCTTCGTCGAGCCGATCGCCAAGGAGCTGCCCATGGAGTACGCGCTCGAGCTCAACCGGCTGATCGAGCTCCAGATGGAAGGCGCGGTCGGTTAAGACCGCGCGGCCGGTTGAGCCCCTTCCAGGGTCGCCAACCGCCGCTCCCGTCAAGCCACTTACGTACGTAACGAAAGCGAGCACTACGACAGCCATGGCTGAGGCTCAGAACATCCCCGCGGGGTCGACGACCACCGGAAACATCGCGGTGGCCGCCGAGTCGACCGTCGCCACGCGCATGAGCGCGCCCCCGTCCTACGACGTGCAGGACTTCGCCGTCCCGCACGGCCGTGAGGAAGAGTGGCGGTTCACGCCACTGGAGCGCCTTCGCGGGCTGCACGACGGCACCGCCACCGCGACCGGCACCGGCGTGAAGATCGATGTCCAGGCCCCGGCCGGCGTCACCGTCGAGTCGGTCGGCCGCGAGGACGCCCGCGTCGGCAAGGCCGGCAAGCCCGTCGACCGGGTCGCCGCGCAGGCGTACTCCGCGTTCGAGCAGGCGTCGGTCGTCTCCGTTCCCAAGGAGACCGTCCTCGACGAGCCGATCCGGATCGCCGTGCACGGCGAGGGCGGCGTGGCCTACGGCCACCAGATCGTCGAGCTGGGCGCCTTCGCCGAGGCCGTCGTCGTCATCGACCACACCGGCGACGCGGTGCTCGCCGCCAACGTCGACTACCTGCTCGGCGACGGTGCGAAGCTGACCGTCGTCTCCGTGCAGGACTGGGACGACAAGGCCGTGCACGTGGCGCAGCACAACGCGCTCATCGGCCGCGACGCCTCCTTCAAGTCGGTCGTCGTCACCTTCGGCGGCGACGTCGTCCGGCTGCACCCGCGCGTGAACTACGCGTCCACGGGCGGCGAGGCCGAGCTGTTCGGCCTGTACTTCACGGACGCGGGCCAGCACCAGGAGCACCGCCTCCTGGTCGACCACGCGACCCCGCACTGCAAGTCCAACGTCGTCTACAAGGGCGCGCTCCAGGGCAACGAAGCGCACGCCGTGTGGATCGGTGACGTCCTCATCGAGGCCGCCGCCGAGGGCACGGACACGTACGAGCTGAACCGCAACCTGGTCCTCACGGACGGCGCGCGGGTCGACTCGGTGCCGAACCTCGAGATCGAGACCGGCGAGATCGTCGGCGCGGGCCACGCCTCGGCGACCGGCCGCTTCGACGACGAGCAGCTCTTCTACCTGATGGCCCGCGGCATCCCGGCCGACGAGGCGCGCCGCCTCGTCGTCGGCGGCTTCTTCGCCGAGCTCGTCCAGCAGATCGGTGTCCCGGACATCGAGGAGCGCCTGCTCGCGAAGATCGCGACCGAGCTGGAGGCCACGGTCTGATGGCCTTCGTCCGCGCCTGTGACCTCAGCGAGCTGGAGAGCGACACCCCCAAGCGGGTCGAGCTCGACGGCACGCCGGTCTCGGTCGTCCGCACCGAGGGCGAGGTGTTCGCGATCAACGACATCTGCTCGCACGCGAACGTGTCGCTCTCCGAGGGCGAGGTGGAGGACTGCCAGATCGAGTGCTGGCTGCACGGCTCCGCCTTCGACCTGCGTACCGGCAAGCCGTCCGGCCTTCCCGCCACGCGCCCCGTCCCCGTATACCCCGTACAGATCGAAGGGGGCAGCGTCCACGTCGACGTCACCGCCTCCCTCACCCAGGAGTCCTGAGACACCCATGGCTACGCTTGAAATCCGAGACCTGCACGTCACCGTCGAGGCCGACAACGCCACGAAGGAGATCCTCAAGGGCGTCGACCTCACCGTGAAGCAGGGCGAGACGCACGCCATCATGGGCCCGAACGGCTCCGGCAAGTCGACCCTCGCCTACTCCATCGCGGGACACCCCAAGTACACGATCACGCAGGGCACCGTCACCCTCGACGGCGAGGACGTCCTCGAGATGTCCGTCGACGAGCGCGCCCGCGCCGGCATGTTCCTGGCCATGCAGTACCCGGTCGAGGTCCCCGGCGTCTCCGTCTCCAACTTCCTGCGCTCGTCCGCCACGGCGATCCGCGGCGAGGCCCCCAAGCTGCGCACGTGGGTGAAGGAGGTCAAGGGCGCGATGGAGACCCTCCAGATGGACCCGGCCTTCGCCGAGCGCAACGTGAACGAGGGCTTCTCCGGCGGTGAGAAGAAGCGCCACGAGATCCTCCAGATGGAGCTCCTCAAGCCGAAGATCGCGATCCTCGACGAGACCGACTCCGGCCTCGACGTCGACGCCCTGCGCCAGGTCTCGGACGGCGTCAACCGCGTCCGTGAGACCGGTGAGGTCGGCACGCTGCTGATCACGCACTACACGCGCATCCTGCGCTACATCAAGCCGGACTTCGTGCACGTCTTCTCGGCGGGCCGGATCGTCGAGTCCGGCGGCCCCGAGCTGGCCGACACCCTCGAGGCCGAGGGCTACGAGAAGTACACGAAGGGTGGCGTATCGGCGTGACGCATCAGCTGCCGGGCCTCCTCGACACCGAGGCGATCCGCAAGGACTTCCCGATCCTCGACCGGGTGCTCCACGACGGCAAGAAGCTCGTGTACCTGGACAACGCGGCGACCTCGCAGACGCCGCGCCAGGTCCTCGACGCCATCGACGAGTACTACACACAGCACAACGCCAACGTCCACCGCGGCGTCCACGTGCTCGCCGAGGAGGCCACGGCGCTGTACGAGGGCGCGCGCGACAAGGTCGCCGCGTTCATCAACGCGCCGAGCCGCGACGAGGTCATCTTCACGAAGAACGCCTCGGAGTCGCTCAACCTCGTTGCCAACATGCTCGGTTGGGCCGACGAGCCGTACAAGGTCGATCACGAGACCGAGATCGTGATCACGGAGATGGAGCACCACTCCAACATCGTTCCGTGGCAGCTGCTCTCGCAGCGCACCGGCGCGAAGCTGAAGTGGTTCGGCCTCACCGACGACGGCCGCCTCGACCTGAGCAACATCAACGAGGTCATCACGGAGAAGACGAAGATCGTCTCCTTCGTGCTCGTGTCGAACATCCTGGGCACCCACAACCCGGTCGAGGCCATCGTGCGCCGCGCCCAGGAGGTCGGCGCCCTGGTCCTGATCGACGCCTCGCAGGCCGCTCCGCACATGCCTCTCGACGTGCAGGCGCTGCAGGCCGACTTCGTGGCCTTCACCGGCCACAAGATGTGCGGCCCGACCGGCATCGGCGTGCTGTGGGGCCGGCAGGAACTCCTTGAGGACCTGCCGCCGTTCCTCGGCGGCGGCGAGATGATCGAGACCGTGTCGATGCACTCGTCGACGTACGCTCCCGCGCCGCACAAGTTCGAGGCCGGTACGCCGCCGATCTCGCAGGCCATCGCCCTCGGTGCGGCGATCGACTACCTGAACTCGATCGGCATGGACAAGATCCTCGCCCACGAGCACGCGCTCACCGAGTACGCGGTCAAGCGCCTCCAGGAAGTCCCGGACCTCAAGATCATCGGCCCGACCACGGCCGAGGACCGGGGCGCGGCGATCTCCTTCACGCTCGGCGACATCCACCCGCACGACGTGGGCCAGGTTCTCGACGAGCTGGGCATCGCGGTCCGGGTCGGCCACCACTGCGCGCGGCCGGTCTGCCTGCGGTACGGAATTCCTGCGACCACGCGAGCGTCGTTCTATCTGTACTCCACGCCCGGCGAGATCGACGCTCTGGTCGACGGCCTGGAGCACGTACGGAACTTCTTCGGTTAAGGGCTGGGGACAGTGAAGCTGGATTCGATGTACCAGGAAGTCATCCTGGACCACTACAAGCACCCGCACGGCCGGGGCTTGCGGGACGGCGACGCCGAGGTGCACCACGTCAACCCGACGTGCGGCGACGAGATCACGCTGCGGGTGAAGTACGACGGCGAGAAGATCGCGGACGTGTCGTACGAGGGCCAGGGCTGCTCCATCAGCCAGGCCTCGGCGTCCGTCCTCAACGACCTTCTGGTCGGCAAGGAACTCATCGACGCGCGGAAGATCCAGGCGACGTTCCTGGAGCTGATGCAGTCCAAGGGGCAGCTGGAGCCGGACGACGACATGGAGGAGATCCTGGAGGACGCCGTCGCGTTCGCAGGGGTCTCCAAGTACCCGGCACGAGTCAAGTGCGCCCTCCTGAGCTGGATGGCGTGGAAGGACGCGACGGCCCAGGCCTTCGCGGAGGAGGCGAAGACCGCATGAGTGACAGCACAGCAGTGGAGATGAAGCCGGCCTCCGAGGAGGAGGTCCGCGAGGCGCTGTACGACGTCGTCGACCCCGAGCTGGGCATCGACGTCGTCAACCTGGGCCTGATCTACGGCATCCACGTCGACGACGCGAACATCGCGACGATCGACATGACGCTGACGTCGGCGGCCTGTCCGCTCACGGACGTCATCGAGGACCAGGCGAAGTCCGCGACCGACGGCATCGTCAACGAGCTCCGGATCAACTGGGTCTGGATGCCGCCGTGGGGCCCGGACAAGATCACGGACGACGGCCGCGAGCAGCTGAGGGCGCTCGGCTTCAACGTGTGAGCTGATCAAGCCCCTCCGGTCACCGGAGGGGCTTTTTCGTGGCCTGGTTGTGTACGGGTGTACGCAACGATGTGTACACTCGTACGCATGGGATACGTGCTGCTGGCCGGCGCCATAGCCGCCGAGGTGGGAGCCACCACCGCCATGAAGTACAGCGAGGGGTTCAGCAGGCTCTGGCCCTCGCTGCTCACCGTCGCCGGCTACATCGTCGCGTTCGCGCTGCTCGCGCAGACGCTGAAGACCGTGCAGATCGGCACCGCCTACGCGATCTGGGCGGGCACCGGCACCGCCGTCATCGCCGCGATCGGCATGCTGTTCCTCGGCGAGGGCCTGACGCTCGCCAAGGTCGGCGGGATCGTCCTCGTCATCGGCGGGGTCGTGCTGCTCAATATGGGCGGGGCGCACTGATGAGGACGCGCCGCTACGACCCCGAGCGCCGCCAGCGGATCATCGACGCCGCGATCCGGGTGGTCGGGTCGAAGGGCATCGGCGGGCTCAGCCACCGCTCCGTCGCCCGCGAGGCCGACGTGCCGCTCGGCTCGACCACTTACCACTTCAAGACCCTCGACGAGCTGATGGTGGCCGCACTGCGGCAGGCCAACGAGGGCTTCGCGAAGGTCGTCGCGGCGCACCACGCCCTCGCGGACACGGGCAGCGATCTGCCCGCCGAGCTCGCCGACCTGCTCGGCGAGTGGCTGGCGGGGGACCGGGTCGGCGTGGAGCTGGAGTACGAGCTGTACCTGGCCGCGCTGCGCCGACCCGCGCTGCGGCCCGTCGCCGCCGAGTGGTGCGAGGAGCTGGCGGAGGTCGTCGCCCGGCGCACCGACCCGGTCACCGCGCGGGCGATGGTCGCGCTGATGGACGGCATCTCGCTCCAAGTGCTGCTGACGGGCGGCGAGTACGACGCCGGGTACACGCGGGAGATGCTGGCGCGGCTGATTCGGTGACATGTCGGAGACGCGGGGGTCGGGCGGGCGGTCGGCGCCCGGCACGTGAGACGGGGGCACCGACCGGTTAGCCTCCGCGGGCCGGCGCCGATTAGGTTTGGGGCATGACCGACACCACTGCCTCCCGCTCCACCGGCGCCGTCGCCGCCGGCCTCGCCACCGTTACGTCCGACGGCACCGTTCTCGACACCTGGTTCCCCGCCCCCGAACTCGTCGCGGAGCCGGGTCCCGCCGGGACCGAGAAGCTCTCCGCCGAGAAGGCCGTCGAGCTGCTCGGCGCGGGCGCGGCGAAGGCGATCGGCCCCGACGCCCGCCGTGGCGTGGAGACCGTGGCCGTCCGTACGGTCATCGCGTCCCTCGACGACAAGCCGCTCGACGCGCACGACGCGTACCTGCGCCTGCACCTGCTCTCCCACCGCCTGGTGAAGCCGCACGGCCAGAACCTGGACGGCGTGTTCGGCCTCCTCGCCAACGTCGCCTGGACCTCGCTCGGCCCGGTCGCCGTCGACAACCTGGAGACGGCCCGGCTGAACGCCCGCGCGGAGGGCCTGCACCTGGCCGTGACCTCCGTCGACAAGTTCCCGCGCATGACGGACTACGTCGCCCCCAAGGGCGTGCGCATCGCCGACGCCGACCGCGTCCGCCTGGGTGCGCACCTCGCCGAGGGCACCACGGTCATGCACGAGGGCTTCGTGAACTTCAACGCCGGCACGCTCGGCACGTCGATGGTCGAGGGCCGCATCTCCGCCGGCGTCGTCGTCGGCGACGGCTCGGACATCGGCGGCGGCGCCTCCACGATGGGCACGCTGTCCGGCGGCGGCAACGTCCGCATCGTCATCGGCGAGCGCTGCCTCGTCGGCGCCGAGGCGGGCGTCGGCATCGCGCTCGGCGACGAGTGCGTCGTCGAGGCCGGCCTGTACGTCACCGCGGGCACCCGCGTGACGATGCCCGACGGCCAGGTCGTCAAGGCCCGCGATCTCTCCGGCGCCTCGAACATCCTCTTCCGCCGCAACTCGGTGACCGGCACGGTCGAGGCCCGCCCGAACAACGCGGTGTGGGGCGGCCTCAACGAGGTGCTGCACAGCCACAACTGACCTGCGACAGGCCGGTACAGGCGAGCGCCCTCCCGTGGCTCACGGGAGGGCGCTCGCGTGTCCGCGGAAGGTGTCAGGCGGTCCGGCCGCCGAGGCGGCGGCCGCGCAGCGCCTCGTAGGCCGCGCCGAGGGCCAGGGACTGGAGCAGCGCGCTCACGACGATGCCGGCGGCGAGGAGCCACATGGGCGCCTCGATGCCCCCGACCGCGCCGATGATCCCCATCGCGAGCAGGGACGTCGGGGCGGTGAAGAAGACGGGCCAAACGCCGACGAAGCCCGGGTCGGAGGACGTCAGCAGGACGACACCGGTGAACACGACGGACGCGCCGACGAGGCCGAGGTAGATGGCCGACGCCGGGTTGGTGACGGTCAGGCGCAGAAGGGTGCGGGCATTCATCGGTCGACTCCCCGTGGGTGATGGTGCCGTTCTTCCCCCATGGTCACGCCGGGTCCGCGGCCCCGTCATGAGTATCCGTACCTGGTTCGGGTGCCGAGTGCCCCCAGACCAGGGCGCGCAGGTCCATCGTGCCCGGTCTGGGCCCGTCCAGCAGGTGGGGTGACTCCAGGCGGTCGGCCATCTCCTCCAGGTAGTCGGTCACGGACTCGTAGCGAGGGCTGCGCTCGCCGTAGCGGGAGCAGAAACAGACGCGTCCCGTCTCCAGGTCGACGTACAGCAGCGGATAGCGCTCGTAGTGGCTGCCTGCGCAGAGCGGGATCCAGGACGCGCGCCAGTACGGGACGGCCCCTTCCTCGTCCTCGTCGATGCCCGAGTGCCGGTGCACGCTCATGTGGAACTCGTACAGCTCGGCGACCCGGTCCAGCGGTAGCAGCGCCATCTCTTCGAGCATGAACGCCGCCCAGGGCAGTTCGTCGTACGTGCCCGGGCGCAGCGCCGCCAGCGAGCCGCGCGCGTGCTCCCCGAGCCACGCCTCGATCCGCCCCCACGCGGCCGCCACCTGCCGCTGCTCCGCCGCGATCCGCTGCGCTTCCATCAGGCCGCGCAGCGTCTTCTCGTCGATCGGTTCTCTGCCGTTGTCCACCCGGGGAAGTTACCCGGAAGAATTCCCGCCTGAGCGACTTCCGCAAGGCGTTGGTCGCCCCAGTTCACGACGCGCTGAGCAGCTTCTCCAGCGCCGCCCGCAGTCCGTCGGCCGTCTCCTGGTCGGCGGGTTGCAGTGGTGCGCGGACCGGGCCGCCGAGGAGCGCCTTCACGGTGACCGTTCCCGGTAGGCCCGCGTTCATCATCAACTGGGTGAGCGGGACGGTGAGTTGCTGGCGGCGGGCGGCCTCCTTCGTGTCGCCCGCGTCGTACGCGTCGATGATGGCGCGGAAGGCGGCGGGCGCCACGTTCGAGACCGTCGAGACGTAGCCCGCGCCGCCCAGTGCGTACAGCGCCAGGACGTACTCGTCGCAGCCCGTGTAGTACGCCAAGTCCGTTTCGGACATGACCCGTTGGGTGCCGAGAAGGTCGTACGCGCAGTCCTTCACGGCGACGATCCTGGGGTGGTCCGCGAGCCGGATCATCGTGTCCGGCTTGACGCGGGTGCCGGTGCGGCCCGGGATGTCGTAGAGCATCAGGGGGAGGTCCGTGGCGTCGGCGATCGCGCGGAAGTGGGCCTCGATCGCGTCCTGCGGCGGGCGGCTGTAGTACGGAGTTACCACCAACAGGCCGTCCGCGCCCGCCTGTTGGGCCTGCCGGGCGACGTCGGCGGTGTGCCGGGTGTCGGACGTGCCGACGCCGGCGACGACCTTCGCGCGGCCGTCGACCGCCTCGCGCACCGCCCGCACGAGATCCGCCTTCTCCGTGTCCGTCGTGGTCGGCGACTCCCCGGTCGTGCCGGACAGGACGAGGCCCTCGCAGCCCTCGGTGACCAGCTGGTCGGCCAGCTTCTGGGCGGCGGCCAGGTCGAGCGTCCCCGTCCGTGTGAAGGGCGTGACCATGGCGCACAGGGCGCGGTTGAAGGGGGAGGGAGGTGGGGTTGCGTCGGTCATGAGGGGAGTGTCGGCCCGGGCGCGATGTAGCTCCACTTAATTCTGCTACGAGGTGGTGCGAAGCACTGCTGAAGTGTCGAGGTGGAAGCGGAGCCGTGGGGCTGGAATTCGCCACCCGACGTCCGGTTTGGCTGAGATGTGTGCTTCAGGTGGCGCGGCGGGAATCCGATGAACCGCAGTGAAGACGCTGGTCCGTTCGCGAGGTGCGTGTGGTGCGAGACGTGGTGATGGCGCTTGCCGCGCCCGCGGTGATGTGTGCGAGTGGGCTCTACGCGGCGTGCGCCGCCTGGTGGCGGCGCCGGCACCCGGCGCCCGAACCCTGGTCGCAGGCCGGGCTGCGGCTCGCGGGGGAGCGGGCGGTGGCCGTGGCCGAGGCGCTGGTGGCCGACGAGCACGCCCTGCTCGTGCAGGATGCCGAACGCGCTGGTGCCAAATCGAGCGGTCTGCGCCACCATGAGAGGCCGGTGACCGGCAACCAGGTCGCCGAAGGCCGTTCAGGGGAGGCACCATGAGGCTCGGCAAGGCACTCGCCACCGGAATCGCCGAAGAAGCGCCGCGGGAGACCGAGCGGCCCGAAATGGACGAACTGGCGCAGGAGTTGGCGGTCGACGCCGCCATGCGCGATGCCGTCGTGCGCGATGCCGTACCGGAGCCCGCCGAGGTCCCGGCGGAGCGATGAGGCCGCGGCTCCCTCAGGAGCGCCCGACGGAGCCGCCCACCGGTTACAAAATCGCCCACCCCGTGCTCGGCGCGGACGGTGGGGGCGCCGGATTTCTGGGTGTCTCGCTCGGTGCCGCCGCGCCCTACAAGGTGCTCGACGAGGCGCGCTGCGTGTACGGGCGGCGGCACAGCGCACCGCACCGGCGCTGCGACTGCGGATTCCACTGCGTACACGAACGCCGGTGCGCGGAAGGGCTGTTGGTGCAGGCCGAGCACCGTAGGGCGGTGCTGCTCGAGGTCTCCGTCCTCGGGCCCTACATCCGGTTCGAGCGCGGGTTCCGTTACGGGCGGCAGCGGGTGCGGGCCGCCACCGTCGGGCCGTGCCCGTGCGGCGCGGAGGCGGCGGTGCTCGCCGACGCCGGGTGGGGGCGTGCGGGTCGGTCGGTGCTGGAGGCGGCGTGTGCGGGGTGCGTGGGCGGGAGGCCGCGCTGGACCCTGGAGGCGTTCGCCCGGCTCGCGGGTGACGGGCTGCGGGTGCGCGCCGCACCCGGCGCGGGGTCGCGGGGGCCCGCCCCCGGAGTGCCCGAACTGGCCGCGGAGGCGGCGCTGCTCCAGGCTCGACTCGACTGGTTCCAGGGGCAGTTGGCGCGTCTGGGGCGGGCGATGGGAGGCGGTGGATAGTCGCGCGGGGGCGGGGTCGGTTGACCTGTGGGACCGTGAGTCCATGCGACGAAGGCGGCGGTCATGAGCGGGGCCCGTGACGGCGGAAAGCCGTTCGAGATCCCGCGCGAGTTCGAGGTCGGCGTCGCCCCCCAGCAGGTGTGGGACGCCGTCACCAAGGGGTCCGGCGGCTGGCTGTGGCCCATGGAGTACGAGCCCAAGGAGGGCGGCGAGGGCCCCTTCCGCTCCGTGCTGACCGTGTGGGACCCGCCGCGCCGGCTCACCGTCCGCTCCGACGACCCGGCCGCCCTGCCGCCCGGCCAGCCGCTCAACCAGATCGACTGGGCCATCGAGCCGCGCGACGGCGGCGGCCGGTCCCGCGTCCGCTACGTCCACAGCGGCGTCTTCACCGAGAACTGGGACGACCTCTACGACGGCGCCGACAAGCACACCGACTTCTACCTGCACACGCTGCGCCAGTACGTGACGCACTTCGCCGGCCGCCCGATCGCCTTCGCCACGCTCGACGGGCCCGGCAGCTCCGCGAACCGTGAGGCGCTCACCGCCGTCGGCCGCACGCTCGGCCTGCCCGTCGACGCGACGGAGGGCGCGCGGGTCCGCGTCCAGGGCCCGGCCGGACATGCCCTGGACGCCGTACTCGACTACCGCGACGCGTATTTCCTCGGCCTGCGCACGGAGGACGCCCTGTACCGCTTCTTCGGCCGCGGCCACTGGGGCGCGCCCGTCGGCATCAGCGTCCATGACTTCGCGCCGGACGCGGATGCCGCGCGGAACGAGGTCGAGTGGGGCGACTGGCTGGCGCGGATCTTCGCCTAGCCCCCGGCCCCAGCCCCAGCCTCGGCCCCAGCCCCGGCCCCGGGCTTGCCGTCAGGGACGGAAGCGCAGGACCTGCGGGTCGTGGTCGCTGATCTGGTCGTGGAACTCGCTGTTGATGTGCACGCTGTCGTAGGCGAACGCCTTCTTCGCCCTGACCGACGGGCTGATCAGGATCTGGTCGAGGACCTGGCTGTTGCCCTGGTAGTCATACGTATAACGCTCGTGCTTCGGCAGGGACTTGATCGCCGACCAGAGCCCACCGCCGGCCTCCAGGCGCTGGGTCGTGCCGGAGAACTCGAAGTCGTTGATGTCGCCGAGCGTGATCACGTCCGCGTCCGGCTGCGCCTTCAGGACATCCTTGGCGAAGGCGTTCACCACCGTCGCCTGCGCGTGCCGCTGCGTCTCCGAGGAGCGCGCGGGCGGCTGGTACTGGGAGGTCAGGCCCTGGTCGCCGCCCTTCGACGCGAAGTGGTTGGCGATCACGAAGACGGACTTGCCGCGGAACGTGAACTCGCCGGCCAGCGGCTTGCGGCTGTTCGCCCACGCGGCGTCGCCGGGTGCCACGCGGCCGGGCGACGCGGTGAGCGCCGCCTTGCCGTGCGCGCTGGTCACACCCACCGGTGTGGTCGCGTCGCCGCCGGGACGGTCGGTGAAGGACACGCGGTCCGGGTTGAACAGGAAGACCTGGCGGATGTTGCCGCCCGGCTCGCCGCCGTCCTTGTTGTTCTCCGGGTCGATCGAACGCCAGTCGTAGCGGGGTCCGCCCGCGGCGACGATCGCGTCGATGAGCTTGCGCATCGTCGCGTCGGCGGCGACCGTCCCGTCGTTCTTCGCGCCGTTGTTGTCCTGGATCTCTTCCAGGGACACGATGTCGGGCGAGCGCAGATGGTCGACGATCGCGGCGGCGTGCGCGTCGAAGGTGGCGTCGGACGGGTCGAGGTTCTCCACGTTGTACGTCGCCACGGCCAGCTCGCCGGACTTCTGCGCGCGGGTCGTCTCGCGCTCGACGCCCGACTGTCGCAGGTCGCCCAACTCCCGGGCCACCAGCGTGTATCCGCCGTACTGGTTGAAGTCGAGCGGGCCCTCTGTGGCGCCGGTCAGGACGTCGCCGACGTCGGCCGCGGGGAAGTCGTCGAGCGCCCCGAGCGACTGGATCTGCAGGCGCCCGCCGTTCTGGTCCTCGTACGAGGCGTAGCGGGTGCCGCCGCGCTTCGTGCGGTTCTCGTGCGGCTTGACGGTGACCCACAGCTCGCCGTACGCGTCGGACGCGGTGACGACGCGGGAGGAGCCGACGCGCACGTTCTGGCCCTCCAGGGACTCGTAGTAGTCGAGGGCGTACGCGCGCGGGCGCAGTGGCAGCTTGTTGACGGAGCCGTTCGCCGCCGGGTCGCCCTGCGGCGCGTACGCGGAGGGGACCGACGCGGCGCTGACCGTGGTGACCGGCACCGGGTTGCCCGACGAGTTCACGGTCACGGTCGGCTTCGTCAGCTCGGTGAGCGACTGGTTGCCGGACGAGGCGCCGCCGGGTACGTACTCGGAGACCGTTGCGGAGACGGTGACGGCGTCTCCGGCCTTCACGGTGGGAGTGGAACTCGTGAAGACGAAGACGCCCTCGCTGGTGGCCGGGTCGGCGTCGGGCCTGGTGTCCTGGAACCAGAAGCCGCGGGACGAGCCGTACGTTCTGACGCCCGTCACCACCCCCGTCACGCCCGTGACCTGCTGTCCGGTGAGCGGGGATATGCGGGTGGCGCCCTGGATGTCGTGGATGGCGACGTCGGCGGCCGCGGCCGGGTGGGCGGGGAGCGTGGCGAGGGTGCCGGACACCGCGGCGCAGGCGACGGCGAGCGCGGCGAGGCGCGACCGGGAGAACGAGTGGGACGTCGAACGGGACAACGGATCCTCCGGAGACGTGCGGCCGGCGGGTGCCGGGACGTGGTGGCGGAGCGGGACCTGGGACGGCGGGAGCGGTGCGGCGCGCGCAGGGCACCCCCGTACGCCCCCACGTACTTCTACGCGCGTCAATTTCCGTCCTGCGCCCGTGAGTTGTCAAGGTTTCGGGGATGTCGGGGACATGAGGGGATGTCGACCGGTCGATGAACCCGGCGGCATGGGGGCATATCCGTCTAGGGTGGGCGGTCGCAACGTAAGCCCCATGAGGAGAACCAGCCGATGTCAGACAGCTCCCCCCTGCCGCCGGTGCGGCTGCCCGCCGAAGCGGAGCTGGCGCGGGATGCCCTTGCCGCCCCTCTCCTGTCCCGAGCGGTGAAGCTCGCCCGCTGGGCCGGTCCCGGGACTCGCGTCGGCGCGGGCGGTGAACTCGTCGAGGAGCAGTTGCCCGCTGCCGCGGCCGAGCTCGGGCTCACCGGTTCCGTCGACGAGGCCGAAGGCGCCGCGTACGCGAGCGAGGCCTGGCGCATCGCCGTCGACACGGGCCTCGTGGAGGTCGTCGACGAGGAGGAGGGCACCGTCACGGTCGGCGAGGAGCTCGGCACGCTCACCTCCGGCGGCCCCTCCGACGTGCTCACGGTGTGGCTGGGCGCGCTCGACACCGTGCTCGCCGACGCGAGCGTGCCCGACCTCGACGACCTGGTCGGGGCCATGGAGGAGGGCGGCGAGATCGACTTCTCGCAGCTCGACTGGGACCCCGAGGCGGAGTCCGAGTTCCTGGAGGGCGTGCTCGGCAACCTGTATCTGCTGACCGTCAGCGAGGGCGGCGCCGGCGAGGAGGCCGTGCCGCTGCCCGCGCTCGCCGCGTCGATGATCGTGCCCGACGACATGGGCGAGCCGACCGACGACGTGCTTGAGCAGGTCTCGGACGCGATGATGCGGCTCGACGACCAGTTCCGGCTGCTCGACCCGATCGGCCTCGTGGAGTTCCAGCCGGTCGACGAGGCGCTGATGGCCGACGCCGACGAGCCGGTCGCGGAGCCGGTCGACGACTCGGACGTCTCCCGCTACGGGATGGTGCGGCTCACCCCGCTCGGCCTGTACGGGATCCGGTCCCGGATGCTCGACGCGGGCCTGGACGCCCCGGCCGTCGGCGACCTCGCCGACAAGGGCGCCGACGCGCTGCTCGACGGCACGAGCACGTTCCCCGAGGCGGCCGCGCAGGTCGAGATCGAGCAGTGGCTCGCGCGGCGCGAACCGCTCGCCGCGGCACGGGAGTTGCTGGGCGCGGCGCGCGGCGCCGACGCGTGGGCGCCGCTGCGGCGGCTGCGCTGCCAGCAGGCGCTCTCGCTCGTCGGCGTGGAGGCCGAGCCGGCGCTGCGTGAGGTGCTCGACGACGCGGAACTGGGCGGTCTGGCCCGGGTGTGGCTGGCCGAGCACGGGTTCGCGGATGTGCCGGCGCCGTCGCAGGACCTGGTGTTCTGGCTGACCGTCGACACGATTGCTGCGCAGCTTTCCATCGAGGGGAACTCGGAGGAGTTGCAGGCGTTGGTGGAGGGGCTCGCGGCGCAGCACAGTGGGTTCTTCTCGGCGGCGTGGCGGGTCGAACATCCCGCCACGGCGGATGTGTTGGAGGCGATGGGGCGCCTTCACCCGGACAAGAAGGTGGCCAAGGAGGCGCGGAAGGCGGCGTTCAAGGCGAGGTCCGCCACCGGGAGTTGATGTTGCGCGGCGCCGTGGTTGCGGTCGCGGGGCGCTGCCCCGGACCCCGCTGCTCAATCGCCGCAGGGGCTTAAATGGCTCACCCGCCGCCGAAGGCGCTTGATGAGTGCGCGCCCGCGTCCTCGGGACGCGGGCGCGCTGAAGCGCTGTTAGCAGAGATAGCGCGTCGTGTGCTTGAACGAGGATGATGCGCCGTCGAAGCCGTACGTGCCTCGGTACGACGGTGGGTTCTGGAATTCGCCGACCACGGTGATCGTGGAGGCGCACGAACCCTGGCCCGCCCGCTTCGCGTCCAGGCGGATGGTGTCGCCGATGAAGCCGCCCGTGATGTCCCACGGGGCGCCGCAGATGCCCGACGTGATCTGGCCGCCGGTCACCACGAAGGGGTGCGTGTTCGGGTTTATCTTCGCGGTGATGGCGAAGGTGACCGAGCCGTTGTTCAATTCCAGCTTGCAGTCGACCGTCAGCGCCTCCGCCGACACCTCGCGCGGCGCGGCGAACGCCTCGTCGCGGGTCTTGACCTCCGCGCCCTGCGGGTTGTGGAAGCGGTGTTCCGCGCGGGTCTGGCCCTTGCCCTTGCGTGCCTGAGTGGTCATGAGGTCACCTCCTCCTACGCCAGCTGCTCGGAGATCTCGACGCGCAACAGGGCGCGTACGTTCTCGATGTGGTTCTCGACCGTGACCGTCGACGACCCGGCGAACAGCAGGCCGACCGCCACGTTGTCGTAGGACGTCACGAGGGACCCGGAGTCGCCGCCCGCGGACATGTTGGTGGTGAGGATCTGGTCCTTGAAGCGGGCCGTGCCCGCCGTGCCGTAGTTGACGTCGATCGTCGCGTCGACCGCGACGATCCGGCCGAAGGACACGTTCGTCGTACGGCCCGTCTTCTTCACCAGGTCGCCGACCGCGACGTTCGCCTTGCGGCGCCAGGCGCGCGGCGCACCGCTGAAGTACTGCTCGCGCGTGGCGTCCTGGAACTGGACCTCGCCGAGCGCGGCGTCGACCACGTTGTTCTGCCGCTCCAGCGGCGTCTGCGGGGCGAACTGGATGGTGATGAAGCGGGACAGCGTGGCGATGCGGTCCGCGGGGTCCGTGCCGCCGTCGAACCGGCCGGGCTGCACGATGGCGCTGCCCAGTTGGGCCCGGTTGGAGTCGGCGAGGACGTGGTTGTTGGAGAGGACGTAGAACTTCGCCGGGGTGCCGAGGCCGGGTCCCGGCGGGTCCACCGTGGCGCCCGGCAGGAAGTCGTAGACCACGCTGCCGAGGGTGCCCGCGGTGATGGCGACGTTGCCGACCGAGAAGCCGGAGGGGCACGGCCGCATCCGGCGTACGAGCTGCTGCGGCTCGAACGCGCCGAGCCCGCCGAGCTCCTCGAGGAGCGGCTGGCCGACGCCGGAGAGCTGCTGGGCGATCCCGCCGTCGGGGCCGTACGAGACCTCTTCGGAGCGGGCTCCGGAGGGGCGGCTCTGCCGGCGCTGGGCGGAGATGTGGCCGACGGCCACGATGTCGGTCGGGGTGCCGTCGTCCATCTGACGCGGGATCACATCCCGTTCAGGGAGCAGGGATTCGGGCACCTTCTGGGTCACGAAGACGAGGACGGCCTCCTCGCCCGTCGGCTCGCCGTTCGACCATTTCACGCCGTGGCCGAAGCCGACCACATTGGCGAGGGGCGCCTCGCGCCGCAGGAAGTCACTGGTCGCTTGCTGCCGGGAGCTGTCGCTGAGCTGCCCTCCGGCGGGTCCGCGCATCAATTCGGGCTGGCGCACGCCAGACCACCTCTATTCCCCTGACTTGCCGCTGAAGTGCGGGGGACCCCTCACCGCTCGTCGTCCTGTGCGTGCACGTCGCCGATCGCGAGCACACGCACCGGTACCCCGTCGAGCGTTTCGGGGACGACGTCCTCCGCACGGAGCCGGTCGCGGGGCACTTTGCGGGTCACGAAGACGACGATGACGTCCTCGCCCGAGTGCTCGTCCTTCCCGGTCCCGACTCCGGTGACATTGGCCAGCCTCATCAGCCGGCTCTCATGGAGGCTGCGTGCCTGGCGTACGTCCATCGGCTCGCCACCCTCCGACCTTCGAACGGTCTGCTGCCGTCTGTCTATTGCCGCTCGGGGAGCCGGTCAAGGAGGTCCGCGCGAAATCATGGGTTTGGGGGTGAGATGCGCTTGTTGACCTTCTTTACGAAGATTCTGCCGGGCCCTGTGAGGACTCCGGCGGACGCGCCCGGGTCACGTACGCAGGTACGAGGCGCCGTTCAGGTCGAGGACGGTGCCGGAGGACCACTGGGCGGCCGGTGAGGCGAGCCACAGGACGGCCTCCGCGATCTCCTCGGCCGAGGCCACGCGGCCGAACGGGCTCTGCGCGCGCACCTCATCGGTCAGCCGGTGCGCCACCCGCTCCGTCTCGATGAAGCCGGGCGCCACCGACGCCACCCCGATCCCGTGCGGCGCGAGCGCCACCGCGAGGGACTGGCCGAGCGCGTGCACGGCGGCCTTCGTCGCCCCGTACGCCGGGTGGTCGGGCTCGCCCTTGAACGCGCCGCGCGAGCCGATGTTGACGATGCGGCCCGCCGTGCCCTGCCCGATCATGCGCTGCGCGGCGAGGTGGCTGAGGTGCGCGGTGCCGAGCAGGTTCACGGAGACGTGGCTCTGCCACTGCCGAACCCACTCCTCGTACGGGGTGCTGGCAGGCGGATGCGGGGTGTTCACGGCCGCGTTGTTGACCAGGACGTCGAGGCCGCCGAGGCCCTCGATCGCGCGCTCGGCGACGGACGCCGCGCCGTCGGGGCCGGAGATGTCGCCGCCGACGAGGACGTGCCCTTCGCCGGCGAGCGAGTCGAGCGTGGCCCGTGCCTCGTCCTCCCGCGAGCCGTAGTGCACGGCCACCCGGTCGCCGTTCGCCGCGAAGGCGCGGGCGAGGGCCCGGCCGAGGCCGCGCGAGGCCCCGGAGACGAGGACACGGCGGTCGGACGGTTCCAGGTTCACGGAAGTCATGTAAGCGGGCCCCTCGACGTCGGACGGTGTTCAACCGCCGTTTATACGCGAGCGAGAACGTATGGCCGAAAACAGGGCCCGTTCACTCTCATCGATCATTACGGGAGACAGCCAGCATGTCGCTCACTCGCAGGGACTTCACCAGACGATCCGCGGCCACCGGCGCCGGCATCGCACTCGCCGGGTCCGTCGGCTCCCTGGCCACCGCACCGAACGCGCTCGCGGCCACCGACGACGCCTCCGTCGAGGTCCTCAAGGGCAAGGACAGGGGCGTCGGCTACGGCCCGCTGATCGACGACCCCGACGGCATCCTCGCGCTGCCCGAGGGCTTCTCGTACAAGGTCATCACGTACTCCGGGAAGACCAAGCTGGAGTCCGGCGAGTTCACGCCCTCCAACCACGACGGCACCGCCACCTTCGCGGGCCCGCGCGGCGCCACGCTGCTCGTCAACAACCACGAGCTCGCGGGCGCCCGCGCCGACTGGCCGCACCCGGTGCCGCTGACCGAGGGCCTCGTCTACGACCCGATGGCGGCCGGCGGCTGCACGGTCGTCGAGGTGCGCCGCGGCGGCGAGGTCGCCGAGTGGGTCGGCATCGCCGGCACAGCCACCAACTGCGCGGGCGGCCACACCCCGTGGAACACCTGGCTGACCTGCGAGGAGACCGAGGACAAGGCCGGCAAGAACGGGTTCACCAAGGACCACGGCTACGTCTTCGAGGTCGACCCCGCCGATCGTCGTGCCAACAAGGCCCCCAAGCCCATCAAGGCGTTCGGCCGCTACGCGCACGAGGCCGTCGTCATCGACCCCAAGCGCGGCCACGCCTACCTCACCGAGGACGCGTCGGGCCCCAACGGCCTGCTCTACCGCTGGGTTCCGCCGAAGGGCTTCGAGCACGGCCGCGGCAAGCTGCGCACCCTCGCCGACGACGCGGGCGTGCTCCAGGCGACCCGGTGCTTCGACTCCGGCGGCCGCTTCGTCGACGACCTGTCCCGCGCCACGAAGCTCGGCACGACGTACGGCGTCGACTGGGTCGACGTCCCGGACCGCGACGCCAAGTCCGTCTCCACGCGCAAGCAGTTCAAGGACGGCGAGATCACCCGCGCCCGCAAGCTGGAGGGCATGTGGTGGGGTGACGGCGGCGCCTACGTCGTCTCCTCGTACGCCCGCGAGGAGAGCCCCGTCGCGCACGACGGCCAGGTCTGGTTCTACGACCCCAAGCGCCGCACCCTCACCCTGAAGGTGCTGCTCGGCGTGAACCCCGACCCGTCGAAGGACGGCGCCTTCGACGGCCCGGACAACATCACGGTCTCCCCGTACGGCGGTCTGGTCATCTCCGAGGACGGCGAGGGTATTCAGCACCTGTTCGGGGCGACCGAGCAGGGCCGTACCTACCCGATCGCGCGCAACGACCTCAACATCGGCACCGAAGCGGAGCCGGAGTACAGCGAGATGACGGGCGTGACCTTCTCGCCCGACGGCTCGACCCTCTACGCCAACATCCAGAACCCCGGCATCATGCTGGCCATCGAGGGCCCCTGGAAGCGTCAGCGCTGAGCTCTCACTCGAGCGGGTCCACCGGCGGCGCCTCGCGTTCCGAGGCGATCCGGTGGACCCGCCCCCGCACCGCGTACCAGCCGATCGTCAGACACACCGCGATCGGGACCAGCATCAGCACCGTGTCGCGGCCCGCGCCGTCCTTGTCGAACCACATCATCACGACCACGCCGAACAGGAACACGATCGTCGTCAGCTCGATCCACGGCGAGGCCCACAGCCGGAACGCGGGCCGGTGCACGACGCCTTCCCGCGCCCGCCGCACGAACACCAGGTGACAGAGCATGATCATGACCCAGGTGGAGATGACGCCGAGCGAGGAGATGTTCGTGACGATGGCGAACGCGTCCTCCGGTAGCCACGCGTTGAGCGCGACCCCGAACATCGCCACCGTCGCCGTCAGCAGGATCCCGCCGTACGGGACATGGCTGCCGCTCATCCGGGCCGTGAACGAGGGGGCCGAGCCCGCCATCGACATCGAGCGCAGGATGCGGCCCGTGGTGTAGAGCCCGGAGTTGAGCGAGGACATGGCGGCGGTCAGCACCACCAGGTTCATGATGCCGCCGGCCGAGGGGATCCCGATCTTGGAGAGGACCGTCACGAACGGGCTCTCGTTCGCCGAGTACGCCGTCCAGGGCAGCAGCAGCGTCAGCATCACGACCGAGCCGACGTAGAAGATGCCGACCCGCCACATGATCGAGTTCACGGCCTTCGGCACGACCTTCTCCGGCTCCGCGGTCTCGCCGGCCGTCACACCGACCATCTCGACCGCCGCGTACGCGAAGACCACGGTCTGCGTGATGAGGACGACGGGTAGCACGCCCAGCGGGAACCAGCCGCCGTTGTCGCTGATGAGCGAGATGCCGGGGTCGTGGGTTCCGTCCACGGGCTTCCCCGTCACCAGGAAGAAGATCCCGATCAGCAGGAACAGCACCAGGGCCGCGACCTTCACGATGGCGAACCAGAACTCCATCTCACCGAAGCTCTTCACGGAGATGAGGTTGATGGTCAGCACGATCGCGAGGGCGACCGCGGCCAGCACCCACTGCGGGATGGTCGTGAACATCGACCAGTAGTGCACGTACAGGGCGACGGCGGTGATGTCGGCCATCCCCGCCGAGGACCAGTTCAGTACGTACATCCAGCCGGCCACGAACGCGCCCCGCTCGCCGAGGAACTCGCGCGCGTAGCTCACGAAGGAGCCGGAGGATGGCCGGTGCACGACCAGTTCGCCCAGCGCCCGCACCACGAAGAACGCGAACACGCCGCAGATCGCGTACGCGAACGCGAGGGCGGGGCCCGCCTTGGCGAGGTTGCCGCCCGCGCCGAGGAAGAGCCCCGTACCGATCGCCCCACCGATCGCGATCATGCTGATGTGGCGGGACTTGAGACTCTTGCTGTACCCGAGGTCACCGGCGTCGGTGACCCCTTCGGCGGTGATCGGATCGTCCAGGTGGGGGTCTTCCCCCGCCGGTCCGGTTTGGTGGCCTTTGTGCATGTTCACGACGGGCACTCTCGCAAATTAACCGCCCGGCGTCGCAGCTACGCGCCGCAGGCCCGCGGGGGCGAGAAAAGTCCCCGGTGAAAGTCGCGGGTAAGGGAACGGTAAAGCGGGGTCGATCGTTACCCCAGGCATGACCGCAATGACTCCCGGCTCGAACATCCCGCTCACCGTGCAGCGCGTGGCGGTTGACGTCACGGCGCCCGTGCGGCTCGACGTATCGGGCCTGCTGCTCACCGCCGACGGCAAGGTGCGCTCGGACGACGACTTCATCTTCTACAACCAGCCCTCGGGGCCCGGTGTGACGTACACATCGGGTGGCGGCAGCGCGCCGGACTCCATCACGGTGGACACGTCCGCCGTCCCGCCGGGCATCGAGAAGATCGTCGTCACCGCGAGCCCGGACGCCGAGGGCCAGTCGTTCCAGGGCGTCGAACCGACCGCCACGATCCGCGGCGCGGACGACGGCTCGGTGCTCGCCACGTTCACGCCGCCGCAGCTCGGTGCGGAGACGGCGCTGGTGGTCATGGAGGTGTACCTGAGGAACGGCGCGTGGAAGGCGCGCGCGGTGGGCCAGGGGTATGCGAACGGGCTGGCGGGTATCGCCACGGACTTCGGTGTGTCGGTGGAGGAGCCGGCCGCCCCCGCCGCGACCCCGGCTCCCCAGGCCCCGCCCGCCCCGCCGGCCGCGATGCCCGCGCCGACGACGCCGCGGGTCG
>NZ_JAOZYC010000143.1:0-75597 GCF_035798155.1 Streptomyces endophyticus | reverse complement strand
CCCGCGGCCCCGACCCCGCGGACCGGACCCCGCGGACCGGACCCCGCGGACCGGACCCCGCGGACCCGACCCCGCGGCCCCGACCCCGCGGCCCCGACCCCGCTCACCCCGATCAACGGAGATCCCCATGCCCACCGCCGCCACCCCGACACCGGAGCAACTCCGGCGCAGGTCACTGCAGTCCGGCACCATCGGCGCGATCGTCGAGTGGTACGAGTACACGATCTACGGCACCGCCGCGGCGCTGGTGTTCGGGCATGTGTTCTTCCCGAACCTGTCGCCCGGCATCGGCCAGATCGTCTCGCTCGCCTCGTTCGGCGTGGGGTTCCTGGCCCGCCCGATCGGCGCGTTCGTCGCCGGGCACCTCGGGGACCGGATCGGCCGCAAGTCCACGCTGATCCTCACGTTCTCGATCATGACGGTGGCCACGGCGGCGATCGGTCTCGTGCCGACCTACGGTCAAATCGGCGTCGTGGCACCGCTGTTGCTGTGCGTGCTGCGGCTCGCGCAGGGTTTCGCCGTGGGTGGCGAGTGGGGCGGGGCGGCCATCGTCGCCGTCGAGAACGCGCCGAGGAAGCGGCGCGGCTACTTCGGCGCCTGGCCGCAGATCGGGGTCTCGGCGGGTCTGCTGCTCGGCACGGCCGCGGTGTCGCTGGCCTCGTGGGTCTCCGGTGACGCGTTCGACGAGTGGGGCTGGCGGCTGCCGTTCCTGCTCAGCGTGATCCTCGCCGCGGTCGGCTTCTTCATCCGGCTCCGCGCCACCGAGAGCCCGGCGTTCCTTGAGGAGAAGCGCAAGATGGACGCCGAGTTGGAGCGCCGCAAGGCGCCCGCGGCGGTCGTCTTCCGCGATCACCGCAAGGCCCTGCTGATCACGGTCTTCGGCCGCTTCGCGGAGGCCGGGAACTACTACCTCTTCACGACGTTCATCCTGTCCTACGTCACCACCACGCTGGGCGCGCCGAAGAGCTACGGCCTGACGGCGTCGATGATCGGTGCCGCGGTGAACATCGTGATGATCCCGGTGTTCGGGGCCGTCTCCGACCGCATCGGACGCGTACGGACCTTCCTCATCGGCGGCGCGCTGATCGTGGTCACGACCTGGCCGGTCTTCGCGCTGGTGCACACCGGGCAACTGTGGGCGATCGTCGCGGGCGTGGTGCTGTTCCTCGCCCTCGGCCACGCCATGGTGTACGCGCCGCTGCCCGCCCTGTACTGCGAGATGTTCCCCACGGCGGTCCGCTACTCCGGCATCTCCATCGGGTACCAGATGGCCTCGATCCTCCTGGCGAGCTTCACCCCGGCGCTGGCCGGCGCGATGGTGCTGTGGGCCGACGGCAGCCTGTGGATGGTGATCGCGTTCGCCATCGTGACGACGGTGATCGCCATGGTCGCCATCGCGTTCGCGCCGGATCTGCGGGACCGGGAGCTGGGGGAGATCGGGGCGGCGGAGGAGGAGCCGGACGAGGCGCGGGCCGTGCCCGCGCACTGAGCCGCTCAGGCCGAAGGGAAGTGCGGCAGCACCGTCTCGGCGAGTTCTCTCAGGACCTCGTCGATCGGGCGGTCGCTCGGGCGGAGGTTGAAGGAGACATGGGAGACGCCGAGGTCACCCATGGCCCGCAGATACTCCACCAGCGCCTCCCGGCCGGTGCGCAGGCCGAGCCGGATCGCGGTCGCGGGGGCGGCCGGATCCTCCAGGAGGTCCAGCTGCATCGGCGTGAGGTAGGGCTTGGGCTTCTCGCCCGTCAGCTGCCGCCACTCCTGCGTCTTGAGGCGCAACGCCCCCAGCGGGCGGGGGTAGTTGAGGGACGCGTCGGCGTTTTCGGAGATCCACTCCGCGGACTGCTGGGCGTGCCCCGCGACGGCGATCGGGATCGAAGGGCCCGTCGGCTTGGGCAGTACCTCCAGGCGGCGGCCGGCGTCGAGGCCGAGCGCGGGCAGGCTCATGCCCTCCTCCCCGGAGCGAGTGGCCCAGGCCGCGCGGAGGACCTCCACGCCCTCGCGGAACGCGGCGCCGCGGGCCTGGAAGTCCGCGCCGAACAACGGGTATTCGACCGGCCGGTCCCCGCTGGCGAGGCCGAGCACGAACCGGCCGCCGGACAGCGCGTCCACGCTGGCCGCCGCCTTCGCGACCAGCAGGGGCTGTCGCAGCGGAAGGACGACGGCGGCGGTGCCGAGCACGGCGCGCTCGGTGACGGCGGCGAGGTGCCCCAGGTGCGTGAACGTCTCGAACACGGAACCGGCGTCGCCGAAGTGCTCGGGGTCGTACAGCGGGACGTCCCGCACCCAGAGCGCGGCGAACCCCAAGTCGTCGGCGAGGCGCGCCAGTTCGGCGTGCCGGCTCAGGTCGGGTACGCCGAAGGGGCGCCCCGCGGTCCGGTCGGCGCGGAGCCGGGTGCCGCCCCAGTCGGCGTCGAGGGGGAGTTCGAGGCCCAGCGTGGGCAGTCCGCCTGCCGGGTTCACGAGGCGGTCGAGGGCGGTGGGGGCGACAGACATCACAGGTGGCGCTTTCGCTGCTTTCAGTGCTTTCAACGGACTCCGCACGGTGGGCGCTTCTCGCGCCCACCGAGCGGAACGTGGGGAGCCGGTGGCTCAGTTGAGCTCGTCCGGGTGCGGCCCCGTGCGCAGGTCGCGGTCGAGGGTGGTGATCGAGGCCAGCTCGTCGTCCGTGAGCGTGAAGTCGAAGACGTCGAGGTTCTCGCGGATGCGGGCCGGCGTCACGGACTTGGGGATCACGACGTTGCCGAGCTGGAGGTGCCAGCGCAGGACGACCTGGGCGGGCGACTTGCCGTGGCGGGCGGCGATGGTGGTGATCGCCTCGTCGCCGAGGACCGCGCCCTGCGCGAGCGGGCTCCACGCCTCGGTGGCGATACCGAGGTCGGCGTGCACGGCACGCAGTTCGCTCTGCTGGAGGCCCGGGTGCAGCTCGACCTGGTTGACGGCGGGGACGAGCTCCGAGCCCTCAAGGAGCCGCTTGAGGTGCGCGGGCTGGAAGTTGGAGACGCCCGCGGCGCGGATCCGGCCGTCGGCGACCAGCTTCTCGATGGCCTTCCAGGTCTCGCGGTAGAGGTCGCGCTCCGGGGTCGGCCAGTGGATGAGGTACAGGTCGACGTAGTCGAGGCCCAGCTTGGCCAGGCTCGCGTCGAAGGCGGCGAGCGTGGCGTCGTAGCCCTGGTCGGCGTTCCACAGCTTGGTCGTGATGAACAGGTCCTCGCGGGCGATGCCGGAGGCGGCGAGCGCGCGGCCGACGCCGGTCTCGTTCCCGTAGATCGCCGCGGTGTCGATGCTGCGGTAGCCGGCCTCGAGCGCGGCGCTCACGGCCGCGGTGGTCTCGTCGTCCGGCACCTGGAAGACGCCGAAGCCCAGCTGGGGGATCTCGACGCCGTTGTTGAGCGTGACGGTGGGGATGGTGGAGGGTGCCATGGTGGGTGCGGCCTCTCAGGTGGTACGGGCCCTACGGGTGCTTACGCCGTACGACGGTACTTGCAGGCGCGGGTTAATTGCAAACGCACGTATCGGGGGCTTGCATTTACCGCCGCGTGCAACCATTGGCCGAAGATCGCAGTGGTCGAGCGGGCGTGTGGGTGGGGGTGCCGAGAGGCATGCGAGTTCCCTACGCGTCGTGGTCCCGCGGCTCCTCCGTGAACGCCGCGAGCTCCGCACGCTTCGGGGCCCGGCCGTCACCCGACGACCTGCCCGTCAGGCGGCGGCCGATCCACGGCACGAGGTACTGCTTGGCGAAGCGGGCGTCGGCCACCCGGCGCGACATCCAGTTCGGCGGCAGCGCGGACGGCAGCGCGGCGCGCCAGTCGGACTCCGCCTCATAGTCCAGGCCCTGCCACACCGCCTCGGCGACCCGGCGGTGGCCCTCCGCGGTGAGGTGCAGCCGGTCCACGTCCCACAGGCGCTGGTCGCCCAGGACCGGCGCCCCGTACAGGTCGACGACGAGGGCGCCGTGCTTCGCCGCCAGCTCGTCGATGCAGGTGAACAGCTCCTCCATGCGAGGCCGGAAGCGCTCCATCACCGGGCCGTCGCGACCGGGGCTGCGCATCAGGACGAGCTGCTCGCAGGACGGGGCCAGCGTCTCCACGGCCTGCGTGAGCAGATCGCGGACGCGGACCATGTCGCACTTGGGGCGAAGGGTGTCGTTGAGGCCGCCGACCAGGGTCACGACGTCGGCCTTCATCGCGGCGGCGACATCGATCTGCTCGTCGACGATCTGGCCGATGAGCTTGCCGCGTACGGCGAGGTTCGCGTAGCGGAAGTCCGGGGTGCGCGCGGCCATCCGGGCGGCGAGGAGGTCGGCCCATCCTCGGTAGGAACCGTCCGGCAGCAGGTCCGACATGCCTTCGGTGAAGGAGTCGCCGACCGCGACGAGGCTGGTGTGGTGGGGGTTCGTGTGCATGGCTACCCCAGATCGTATCCCGAGGCAACGAAGTGCTGGGCGCCGCGGGTCTGGGCAGCGGCGCCCAGCGGCGGTATGCCGGGAGCGGACACGGTGAACGGGGGGAGCGGGTCATGTGGAGCATCGGTTTCTGGAAGGCCACCGCCGAGCGTGCGGTCCGGACGTTCGCGCAGGCGCTCGCGGCGGTGCTGGTGGCGGGCGCGACGAACCTGCTGGACGTCGACTGGGCCGCGGCCCTCGGCACCGCGGGGCTCGCCGCGCTGCTCGCGGTCCTCACGGCGGTCGGCACCGCCGGCATCGGGCCGCACGGGCCGGGCGTGCTGGAGTCTCCGACGTCGGATTCCGCGGCGCCGCGCCCTCAGCCCACGACGGACCCGCCCGCCACGCGCACCTGACGGCCCTCGAAGCGGGCCCGGAGCCTGCGGTCGTGGGAGACCACGACGAGCGTGCCCGCGTAGCCGGCGAGCGCCTCGTCCAGGTCCTCCGCGAGCGCGGGGGAGACGTGGTTCGTCGGCTCGTCCAGGAGCAGCAGATCGGCGGGGCGGGTGACCAGGCGGGCCAGATCGAGCCGGCGGCGCTGGCCGACGGACAGGTCCCGTACCGGCACGGCCAGGTCCTCCTCGCGGAAGAGGCCCAGCGCCAGCAGGGTCTGCGCGTGCTCCTCGGGCAGCCCGCCGAGCCCGGCCGCGAACGCGTCGAGGAGTGGCTTCGCGGTGCCGCCGTACGCGACCTCTTGTGTCAAGTACCCGATGCGGGGCGGGAGTTGGACCGTGCCGCGATCCGGCGCGAGGCGCCCGGCGAGCAGTGCGAGCAGCGTCGACTTGCCCGCACCGTTCGGCCCGGTCACCAGGGTGCGCGAACCGGGCTCCAGCACCAGCCCCTCGACGGCGAGCCGCCCCTCGACGGCGACGCCGGTCACTTCCACGGGGCGCAGGAAGGGGTGGTCACCGCCCGCCGGGGCACCGCCTTCAGGACCCCCGCCTTCCGGACCCCCGCCCACCCGGAACCGCAACGGCTCCGGTGGCCTCGGGACCGGGTCGGCGCGCAGCCTGCGCAGGCGCTCGCGCGCGTTGCGGACGACGCCGGAGACCTGGCCCTCCACGGACCGCTGGTGCTTGGAGAACTTGGCGAACGTGCTGCTGTCCCGCATCCGCCAGCCACCGGAGAGGCGGGCCGACGTGTCCTCGGCGATCCGCTCCTGCCGGTCCACCTCGTCGGACCACGCCCGGTACCGCTCCTCCCAGCGGTGCCGCGCGGTGGTCCGCTGTTCCAGGTAGCCGTCCCAGCCGTTGCCGTAGCGGGCGAGGGAGTGCCGGTCGCCGTCGACCTCGACGATCGCGCCGGCCACCTGGTCGAGGAAGACGCGGTCGTGGGTGACGGCGACGACGGTGCCGCGGTGTGCCCGGAGCCGCTCCTCCAGCCAGCTCAGCGCCTGGTCGTCGAGGTGGTTCGTCGGCTCGTCCAGGAGCAGCAGTTCGGGCCGCGGGGCGAGGACACAGGCGAGGCCGAGCCGCGCCGCCTCGCCGCCCGACAGGGAGCCGAGCGGGCGCGTGCGCGCCAGGTGCGGGACGCCGAGCCCGTGCAGGGCCGCCTCCAGACGGGCATCCGCGCGGTAGCCGTCGCGCGCCTCGAAGGCCGCCACCAGATCGGCGTACGCGGTGAGCGCGCCGGGCCCGGCCGAACCGAGGGACGCCTCCGCCTCGGCGATCCGCCGCTCCAGGTCGCGCAGCTCGGCGAGCGCCGCGTCGACGGCGTCCTGCACCGTGGCCCCGGGCGGCAGCGGCTGCGTCTGGGCGAGGTAGCCGGTGCCGCCGTCGGCGCCGACCACGACGGAGCCCTCCGCCGGGGCCAGCTCGCCCGCGATCAGCCGCAGCAGCGTCGACTTGCCCGAGCCGTTCTCGCCGATGACGCACGCCTTCTCGCCCGGCCGCACCGACAGCGAGACCCGGTCGAGGACGGGCCGGTCCGGGTACCCGTACGTCACGTCCTTCAGGACGAGCTGGCTCATGCCTCCCCTTTCCCGGCCCCGCGAAGGGCTCACACCGGCTGGCCGAACAGCTCCCGCAGCACGTCCTCCATCGTCACGAGCCCGGCGAGCCGGCCGTCCGCGCCGAGCACCGCCGCGACGTGCGTACGGCTGCCGCGCATCGCGGTCAGCACGTCGTCCAGCGGCGTCGTCTCCCGCACGCGCGCGATGGACCGCATGTCCGGCACCCGGAAGGGCAGGTCGCGAGGCATCGCGTCCAGGGCGTCCTTCACGTGGAGGTAGCCGACGATCCGCCGGCCCTGGTCCACCACGGGGAAGCGCGAGAAACCGGACTCGGCGGAGAGCCGCTCCAGCTCCTCGGGCGTGACGCCCACGCGCGCGTAGACGACCTTTTCGATCGGCAGGACGACGTCCTTGATGGGGCGGCGGCCGAGTTCGAGGGCGTCGTGCAGACGCTCCTGCGCGCGGTCGTCGATCAGGCCCGCCTCGGAGGAGTCCTTGACCATGCGGGCCAGCTCGTCGTCCGAGAACGTCGCCGTGACCTCGTCCTTCACCTCCACGCGGAGCAGCTTGAGCAGCCCGTTCGCGAAGGCGTTGATCGCGAAGATCACCGGGCGCAGGGCGCGCGCGACGGCGACCAGGGGCGGGCCGAGCAGCAGCGCCGAGCGGACCGGCTCGGCGAGCGCGATGTTCTTCGGCACCATCTCGCCGAGCAGCATGTGCAGATACGTCGCCACGGTCAGCGCGATCACGAACGAGATCGGGTGGACCAGGCCGTGCGGCACGCCGGCCGCGTCGAACGCGGGCTCAAGGAGATGGGCGATGGCGGGCTCGGCCACGATGCCGAGCACCAGCGTGCACAGGGTGATGCCGAGCTGCGCCGCGGCGAGCAGCGCCGACACGTGCTGAAGCCCCCACATGACGCTGCGCGCGCGCCGGTCGCCGTCCTCGGCGTACGGCTCGATCTGGCTGCGGCGCACCGAGATCAGCGCGAACTCGCCGCCCACGAAGAAGGCGTTGACGAAGAGCGTCGCCAGGCCGATGAGCAATTGGATCGCGGTCATCGGGCCGCCCCCTTTTCCTGAGAGGCCTTGTCGGCCTTGGCGGACCTGCTCGCCGACCTGGCCTTCGCGGCCGTCCGGCCGCTCTTCGACCCGTCCGCCGTTCCGTGTTCCTCGTCGTCCAGGATCAGCGGCGCGTGCAGCAGCACGCGGGCCGCGCGACGCCCGTGCGCGTCCACGACGTCGAGCCGCCACCCGGCGACCTCGACGCTGTCGCCGATGCCCGGGATCCGGCCCAGCTCCGTCGCGACGAGCCCGGCCAGCGTCTCGTACGGTCCGTCCGGCGCGCGCAGTCCGACCCGTGCGAGCTGGTCGGTGCGGGCGGCGCCGTCGGCGGAGTAGAGCGCGCGGCCCTCCGGGTCGGTGCCCGCGGCCGCGATGTCGGAGGTCTCGTGCGGGTCGTGCTCGTCGCGGACCTCGCCGACGACCTCCTCGACGATGTCCTCCAGGGTGGCGACACCGGCCGTGCCGCCGTACTCGTCGATGACCACGGCCATCGTCCGCTTGCCGGAGAGCCGGTCGAGCAGTCGGTCCACGGTCAGTGTCTCCGGGACGAGCAGCGGCTCGCGCAGCAGATCGGTGACGCCCTTGCGGGCCCGCTGCTCGTCGGGGACCGCGAGCACGTCCTTGATGTGCACGACGCCGACGACCGAGTCGAGGCTGCCGCGGTAGACGGGGAAGCGGGACAGGCCGGTGGCCCGCGTCGCGTTCGCCACGTCCTCGCAGGTGGCCTGGAGGTCGAGGGCCATGACCTGGACGCGCGGCGTCATCACGTTCTCCGCGGTCAGGTCGGCGAGGTTCAGGGTGCGTACGAACAGCTCGGCGGTGTCCGCCTCCAGGGCGCCCTCCTTCGCCGAGTGCCGGGCGAGCGCCATCAGCTCCTGCGGGCCGCGTGCGGAGGCCAGCTCCTCGGTCGGCTCGATGCCGAAGCGGCGTACGAGACGGTTCGCGGTGTTGTTGAGGTGCGTGATGAACGGGCGGAACGCGGCGCTGAACCAGCGCTGCGGCGTCGCCACCTTCTTCGCCACGGCCAGCGGGGAGGAGATCGCCCAGTTCTTCGGCACCAGCTCGCCGACGACCATCAGGAAAACGGTCGACAGGGCGGTGCCCAGCACCAGGGCGACCGAGGTGGAGGCCCCCTCGGACAGGCCGAGGGACTCCAGCGGCCCCGACAGGAGCTTGGAGATGGACGGCTCGGCGAGCATGCCGACGACGAGGTTGGTGACGGTGATGCCGAGCTGGGCGCCGGAGAGCTGGAAGGTGAGGTTCCGTACGGCCCTCAGGGCGCCCGCCGCGCCGCGCTCACCGCGCTCGACGGCCTCTTCGAGATCCGCGCGCTCGACGGTCGTGAGCGAGAACTCCGCCGCGACGAACGCGCCGCAGGCCAGCGACAGCAGGACCGCGACGACGAGCAGCAGTACTTCGGTCATCGAAACGTCACCTCCGTCCCATGGTCGGCCAGGGCGGGGACGGATGCGCGCTCGTGGGGGCCGCGCGGGGGGACGGAGCGGGTACTGGGAGGCTCGCCCATGGCCGGACGCTCACACCTTTCGATAGGAGTTCGAGTGACCCATCCATCGTAAAGCGTCGGCAAAGCACGGCGTGCCCGGCGACGAGGTCGCGGGAGGGCTCAGCGGGCGGCACTGCGCAGCAGGTCGACGAAGGCCGGGACCAGTGGCGCCGGGCCCGCGGCGGGCAGCAGCACGCCGTAGTCCAGCGTCGGGCCGTCCCGCAGCGGTACGAAGGCGACGCCGGGCCGCGCGTGGTACTCGCCGGCGCGGGCCGCGACGATCGACGCGCCGAAGCCGGCGGCGACCAGCACGGGGATCTCGTACCAGGAGACGTAGGAGGGCCCGCGGGGGATGGGGCGGCCCTGCGGGGTGTGCCCGGGGGAGTGGAAGTCCATCAGCGGCTGCGGGTGGTCCCCCGCGAGCCGGAGCAGCGGAACCTCGGCCAGGTCCTCCAGGCACACGCTCTCACTGGCCGCCAGCGGGTGGCCGGCCGGCAGCATCAGCGCGCGGCGCTCGCGCAGCAGCACGGGGCCGGCGGTGACTCCGGGTTCGAGCACGGGCAACTCGGCGATCTGCAGCTGGAGTTCGCCGCGGTGCAGCGGACCGTGGAGATCGCTGAACTGGACCTCGTGGATCCGTACGGACCAGCCGGGGTGCCGACCCCGCAGCTCCTCGGCGGCCCGCAGCAGCAGTTCGGCGCACCAGGGGGTGGTGTACCCGGCGTGCAGCTCGCCGGCCTCGGCCCGGCCCTCGGCGGCGGTCCGGTCGAGCGCCTGGAGGATGCGCCGGTGGGCCGGGAGCAGCTCGTCGCGCAGCCGTGAGCCCGGCGGGGTGAGCCGCACGGTGCGCGAGGTCCGCTCGAAGAGCCGCACGCCGAGGCGGCGCTCCTGCTTCTTGATGACGTGGCTGACCCGCGACGGGGTGATGTGCAACCGCTCGGCGGTCCGCCCGAAGTGCAGCTCGTCCGCCAGCGTCAGAAAGATCTCGATGTCCCGCAGCTCCATCGGCCCCCGCCTCCCCAGTGAACGTGAACCTAGCGGTCAACTGTGCGGTGACACAACGTGCATTGATGCTTCGAAGGGCAACGCAGCCTTGCCGAACTCGCTGTTGATCACCCGTCGGGCCCGGCGCAGGCTGAGGACCTTGAGGGGCCCGGTCGTCTCCGTGGCCTGCGGAGCAAGAGAGAGCGGGCCGCGCGGGCTGGCCCGTGGGGGGTGGGCGATGGGACACATCAGCGGTGGCGTCTCCGAGGTGGGACAGCGCAGAATCCG
This sequence comes from Streptomyces endophyticus, assembly GCF_035798155.1. Taxonomy (NCBI): domain Bacteria; kingdom Bacillati; phylum Actinomycetota; class Actinomycetes; order Kitasatosporales; family Streptomycetaceae; genus Streptomyces; species Streptomyces endophyticus. The sequence goes on along the minus strand of NZ_JAOZYC010000143.1, from coordinate 65,365 downwards.
TGAGGTGCTGGGGCGCCATGTCGAGTCCGGGCGGATCCCCGGCGTGGTCGTCCTCTACAGCAGGGGCGAGGAGACGTACGTCGAGACGCTGGGGGCGATGCGCAAGGACGGCGGCGCGCCGATGCGCCGGGACACCGTCTTCCGGATGGCGTCGACGTCCAAGCCGGTCTCGGTCGCGGGGGCCATGGTGCTGCTCGACGAGTGTCGGCTGCGCCTCGACGACACGGTCGAGGAGTGGCTGCCCGAACTGGCCGACCGTCAGGTGCTGAAGCGGGTCGACGGGCCGCTGGACGACACCGTCCCGGCGCGCCGGCCGATCACGGTGCGGGACATCCTGACGTCCACCTTCGGGCTCGGGATGGACGTGACCGCGATCGGCACCCCGATCTTCGGGGCGATCGCCGGACAGGGGATCATTCCGAACCTGCCGGAGCCGATGCCGGGACCCGACGAGTGGATGAAGCGCCTGGGCACGCTGCCGCTGATGCATCAGCCGGGCGAGCGCTGGCAGTACCAGATCGCCAGCGATCTGCTCGGCGTGCTGGTCGCCCGGGTCTCCGGGCAGTCCTTCGACGCGTTCCTGCGCGAGCGCGTCTTCGAGCCGCTGGGCATGCAGGACACCGGCTTCCACGTCCCGGCCGAGGACATCGACCGGCTGCCGCCCCTGTACGCCCCCGACCCGGCCACCGGCGAGTTCCATGTGTGGGACGAGGCCGCGGGCGGCCGGCACAGCGCGCCGCCGGCCTTCCCCGGCGGTGGCGGCGGGCTGAACTCGACGGCCGACGACTACCACGCGTACTTCCGGATGCTGCTCAATGGCGGGGTGCACAACGGGGAGCGGATCCTGTCGGGGCCCGCGGTGCGGCTGATGACCACCAACCGCCTCACCGCGGAGCAGGAGGCCGCCCGCACGGCCCTGGCCACCGAGAACGTCCATGTGTCGTTCGGCCAGGGACAGCAGGGCGGTTGGGGCCTCGGGATGGCGGTGCGCACCTACGTCGGTGACTACGCGCCGCTCGGCCAGTTCGGCTGGGACGGCGGCAGCGGCACCTCGACGTACGCCGATCCGGGGAACGGGATCACCGGCATCGTCCTCACCCAGGTCGGCGCGTCCGTGGGGCACTCGATCCGGCTGCACAACGACTTCTGGACCACCCTCTACCAGGTGATCGAGGACTGAGGTCGCCTCCCGCACAGCTCGCCGCCGCCCGGAAATAAGACCTTGGCCGGGCGGCGGCGGCCGTGGTCCACTCCTCGGGTGACTGAACTGAACACGCGCTCGGCGACCCCCGACGACATCGACGCGGTCCTGGCGTTCTGGCGCAAGGCGGCCGAAGGTACGAGCATCAGCGACGACCAGGACGGCGTGGGCCGGCTCATCGACCGCGACGCCGACGCCCTGATCCTCGCGGAGCGCGCCGGGCAGCTCGTCGGAACCGTCATCGCCGGCTTCGACGGCTGGCGCTGCTCGGCGTACCGGCTCGCCGTGCACCCCGACCACCGTCGGCAGGGCATCGGTGCCGCGCTCGTGGACGCCGCCGAACGACGCTTCGCCGCGCTCGGCGGCCGTCGCGTCGACGCGATGGTCCTGGAGGCCAACACGCGCGCGCACGGCGCCTGGTCCGCTTCCGGGTACCACCGCGAGGACCACTGGCGGCGCTGGGTGAAGTCGCTCTAGCCGCCACCGCCACCCCCACCGCCGACGGCACGCTCAGCGGCCCCGCAGCTCCTCGATCACCGGCGCGAGCGCCTCCATGGACGGCTCGAGCACGGTGAAGTACGAGAACCCGAACCGCTCGCGGCGCTCAAGGAGTTGCTCCGTGATCTGCTCGACGGTGCCGACGAGCAGCAGCGGGGAGTCGAGGACCTGCTCCTCGGCGAGGTGCGGCAGATGCTCGAGGAAGGGCTGGACGGCGGCGGCCCTGTCGTCCGTCACCGCCACCAGCTGCACGAGCAGGTTGAGTTCGGCGCTCTCCGCGCGGTCGGCGGCGAGCTTGCGGTACGTGGCGACCCGCTCCTCCAGCTCGTCGCCGGTCAGCGGTTCGAGCCCGCCCGCGTTCCCCGCGGGCGCGCGGGCCCCGGTGAACGCGGCGATGTCGGCGTGCTCGGCGGTGATCCGCAGCATCCGGTCGCCGTTCGCGCCGATCAGGAGCGGGGGCCGGGGTCCCTGGTCGGGGGCCGAGAGCAGCCGGTCGAGCTCCGCGACGGTGCGCTCCAGGTGCGCGACACGGCTGCCGGGCGTGCCCCACTCCAGGCCCGCCTGCTCGAACTCCTCGCGTACGTAGCCGGTGCCGAGGCCGAGTTCGAGGCGGCCGCCGGTGAGCGCGACGGTGGTGGTGACCTCGCGGGCGAGCAGCACCGGGTTCCAGAACGCGCAGTTGAGGACGAACGTCCCCAGCCTCGGCCGGCTCGTCGCGTCGGCCGCCGCCACGAGCGAGGGGAACGGCGACGGCGCGCCCAGATGGTCGGGCACGAGGATCACGTCGTAGCCGAGCTCCTCGGCCCGCCGGCACTTGGCGCGCCACGCGTCGTCCGGCGCGGGGGTGACCAGGTTGACGCCGAAGCGGAACGGGCGCGCCGCCTGCGAGCCTTCCGTACTCATGAACTCTCCTCGAAACGTGGACAGTTGACGCAGTCCAGTCGACCCTACGTCCGGCCCGCTATTCGTGCGCGATCGCCGCCAGCACGTTCAGCCGCGAGGCCCGCAGCGCCGGCAGCAGCGCCGCCGCGAGGCCCACGACCACCGAGCCGACCACCACCGCGGCGATCGTCGACCACGGGATCGCCAGCGCCTTCATGCCCTCAAGGGCGAGCACCCGCTGGGCGACCACGCCCCACACGAGGCCGAGCGCGAGCCCGAGCACCGCCCCGAACACGGCGATCACCACCGACTCCAGGCGGATCATGCGCCGCAACTGGCGCCGCGCGAGCCCGATCGCCCGCAGCAGGCCTATCTCCCGCGTCCGTTCCACGACCGACAGGGCGAGGGTGTTGACCACGCCGAGGACCGCGATGACGATCGCCAGGCCGAGCAGCGCGTACACCAGATACAGGAGCACCGCGATCTGCCCGTGGATCAGCTCCTTGTAGTCGGCGAGGTCGCGCACCTGCACCTGCGGATACGGGTCGAGCGTGTTCTCGAGGCGCTCGCGCAGCACGTCGGGCGAGGTGCCGGAGGCGGCGTTCACGTACACCGCCGAGTCCTGGCCGCCCGGCGCGTACCTCGCCAGCGTGGACAGGCCCATCGCGAAGCCGCCGGACATGCCGAATTCGCTGCCCTCCTGGTCGGTCAGGGCGCCCACCGTCAGCTCGGTGCGCCGCTTCCCGGGGAACTCCACGGGCAGGACGCTGCCGATCCGCGCCCCGTGCTCGTCGGCGAACTCCTTCTGCAGCAGCAGGTGTCGGGGCGCGAGGCCCGTCGCGCTGTTGCCCCGCGCGTACGTCACGTGCGCGACGTCGTCGATCCGCCGGTCCCACCCGGCGGCCGTCGTCTTCACCCGCTTCCCGTCCGGCATGCGCACCGCGAGCGCGCTGAACCGCTGGCGCACGACCAGGCCCACGCCGTCCGTCGCTCGGATCTTGCGGGTGACCTCCTGCGGGAACGGCACGAAGTTGGCGTTCTGCACGGTGAAATCGGCGCCCAGCGTGTCGTCGATCTCCTGGTCGAACGACCTGCTCATGGAGGCGGACGCCACCGACATCCCCGCAACCAGGGCGAGCCCCACCATCAGGGCGGCGGCCGTGGCCCCCGTGCGGCGCGGATTGCGCAGCGCGTTGCGCTGGCTCATCCGGCCGACCGAGCCGAACACCGCGGGGAACGCGCCCCCGAGGACCCGGATCACGGGGCGTACGAGCAGCGGCCCCGCCACGACCGTCGCGAGCAGCGTGAGGACGATGCCGAGGCCCAGCAGCGAGGCCGCGGGCCCGGTCTCGTCCGCCGTCCAGCAGCCGATCAGCGCCGCGGCGCCGGCCGCGCCGATCACCGAGCCCACCAGCGCCCGCACCTTCAACGGCCGCCCCACACCCGCGATCTCGGCATCGGCGAGCGCGGCCATCGGGGAGACGCGGGCCGCGCGCCGCGACGGCAGATACGCGGCCACGAACGTGACCCCGACGCCGACCGCGAACGACACGACAGGCGTGCCCCAGCCCACCACCATCTCCGTGGACTTGAGGTTCATCCCGAAGACGCCCATCAGCTTGATGAGCCCGATGGCGAGCCCCACCCCCAGCGCGAGCCCGGTCGCCGAGCCGACGAGGCCGAGCAGCACCGCCTCCGTCAGCACGGAGCGCCGCACCTGCCGGCGGTCCGCGCCGAGCGCCCGCAGCAGCCCCAACTCCCGGGTCCGCTGGGCGATCAGCATCGAGAACGTGTTGACGATGAGGAACACGCCGACCAGGACCGCGATCCCGGCGAAGCCGAGCATCACGTACTTGATGACGTCGAGGAAGCCGCCCAGGTCCTCGGCGGCCGACTTGGCGTCCTCGTCGGCCGTCTTCACGTCGTAGGCCCCGCCCAGCTCCTGGCCGATCCGCCGCTTGAGCGTCGCGTCGGCGACGCCCGGCGCCGCGTCCACCGCGATGCTCGTCGCCCGGCCGGTGCCGCCGAGCAGCCTGCGCTGCGCGGTGCCGGTGTCCAGGAAGACGAGGGCCGCGCCCGGGTTCGTCGTACGGAACGTGGCGATGCCCACGACCTCGACCTTGAACGATCCTGGCCTGGCGAGGACGGTGAGCGGGTCCCCGACGCGTACGTGCTTCTTGTCGGCGGTGTCCGCGTCGAGCAGCGCCTCACGGTCGCCGCGCGGGGCGTGCCCCGACGTCAGACGGACCGGACTGCGGTCCGTGGGCTCCCAGTTGGTGGCGATCGTGGGTGCGCCGGTGGTCGGGCCGACCGACTTGTTGTGCCGGTCGACGACGGTGATGTTCTCGACCCCGGCGTCGATGTGCGTGGCGGCCACGCCGTCGACCCGGTCGATCCGGCCGGCCAGCGACTCGGGCACCGTACGCACCCTGCCGGACGGCACCGACTCGTCGAAGTCGTCCTCCTCGGGGCTCACCCGCACGTCCGCCGACGTCGACGCGAAGAGCCGGTCGAAGGTGCGCGACACGGTGTCCGAGAAGATCAGGCTGCCCGCGACGAACGCCACCGACAGGACGACGGCGAGCGCGGACAGGACGAGGCGCCCCTTGTGCGCCAGGAAGCTCCGTAACGTCGCCTTCAGCATGGCTACGCCCGGTGGCCCGGATTCTCGGCGACGACCTGGCGCGCGACGTCGAACTGCTTCATGCGCTCCAGGACGGCCTCGGCGGTCGGCTCCCGCATCTCGTCCACGAGGCGGCCGTCGCCGAGGAAGAGGACCAGGTCGGCGTGGGCGGCGGCGCCCGGGTCATGGGTCACCATGACCACGGTCTGGCCCAGCTCGTCGACCGACTGGCGCAGGAATCCGAGCACTTCGAGCCCGGCCCGCGAGTCCAGGTTCCCCGTCGGCTCGTCCGCGAAGATCAGCTCGGGGCGCGCGGCGAGCGCCCGCGCGCACGCGACGCGCTGCTGCTGCCCGCCGGACAGCTGGGCGGGACGGTGCTTCAGCCGGTCCCGCAGGCCGAGCGTGTCGATGACCTGCTCCAGCCACTTGGGGTCAGGGGACTTGCCCGCGATGTCCATCGGCAGCGTGATGTTCTCCGCCGCGTTCAGCGTGGGGATCAGGTTGAAGGACTGGAACATGAAGCCCACCCGGTCACGCCGCAGCCGCGTCAGGTCGCGCTCCTTCAGGCCCGTGATCTCCGTTTCCCCCAGCCAGACCTGTCCCGCCGAGACCGTGTCGAGGCCCGCCAGGCAGTGCATCAGCGTGGACTTGCCCGAGCCCGAAGGGCCCATCACGGCCGTGAACCGGCCGCGCGCGATGTCCACGTCCACCGCGTCGAGAGCGAGCACCTGGGTCTCGCCGGAGCCGTACGCCTTCGTCAGGCCCTTGGCCCGCGCGGCGACGGCAGCATCCTTGACCACACCCGTTCCCCCCACCCCAACTCCCTTACGTCGTAAGCCAGTTGCGCATCGGGCTCGAAGGCTCGACATCGGGTTCCGAGGATAGTCGCTCGCTCTGACAACGGGCCTTCAGAGCGCGTCCACACCACTCACCTTCCAGCCGTCGGAGGTGCGGCTCATGGTCATCCGGACCCGGTTGAGATCCACTCGGGGGCCGGAGATCCGGGTGCTGCGGGTCGTCTGGTTCACGAACAGGATCACCACGGCCCGGTCCGCCGACGCCGACTTCACGGAAGCAGCGGGCGCGTCACCGGAGACCTGCGCCACGGCGGCCTTCACCACCCCGTGGTACTTCTTCGCGGCCGGGCCGACCGCCTTCGACGTCGTCCTTCGGTACTCGTCGCCGAAGTCGCCGAAGTCGCCGGTGAGCCGGTCGCGGGCGGCGGCGAAGTCGCGGTCCAGATGGCGGTAGTCATAGGACAGGACCACGGGCGCGGCCTTCCGCGCGGCCGCGAGGGCCTCGCGGCGCGCCTCCTCGGCGCGCACGCCGTCCCGGTAGCGCAGGCCGAGGACGGCGGTCGCGACGAGCGCCGCGACCAGGACGAGGAGGAGGGCGGGCAGGGCGAGGGCGCGCAGGGTGGGTCGGCCGCGGCCGGTCGGGGTCGCGTCGGCCCCGTCGTCCTCCGGCGCGACGGATGCCTCGGCGGGCGTCTCGGCGGGTACCTCCTTCGCGGGTTCCGGGTCCGTCGGCCTCGCGGTGGGCGTCGGCGCGCCGCGCACCCGTTCGGCGCGCTTCGCCGCCGCGCGGGCCGCCGCGGTCATCGACGTCTTCGTCACGGTGGAACTCCTCAGGTTGCGGCAGCGGATGCGGTCAGCCGACGAAATCGACGTCGGACGTCAGCCAGCGCCCGTCCCTGCGCACCAGGTCCAGTTGCAGCCGATAGGTGCGGGCCTGCCCCTTGGGCGCGGACTTGTTGGCCACCTTGCTGTCGGCGACCACCAGGACACGGGCAGAGTCGGCGGCGGACCTGACGAGCCCGGCGTCGAGTACCTGGCCCTTCGATACCGACTTGTTCTCGGCGACCAGCTTGGTCAACTGAGCGGTCTGCGCGGCGAATTGGCGCTTGAAGTCGCCGGTGGCGCCGTCCAGGACGTTGTCGCTGTCCCGCCCGTAGTGCCGGTAGTCGAGCGTCGTGAAGTTCAGCGCGGACTGGCGGGCCGCGGCCAGGATGTCCTGGCGCTGCCGCTCCGCCTCGTGCTGGCGGTGCAGGCCGAGCGCGAACGACGTCGTGAGCGCGGCGGCGAGCACCGTCGCCACCACGAGCACCGTCCACGCGGCCCGGCCCCTCAGCAAGGGACTCACGCCATGGGTCCAACGAGCAGCCACTGCCACGACTCCTTTCCGAACACGGCCTGTTGGCCGCCCGCCGAGCCGATCTCGACGGGTCCTCCGTCGGGTCCGGTCGCCGCACCGGACTCCGGGTCGTACGGCGTCGGGGCGTCCACCTGGTCGGCACCGCTCCCGTCGGACGTGGCCGCGCGCGGCGCGTTCTGGGCGCCGCGCACCGAGGACTTGCTGCCGCGCGGGAGGGCGCAGCGGGCGTTCGTGTTCGCCTCGCGGGTGCTGGTGTCGGCCGGGTCGCGCCACTTCGTCCCCTCGTACCCCTTGGTGCACGCGGGCGGGTCGGCGACGTTCAGAGCCAGGCCGAAATGTGTCGTGCCGTCGCCCGGCGCGATGGTCTGGCCGCCCGCGGTCAGGCCGGGGAAGGTGACGAGGGCCTGTTCCACGCCGGGGAGCCGGGCCCGGACGACCTGGCCGCCGCTGATCAGATTGGCGAGCAGCACCGAGAGCTGCGGGTCGACCGACCTGAGCAGCGAGTCGACCTGCTGCGCCGCCGGCGGTGTGTTGTCGATCAGCCCGCGCAGATCGCCGTCGCTCGACTTCAGCTGCGCGGTCAGGCTCGACAGGTCGCGGGCGAACGACTTGATGGACGAGCCCTGTTCGGCCTGCGTCCTGAGCGCCGTGCGCGCGTCCTCGACGAGCGAGACGGTCTGCGGCAGCGCCTCGGACGCCGAGTCGACGAGCTCGTCGCCCGAGTCCACGAGCCGGCCGAGATGCGGACCCGTGCCGGCGAACGCCTTCCCCAACTCGTCGACGGTGACCCGCAGATCACCCTTGCCGACCGAGTTCACCAGCCGGTCCAGGCTGAGCACGAGGTCCGTGGCCGGCAGCGGCACGCGCGTGTGCGCGCGGGGGATGGTGCTGCCGTCCAGCAGGTACGGGCCCCGGGACCTGCGCGGCTGAAGGTCCACGTACTGCTCACCGACCGCCGAACGGTTCGCGACGACCGCAAGGGTGTCCACTGGGATGCGCGGTGCGTCGTCCTCGATGTCGAGCGACACGGAGACACCGTCCGAGCCCGTCAGCCGCAGCCCGCCGACCTTGCCTACTGGCACCCCTCGATACGTCACCTGGGCGCCGGGGAAGATGCCGCCGGAATCGGCGAACTCGGCGCGCGCGGTGTAGCCCCGGCCGAGCACGGCGTCCACAAGACCCGTGTACTCGGCGCCGACGTACGAGACGCCGACCGCGGTGACCGTGGCGAAGGCGATCAGCTGCGCCTTGACCGTACGAGTGATCATGGCTGGACCCCCTGGAGCAGCAGGTCGGGCAGGCCCGGGAGTCCGGGGAGCTTCGGCTTCGGGTTCGGATCCGGGGTCGGCTTCGGATTCGGGTGGGGCTTCGAGTTCGGGTTGGGTTTCGGGTTCGACTTCGAGGAGTCCCCCTTTGTGCCGCCGGTCAGATTCCCGTACAGGCTCTCCAGATCGAGATCCGCCGTGAGGTGCATGTTCACGAAGTCGCCCTTGATGGCGTCCGTCGCGTTCCGTGGGAAGGGGTAAGTGGTCAGCACCTCAAGGGAGTTGGGAACGTCGTCGCCCGCCTCGTTCAACCGGCTCAGGATCGGCCGGAGTTGTCTGAGGTTCGCGACCGTGTCGTCGTGCGAGGCGTTGATGACCCGGGTGCCGGTCCTGCCGAGCTTGGAGAGCGCGGTGAGCATCCTCGTGAGGTCCTTGCGCTGGTCGGCCAGCACATCGAGGGCGGGCGGGAGTGTGTCGACGGCCCGCGCGATGGTCCTCCGCTCCCGGCCCAGGCGCTCCGAGAGCCGGTCGACGGCCTTCAGCGCGCGGACGATGTCGGCGCGCTGGTCGTCCAGTGTGCCGATGAACGTGTTCAGCTCCTCCAGGAGTGACCTGACACGGTTCTCCCGGCCGTCCAGTGCCTTGTTCAGCTCCACCGTGATCGTCTTGAGCTGTGCCACTCCGCCCCCGCTGAGCAGCGCCGACAGCGCGGAGAGCACTTCCTCGACCTCCGGGTTGCGGCCGCTGCGGGACAGCGGGACGCGGTCGCCGTCGCGGAGCCGGCCGAGGGACGGGGTGTCGTCGGGGGCGGACAGCGCGACGTACTTCTCGCCGAGCAGGCTGGTCTGGCGCAGTTCGGCGACCGCGTTGGCGGGCAGCTTCACGTGGTCGGCCACGCGCAGGCGCACGCGCGCGTGCCAGCCGTTCAGCTCCACCTTCTCCACGGCGCCCACGGTGACGTTGTTGGCCTTCACCGCCGACTGCGGTACCAGGTCGAGGACGTCGCGGAAGTCGACCGTGACGCGGTAGGCATGCCCGTCGTCGGCGGCCCCGCCGGGCAGCGGGACGTCGTACCAGCCGTGGAACTCGCAGCCCGAAAGCAGCAGCGCCCCGGCCGCGGCCCACACCGCCGCGCGGCCCGCCCGTGCGGCGGTCATCCGCTCGCCCCCAGAATCCCGCCGAGCGTCCGGTCCACCGTGCCCGCGCCCGTGGACCCCAGCGGAAGCTCCGGGAGCTTCGGCACCTTCGGCAGCGAGTCGAAGAGCGTGCGGAGCTTCTCGCAGTCCGGATTCCTGCCGACGCCGAGTTCCCCGGTCGTCGACAGGAGCGAGCACAGGAGGGAGGCCGGGTCCCGCAACTGCTCGACGTTGAGGCGCGTGTCGAGGGTGCCGGAGGTCGGGTTGTAGGTGTTGTTGAGGTTCGACAGGGCAGTGGGCGCGACGTCCAACAGCTCCTCCAGGGCGGCCCGTTGGGAGACGAGCACCTTGGTCACCTTGCTGAGTCCCTCGACGTTCGAGGCGAGCGACTTCTTGTTGTTCTTGACGAAGGCGGAGACGTCGGCGAGCGCCGCGCCCAGGTTCTTCAGCGTCGCCGCGAGGTCCTCCCGCTCGCCCGCGAGCTGCCCGGCCACCTGCGCGAGGCTGGAGTTGAACGCCCGTACGCTCTTGTCGTCCGCGGCCAGGGCCGCCGTGAACACCTGGAGGTTCTGCACCGTGCCGAACAGGTCGGTTCGCCCGTCGGAGAGCGTCCTGACCGCCTTGGACAGGTCCTCGACCGTCCGGTGGAGGTTCTCGCCCTGCCCGTCGAGGTTGTCCGCGCTCACCCCGAGCAGCCGTGACAGGGCGCCGTCTCTGTTGGCCCCCTTCGGGCCGAGGGCCTCGGCGGTCGTGTGCAGGCTGTCGAAGACCCGGTCGAGTTCCACGGGCACGGCCGTCCGCTTCTCCGGGATGACATCGCCGCTGCGCAGCACCGGGCCACCGCGGTAGACCGGGAGGAGCTGGACGTAACGGTCGCTCACCAGCGAGGAGTTGATGATCGCGGCCTTGGCACCCGCGGGCACCTTGCGACCGGCCTCGTAGCTGAGTTCGACCCGCACCCGGTCGCCCTGCGGCGTGATCGATTCGACCTTCCCGAACCGGACGCCGAGGACGCGCACGTCCGAGCCCTCGTGGATGCCGACCGTACGCGGGAAGTACGCGGTGACGCGGACGGGGCCGGGGCGCGGCCACAGCACGTAGGTGAGCGCGACGATCAGCGCCAGGGCGACGAGGAACGCGGCCGGGCGCGCGTACCGGTGATGAAGGTTCACGACGCGTCCCCCTTGCCCACGGCCACCGGCACGGCCACCAGGTTCTGCACGTAGCCGTCGAACCAGCGCCCGTTGCCCACCGTGTTGGAGAAGACCCTCAGGAACGGGGCGAGCGCCTTGATGCCCCGGTCGAGGCTCGACTGGTTGCGTTCGAGCATCCGCACCACACCGTTCAGGTTCGCGAGCGTGGGCCCGAGTTCCTTCTCGTTGTCCTTGACCAGGCCCGACAGCTCCAGGCCGAGCGCCGCCGAGGTCTTGAGGAGCGTATGGATCGCCTCGCGCCGCTCGGTGATCTCCTTGAACAGCCGGTCGCCGTCCTTGATGAGGGTGGTGAAGTCGTCGGTGTGCTCGGCGAGTACGCCGGTCACGCCGTTCGCGTGACCGAGGAGCGTGCGCAGCTCCTTGTCGCGCGAGGCGACCGTCCGGGAGATCTTCGACAGGCCCTTGAGGGAGGCGCGCACCTCGGCGGGGGAGTCCTCGAAGGTGGTGGAGAGGGTGTTCAGGGCCTTCGCGAGACGGCCGGTGTCGACCCGTTCCGTCGTGCGGGTCAGATCGCTGAACGCCTCCACGACGTCGTACGCCGCCGTGGTCCGCGACAGAGGGATCTCGCTGCCCGGCTTCAACTGCCCCGGCCCCTTGGGGCGCAGGGCGAGGTACTTGGCGCCGAGGATCGTCCGCACCCGGATCGCCGCGCCGGTCCGGGTGCCGAGGTCCGGGGCGCCCTTGATCGCGAAGGTGACCTTGACGTGGGAGCCGTCCAGGTCGACGTCCCGCACCTTGCCGACCTTGACGCCCGCGATCCGCACCTCGTCGCCCGGCTTGAGGCCGCCCGCCTCGGAGACGGCGGCGCTGTACGTGTCGCCGTCCCCGATCAGCGGCAGGCTGCTGACGTTGAAGGCGGCCAGGGTGAGCAGTCCGAGGACGGTGACGCCGACGGTCCCGATCACCACGGGATTGCGCTCGCGGAACGGGGTGCGCGGCCCACGAGGGAGAGTAAGCCGCTTCATGAGCCGCACCTCGCCCTCGCGATGTGCACCTTCGGCGTCAGGACCTGTTTCGTCTTCGGCAGCACGACGCGGCCGTCGAAGTCGCAGAGGTAGAAGTTGAACCACGAGCCGTAACTCGCCGTCCCCGTCAGCTTGTTGAGCTTGTTCGGCAGCCTTCGCAGGACGCCCTCCACGGTCTTCTCGTTGTCGTCGAGCGTCCCGGTGAGCCGGCCGAGGCCCGCGATGTCGTCCTTGAGGGGCGGCCGGGCGTCCTTGAGCAGACCCGACGTGGCCCCGGTCAGGTCGCCGATGCCCACCAGCGATTCCCCGATCGGTTTGCGGTCGGCGGCCAGGCCCGACACCACCCGGCGCAGCTGCTTGAGCAGTCCGGCGAAGCGGGCGCCGCGCTTGTCGAGCGTCTCCAGGACCGTGTTCAGGTTGTCGATGACCGAGCCGATCAGCTTGTCGCGGCCCGCCAGCGTCGTGGTGAGCGAGGCCGTGTGCACGAGCAGGCTGTTGACGGTGCCGCCCTCGCCCTGGAGCGTCTTGATGATCTCCGTGGCGAGCTGGTTGACGTCCCTGGGGCTGAGCGCGGCGAACAGCGGCTTGAAGCCGTTGAGCAGGGTGTTCAGGTCCAGGGCGGGCTGCGTACGGGACAGCGGGATCGTGCCGTCGGGCGCCAGGCGCGCGCGGTCGCCCGCGCCCTCGGTCAGCGCCACGTACCGCTGCCCGACCAGGTTCCGGTAGTGGATGACGGCGCCCGTGCTGCGCAGCAGCGGACGCTCGGCGGTGACGGTGAAGGTGACCTCCGCGAGGGTCCTGTCCTTGATGCGGGCGACCCCTATGTGGTGAACCTGACCGACCCGCACCCCCGCGACCCGCACGTCGTCGCCCTCCTCCAGGCCCGTCACATCGCTGAACACCGCGTGGTACGTGTCCTTGTCCGTGCCGGAGATGTTCACGATGGTGGCGGCGAGCAGGGCCGTCGCCAGGATGGTCACCAGCGCGAAGAGGCCGAACTTGACGAGTGGTCCTGTGGCCCGGCGGGCGGGGGAGGCCCGCAGGCGGCCGGTGCGACGCGGGCGCCCGGTGCAACTCAGGCGCCCGGTGCGACTCAGGCGCCCGGTACGACGCAGAGGGTTCATGCGACGCTCACCCCCGTCCCCCGCGCGAGCGGCCCGAACAGCAGCGTCGCGACCGGCGGCACGTCATCGGCCGGTACATCGAGGACGGGCGCCACGAGCGCGCCGACGGTGTGCTGCTCGGCGCGCGTCGCGGAGGCGTCGGCCGGGCCGTCCGGGGAGAGCGGCAGGCCGGGCGAACCGTGCTTCGACCCGTCGTCGTGCCGCACGCCGGGCGAGGGCACCTCGGGGTGCGGCAGGCCGTGGCAGTCGGGCCCCGAACGGGCGCCGTATCGGGGCTCCTCGCCCGGCCGGTACGGCTGTTGAGGCTGGACGACCTCCAGCGTGATGTGCATCCGGCCGCCCTTGAACACCTCCTGGGACAGTTGGTCCTGGCGCACCATGCCTTCGAAGAAGCACGGGTACACGGGCGAGTAGCGGGAGAGCAGGGCGAGGGTGGGGCGGGCGACCCGGTTGACGGTGATGAGGCGCTCGCCGTTCTTCCGCAGGACGTCGTCGGCCGTGCCCGCGACGCCGGTCGTCGAGGCGAGCGCGGACGCGAGCCGGTCCCGCTTCTCGACCAGCGTCCGGCTGGTGGTGACGGTGTTGCGCAAGGTGTCCAGGAGGTCGGGCGCCGCGTCCCCGTACACATCGGCGACCTCGGCGAGCCGTGCGATGTCCTCGGTGAGGTCCGGCAGATGCGGGTTGAGCTCGCCCAGATAGTCGGCGACCCGCGTGAGGTTGTCCCCGATCCTGTCGCCGCGTCCTTCGAGCGCGCCGGCGAACGCGCTGAGCGTGGCGTTCAGCTTGGCGGGCTGCACGGCACGCAGCAACGGCAGCAGATCGTCGAGGAGTTGCTGCACCTCGGTGCCCACGCGGGTGCGGTCCTGGGTGATGACGTCCCCGGCGCGGATGGCGCGGCCCGCGGTGTGCGCGGGTGCGATCAGGTCGACGAACTTCTCGCCGAACAGCGTCTTGGGCAGCAGCCGCGCGTGCACGTCAGCGGGGATCGAGGCGACGTGCCCCGGCTTCAGCGCGAGGTCGAGCGTCGCCTTCGCCCCGTCCGCGCGCACGGACCGCACCTCGCCGACGAGCACACCGCGCAGCTTGACGTCGGCCCGCTCGTCGAGCTGGTTGCCGGTGGAGTCGGCTTCGAGGGTGATCCGTACGACAGGGGTGAACTTCTGCTCGTAGACGGCCACGGACAGGGTGACCAGCAGGCCGAGTACGACGATGAACACCACCCCGTACAACCGCAGTTGAATCGCCTTCGCCCCTCTCACGCCGCTCACCCCGCGATCCGTACGGTCGTGGTGGCGCCCCAGATCGCGAGCGACAGGAAGAAGTCGACGACGTTGATCGCCACGATCGACGTCCGCACCGCCCGCCCCACCGCGACCCCGACCCCCGCCGGGCCCCCGCGCGCGTAGTAGCCATAGAAGCAGTGCACCAGGATGATCACGACGGCGAAGACCAGCACCTTCCCGAAGGACCACAGCACGTCGACCGGCGGCAGGTACTGGTGGAAGTACTGGTCGTACGTGCCCGCCGACTGCCCGTAGTAGAAGGTGGTGATGGTGCGGGCGGCGAGGTACGAGGACAGCAGCCCGATCACGTACAGCGGGATCACCGCGACGAACCCGGCGATCATCCGCGTCGTCACCAGGTAGGGCAGCGAGGGGATGCCCATCACTTCGAGGGCGTCCGTCTCCTCGTTGATCCGCATCGCGCCGAGCTGCGCGGTGAACCCGGCGCCCACGGTCGCGGACAGGGCGAGCCCGGCCACCAGCGGGGCGATCTCACGGGTGTTGAAGTACGCGGACAGGAACGCCACGAAGTTCGATGTGCCGAGCTGTTGCAGCGCCGCGTAGCCCTGGAGGCCCACCTCCGTGCCGGTGAAGAACGACAGGAACGCGATGACGCCGACGGTGCCGCCGATCACGGCGAGCGCGCCACGCCCGAAGCTCACCTCGGCGAGCAGCCGCAGGATCTCCTTCTTGTAGCGGCGCAGGGTGCGGGGCGTCCACGCCAATGACCGTCCGTAGAAGGAGAGTTGGGCGCCGAGGTCCTCCAGTGCGCGGAGCGGGCGGGCGACGAGTGCTCTGGCGAGGGGCGGGCGCATCGGCTATCCCCGCTGCGGGACGGCCTGGAAGTACACCGCGGTCATCACGAAGTTCGTGACGAACAGCAGCATGAACGTGATGACCACGGACTGGTTCACCGCGTCACCCACCCCCTTCGGGCCGCCTCTGGCGGTGAGTCCCTTGTACGAGGCGACGACCGCGGCGATCGCGCCGAACACCAGCGCCTTGACCTCCGCCGCCCACAGGTCCGAGATCTGCGCGAGCGTGGTGAACGAGGCCAGGTAGGCGCCCGGAGTGCCGTTCTGCAGAAGGACGTTGAACGCGTAGCCGCCGACGATGCCGACCACCGACACCAGTCCGTTGAGCAGCACGGCGACGACCATCGACGCGAGTACGCGCGGCACGACGAGGCGGTGCACCGGGTCGATGCCGAGCACCCGCATCGCGTCGATCTCCTCGCGGATCTTCCGCGCCCCGAGGTCCGCGCAGATCGCCGTCCCGCCCGCGCCCGCGATGAGCAGCGCCGTCACGATCGGCGAGGCCTCCCGGAGCACCGCGAGGACGGAGGCGGCGCCCGCGAAGGACTGTGCGCCGAGCTGCCGGGTCAGGCTGCCGATCTGCAGGGCGATGACCGCGCCGAACGGGATGGACACGAGGGCCGTCGGCACGATGGTGACGCTCGCGATGAACCAGGCCTGCTGGATGAACTCCCGTGCCTGGAAGGGGCGTTTGGGCAGCATCCGCAGGACGTCGAGGGCGAGCGCGAAGAGGCTGCCCGCGTGCCGAAGCCCGGCCGTCGGAGACAGGCTCATGCGTCCGCCTCCTGGTGTGCGGGCGAAGGGGCCTGGCGGCGCGCGATCTCCTCCCAGCGGGGCGGTCTGGTGATGCCGGGGCCCGGAAGGAGACGCGGGGGAGGGGTGCGGACCTCGGAGGACGCGTCTGTGAGCCGGGCCAGTTCCTCCTCGACGAGCGCGGCGTCCTTCTCCTCCGCCATCCCGATCGGGCCCTCGGTGCGACCGTCGAGAAACTGCCGCACGACGGCCTCGTCGCTGGTCAGCAGCTGCTCGCGGGGGCCGAACAGGACGAGCTCGCGTCGGAAGAGGAGACCGATGTTGTCGGGGACGGTGCGGGCCGAGGCGATGTCGTGCGTGACGATCAGGAAGGTCGCGCCTGTCCGCGCGTTCAGGTCGACGATCAACTGGCTGATGTAGGCGACCCGTACGGGGTCGAGTCCGGAGTCCGGCTCGTCGCACAGCACGATCTGCGGATCCATCATCAGCGCCCGCGCGAGCCCCGCCCGCTTGCGCATCCCGCCGGAGATCTCGCCGGGCAGCTTCTCCTCGGCGCCGAGCAGCCCGACCATGTCGACCTTCTCCATGACCATGCGCCGGATCTCGGCCTCGGACTTGTGGGTGTGCTCGCGCACCGGGAACGCGATGTTGTCGAAGAGACTCATCGAGCCGAACAGGGCGCCGTCCTGGAACATCACGCCGAACATCCGCCGCACGTCGTACAGTTCGTGCTCGCGCAGCCGCGTGATGTCGCGCCCCGCGACGCTCACCGAGCCGCGGTCCGGCTTCAGCAGCCCGACGAGCGTCTTCAGAAAGACCGACTTGCCGGTCCCCGAAGGGCCGAGCAGCACCGAGATCTCACCGGCGGGCAGCGTCAGCGAGACATCGCGCCAGACCACTTGCCGGCCGAAGGACTTGGCAAGTCCTTCCACACGGATCTCGGCACCCATCCGGTCCCCCTCCGGCCGTGCTGACGCACTTCTGACACCTGCTCTACGGGGAGGCGGGGCCGGTCCGTCGCGGCGGAGGGGAACTTTTTTCGAGGCTCGTCAAGCCGCGGGGCAGGCGTGGCCGGCGGCGGGTTCCGCCCATCGAACCCCGCTTCCGGACGAGACCCGGCGGGGTCCGGGGCGGAGTCCCGTGGCGTGGGCGGAGGCGCGGGCAGCGACACCGTCACGCCCGGCACCGACACTCCCAGTACCGAAACGGAGTGCAGTGTCACCGCCGGCAGGGCAAGCGCCGGCAGCGCCACGGTCGGCAGCCCTTGCAGAGGGGCCTCCTCGGTGGAACGGGGACTCGGACGCGGACTCGGAAGCGTGCGTCCGGGCGGCGTAGCGGCCCCGTGGTGTGCGACCTGCGTCTCGCGGACGCGAGGGAGTGCGGAGGGATCGCGCACGGGCCGTACGTATCCCGTGGGTGCCTCGGCCACCCGTGGCCCGGCGGCCGGTGGGGCGACCCGCCCGCCGGCGTCCGGCACCACGAACCCCGCCACCACCAGGCCCGCCGTCGCCGAGGACACCGCCACGGCCTGCGCGGGACCGCTCGCGAGGAGCTTTCCGCGGCCCCACAGGAGCGCGGCGAGCCCCAGCGTCCCCGCCAGGGTGTGGCGCAAGGTGCGCCGGGCCCGCGCGAGCAGCGATTCGACGGTCCGGTAGCCGAGCCGCATCCGCTGGGCGACCTCGCCCACGTCGAGGCCCTCGGACTTCAGCCGCAGCGCCTCGGCCTGGCGCTCGGGCAGCTGGGCGCTGCGGGCCGCCAGCCAGCGCGCCTCGTCCCGGTCGCAGACGGCCTCGTCGACGGGCACGGGGCCCGGGACCGTCAGCGTCGGGCTGCGATGCACCTCGGCCTCCCGCGTGACCTGCCGGTGCCGGTCGACGCACAGCCGCATCGTCACCGTCGTGAGCCACCCGCCGAGCCGCTCGTCGTCCAGGCCGGGCCGCTCCGCCGCGCGCAGCATCGCCTCGTGCACCGCGTCCTCGGCGTCCTCCGGCGACATGGATCTGCGCCGGGCGACCCTGAGCAGGTCCTCGCGGTGGCTCCACACGCGCAGCCAGCGCTCGGGGTACGTGCCGCGGCCCGTGGCCGCGGCGGCATTCGGTGTGTCCGGCCTGTCCATCGGCATGAGGGCCCCTTCGCGCTCATCCGCCGGTCCTGTCCCGTCCGGCCCGCGAGAGTACAGCCGGAGATCAAAGGTGGGGAGAGGCACAGACGATCGAACGTCCGTGCCTTGCCGGTGCTAGCACGACGGCGCTAGCGTGGAGGTATGGCCAAGACGCAGCTGAACGTCAGGGTGGAAGAGGGCACAGCCCGCGCCGCCCGGGAGCGCGCGCTCGCCCAAGGGGTGAGTGTGAACCGGTACATCGAGGACCTGGTGCGGCGTGACGCGGGCGAGCAGGGGCGGACGTTCGTCGACGCCGCCGCCGACTTCATGAAGCAGTACGAGTCGGTGTTCGCCGAGGAGTTCGGCACGGACACCGAAGGCCGGCGCCGTCCCGTTGAGTGAACCGTCGCACGAGCCGCTGAACGAACCGCCGCATCTCACCATCGACCTCGCCTGGCTGCTGATGGTCGCGGAGCAGAAGACCCCCGGCGATCCGCAGGTCACCGACTGGGGCGCCCTCGTGAGCGCCGTCGCCCGCCACCGGGCCGCGATATTCGACGTGCCGGTCTACGACTCGCCGCACGCGCGCGCCGCGTCGCTCCTCCAACTCCTCATCCACGTACCGGCGTTGGAGCGCTCGAACGCGATGTACGCGACGGCCGTCGCCTACGCGTACCTCGTCGCCAGCGGGCTGAAGATCGTCACGTCGCCCGAGCAGATCCGCGACCTGGCGCGCCTGGTGAAGACGGGCACGGCAACGATCGACGACATCGAGAAGGAACTCCGCACCTGGTGCTTGTGAGGCCTGGAGCCGCGGCGGCTACGACTGGTCCTCGGGCTGCGCGGGGCGCCTGGCCGTGCCCAGGACGCAGTACGACGTCGGCAGGCGCGGCCCCTGCTCCGGCACGGTCAGGGCGCGGTGGGCGCCGAGCTCGAAGCCGGCCGCGCGCAGCGAACCGAGGGCGTCCCGCCGCAGGTGGCAGCCGCCGAGGCACAGGGGCCAGACGGTCCGGTCGAGGGCGCCCTGCACGAGGCGCATGCCGCGCCCCGGAGCCCGCACATGTTCGAAGAAGCGCACCTCGCCGCCCGGACGCAGCACGCGCCGCACCTCGCCGAGCGCGCGTTCCACGTTCCGTACGCTGCACAGCACGGTGCTGAGCACCACGGCGTCGTACGCCTCGCTCTTCACGGGCAGCGCCTCCGCGGCGCCCGGCACCACGTCGACCGGCACGTCCACGCGCTGCGCCGCGTCGACGGCGATCCGGCGCAGGGTGCGCTCGGGTTCGATGGCGACGACCTCGGAGACGGTGGTCGGGTAGTGCCCGAAGCCGATGCCGGTCCCGGCGCCGATCTCCAGTACGCGCCCGGAGAGCCCGGCGACGAGCTCGCTGCGCAGGGGTGCCATGACGGGCTCGGCGCGCTCGATGGCCTGCGCGTAGTACCGCGCGAACACGGGGTGGTGCACGGCGTCCCCGCGCCGCGCCGCCCTACCGGCTGACCGTGCCAGTGCCTTGCCCACGATGGCGCCTCCTCCGGGTGGCGGTGGCCGCCCCCTCACCTTCCTTCTTGCCCGCGCACGCGGGTGCGGACCCCTGGGCAAGGCCGGGAAGGCGGGCAGGCGGCCCCCGGTGCCGCGCACCCCTCACGAAGGCGTCGGCACCGGAAACGCCTCGGGACACTCGCGCCGCGCGAACGACTCGGCGTCCCACGCCCCGCCCAGGGACGGCGCGAGCCACCCCCCGGCCCCGGCCCGGAACACCTCCGGTGGCATCGCCCCGGCCCCCGCGGGCACCGCGCCCAGCAGCTCCGCCCCCGCCACCACCGGCAGGTCCGCCACATTGCAGCGCTCCGCGAGCCCCGGGTCGCCGGGCCAGCTGCCGATGACGACACCCGCCTGGCGAAGGCCGCGCGACCGCAACGCCTCACCCGTCAACTGCACGGAGTTCAACGTCCCGAGCCCCGCCGCCGCGACCACGAGGACCGGCGCCCCGATCGAGCCCGCCACATCCGCCAACGTCGCCCCCTCCGCGTCGAAGCGCACCAGCAGCCCGCCCGCCCCCTCGACCAGCACGAGGTCGTGCGACGCCGCCAACTTCTCGACGGCGTCCGCGACGTGCCACGGCCGCACGGGCGCGAGCCCGGCCCGCGCCGCCGCCGTCCCGGGCGCGAGCGGCTCCGGATACCGCGCCAGCTCGACCCCCGTCACCGCGTCCCCCGCGAGCCGCACCACCTCGTCCACGTCCCCCGGCTCCCCGGGCGCGACGCCCGTCTGCGCCGGTTTGAGCACGGCCACCGAACGCCCGGACCGCGCCGCGACGGCCGCCAGCGCGGCCGTCGTCACGGTCTTGCCGACCTCGGTCCCGGTCCCGGTCACCACCAGCACACCCATCCCGGCACTCACCCTTTCCCTGTGGCAGCGGCGGCGACCGCGCACACCGCGCGACCGATCCGTGCCACGTCCTCGTCGTTCGTGACGTACGGCGGCATCGTGTAGACGAGGTCCCGGAACGGCCGCAGCCACACACCCTCCGCGACCGCAGCCCGCGTCGCCGCGGCCATGTCGACCTCGCGGTCGAGCTGGACGACGCCGATGGCGCCGAGGACGCGCACATCCCGAACCCCGGGAATCTCGTGCGCTTCTGACAGGGCATCACTCAGCCCCGCCCCGATCCGCTTCACCTCACCGCGCCAGTCCTGCGACAGCAGCAGATCGATCGACGCGCAGGCGATCGCCGACGCCAGCGGGTTCCCCATGAACGTGGGCCCGTGCGCGAGCACCGGCACCTCGCCGCGCGAGATCCCCTCGGCGACCCGCGCCGTGCACAACGTCGCCGCCATCGTCAGATAGCCGCCGGTCAACGCCTTGCCGACGCACATCACATCGGGCGACACCCCCGCGTGCCCTGCCGCGAACAGCTCACCGGTGCGCCCGAACCCCGTGGCGATCTCGTCGAACACCAGCAGCACGTCGTGCGCGTCGCACGCCTCCCGCAGCACCCGCAGATACGCGGGGGAGTGGAAGCGCATCCCGCCCGCGCCCTGCACCACCGGCTCCACGATCACGGCCGCCACCTCGTGCGCGTGCCGCGCGATCGCCTCCCGCAGCTGCTCCGCGTACGACTCGTCGTACGCGTCGAAGCCGCTCGGCGGCTCGTCCACGAAGATCTGCTCCTGGAGCACACCCGCCCACAGTCCGTGCATCCCGCCCTCCGGGTCGCACACGGACATCGGCTGCCAGGTGTCACCGTGGTAGCCGCCGCGCCACGTCAGCATGCGCCGCTTCTCGGGGCGGCCGAGGGAGCGCCAGTACTGCAGACACATCTTCAGGGCGACCTCGACCGACACGGATCCCGAATCGGCGAGGAAGACATGCTCCAGTCCCTCCGGTGACATGTCGACAAGGCGTTCCACGAGCCGTACCGCCGGCTCGTGCGTCAGGCCACCGAACATCACATGGCTCATCCGCCCCAACTGGCCGCGCGCCGCCTCGTCGAGCACCGGGTGTCCGTAGCCGTGGATCGCCGACCACCACGACGACATCCCGTCCACCAGTTCGCCGTGCCCCGCGACCCGCAGCCGCACCCCGGCCGCCGACTCGACGACCAGGGGCCGCTGCGTGCCGGGCATCGGACCGTACGGGTGCCAGACGTGGCGCCGGTCCAGGTCGAGCAGTTCATCGAGGTTCAGTTCAGGCATTGGGCGCGACGTCCGTCCCCGCACCCCGGCGACGTACGGCGACGAGATCGGTACGCGCCCCCTCGACCTCGGTAGCTGCCTTGGTAGCTGCCTCGGTTCCGGTCTCGGGCGAAGGCGCACAGGTCGAACCGCATCCACCCCCGGCCCGGTGCTCCGGCAGCGTCACCCGGTCGGTGCCCTCCACCTCGAAACCGGCGTCCGCGATCATGTCCAGGTCGGTCTTCCCGGCCTGGCCCTCGCTCGTCAAGTAGTCGCCCAGGAAGATGGAGTTGGCGATGTGCAGCGCGAGCGGCTGCATCGAGCGCAGATGCACCTCGCGGCCGCCCGCGATCCGCACCTCCACGTCCGGGCACACGAACCGCACCATGGCCAGGATCCGCAGACACCGCTGCGGCGTCAGGTTCCACTCCTTGGCCAGCGGTGTCCCCTCGAACGGGATGAGGAAGTTCACCGGCACCGAATCGGGGTCGAGTTCGCGCAGCCCGTAGACGACGTCGACCAGGTCCACGTCGCTCTCGCCCATGCCCGCGATCAGTCCCGAGCAGGCGGAAAGACCCGCCTCGTGGGCCTTCTTCACGGTGTCGACGCGGTCCGCGTACGTGTGTGTCGTGGTGATGTCGGCGTACGTCGCCTCGGAGGTGTTGAGGTTGTGGTTGTACGCGTCGGCTCCCGCGCCGCGCAGCCGCTCCGCCTGTCCCTCGCCGAGCAGACCGAGGCAGGCGCACACCTCCACGCCCTCGTTCTCGGACTTGATCGCGTCGATGGTGCGTGCGACCCGGTCCACGTCCTTGTCCGTCGGTCCGCGCCCGCTCGCCACCAGGCACACCCGCTTGGCGCCGCCCGCGACCCCGGCGGCCGCCGCCTTCGAGGCCTCGTCGGGCTTCAGCCACGTGTACTTGAGGATCTCCGCCTTCGAACCGAGGCGTTGCGAGCAGTACGAGCAGTCCTCCGGGCACAGGCCCGACTTGAGGTTCACCAGATAGTTGAGTTTCACCCGCCGCCCGAACCATTGGCGGCGCACCTTGCCGGCCGCGGCCACCACGTCGAGCAATTCGTCGTCCGACGTCGCGAGTACCGCGAGCGCCTCTTCACGGCTCGGCAGTTCGCGCCGAAGCCCCTTGTCCACCAGCGTGTTCAGCAGGTCCATGGGCCCTGATCCTTACCTATCCCGTGGTCCCGGGGAAAGGAGAGTCTCTACAAAGGACGGCGTACGTCGTGTGGGTATTGCCACACCCTGCCCGAGTGGCGTGGGCGCTAGTGTCTGTGCATTACCTACAAAGCACCGCTCACCCATTGCCGGACTCGCAGAGGGACCCATGGCCACGCCCCACACATCCGCGTTCGGCTGGATCGGCGCGCAGCGGCGCGCCCGCGAGGCGGCGGGACTCGTCCGCACGCTGCGCCCGCGCCCCGCGGACAGCCCGGTGCTCGACCTCGCGAGCAATGACTACCTGGGCCTCGCCCGGCACCCCGAGGTCGTCGAGGGCGCGGCCGAGGCGGCGCGCCGGTGGGGCGGCGGGGCCACCGGGTCCCGTCTGGTGACGGGCAGCACCGAGCTGCATGCCCAACTGGAGTGGGAGCTGGCGGAGTTCTGCGGTTTCGAGGCGGCCCTCGTGTTCTCCTCCGGGTACGCGGCGAATCTCGCGGCCGTCACTGCGCTCGCCCCGCACGGCTCACTGATCGTGTCCGACGCGGGCAACCACGCCTCGCTGATCGACGGATGCCGGCTCGCGCGGGGCGCCACCCAGGTGGCCCCGCACGCGGACCCGGAAGCCGTCCGCAAGGCACTCGGCACGCATGAGGGACCGGCCGTCGTCGTCACCGACTCGGTCTTCTCGGTGGACGGCGATCGGGCCCCGGTCGGTGAACTGGCGCAGGTGGCAAGGGAGTTCGGGGCAGGGTTGATCATCGATGACGCGCACGGGCTCGGCGTCGTGGGCCCCGGCGGGCGCGGCGTTCCGTACGCGGCCGGACTCGCGGGCACGGCCGACACCGTCGTCAGCGTCACCCTCTCCAAGTCGCTCGGCAGTCAGGGCGGCGCGGTGCTCGGCCCGGCCCATGTCATCGACCATCTCGTCAACGCGGCCCGCACCTTCATCTTCGACACGGGTCTCGCCCCTGCCGCGTGCGGCTCGGCCCTCGCGGCGCTGCGGCTGTTGCGCCGCGAGCCCGAACGCGCGGCGCGCGCACGGGACGTGGCGACGTCCCTGCATCAACTACTGCTGAAGGACGGCTTGTTGGCTGTCCGTCCCGACGCCGCGGTCGTCTCCGTGCGTGCTCCCTCGCCCGATGCGGCGGTCCGCTGGGCGGCGGACTGCCGGGACGCGGGTCTCTCGGTGGGGTGCTTCCGGCCGCCTTCCGTTCCCGACGGGATCGCGCGGCTGCGGCTGACCGCCCGCGCCGACCTCACGGAGACCGAGGTCGCCGGGGCCGTCCGGGTGATCAGCCGCACCGCTCCCAACGGTGCGTCTACCGCAGGGAGTTGACGAACGCCCGCCATGTCGCGGACGTGAACAGGAGCGCGGGCCCTGTGGTGCGCTTGGAGTCGCGGACGGCCAGCAGGCCGCCCATCGCGCTCGTCCTCAACGGGGCTGTTTCCACACAGTTGTTGGCGCCGGTGCTGCGGCTGCTGCGCCGCCATCGGACGCCGCTCAGCGACGTACTGCGGGCAATGGCCATGGTGCCTCCTCACGCGGTGCCGGCGCACGACGAGGTGTCGGCGTCCTCGCTTACCCGGCAATCTCTGCGATGAATTCCAGTGAATCCTCGGGTGACCTGGCGTGGAGCAGAAGAGCGTC
This sequence comes from Streptomyces endophyticus, assembly GCF_035798155.1. Taxonomy (NCBI): domain Bacteria; kingdom Bacillati; phylum Actinomycetota; class Actinomycetes; order Kitasatosporales; family Streptomycetaceae; genus Streptomyces; species Streptomyces endophyticus. Next base: position 40,857 of record NZ_JAOZYC010000143.1, on the reverse strand, counting down.
GAAGGCGTCTGTGTACGCCTTGAGGTCTTCTTTCCGTTCGAGGTAGAGGCTACTCGTCAAATGGTCGAGAACAACCACATCCAGATCAGATGTGTTCGGAAATGAGAACACAACGAAAGGTCCAGTCAAGCCGATATGGCCACCCGTCGAGAACGGAAGCACATGGATCCGGACATGCGGCATTGATGCCGCCTCGGCCAGATGTGCCAACTGCCGCCGCAGCACTCCGCTCCCGCCCACCTCCCTGCGCAGCACGGCCTCGTCGAGCACGGCGGTGAGCCGCAGCGGCGGCTCGGCGCGCAGCACGTCCTGACGCGCGAGCCGCACCTCCACCAGCGCGTCGATGTGCTGGTCCGACGCCCCGTTCAATACCGAACGTGTCACCGCGTGCGCGTACTCGGGTGTCTGCAGGAGTCCCGGTACGACGCTCGTCTCCAGGGTCCTGATGCGACACGCCTGGGACTCCAGGCTGATGAAGTCGCGGTACGCGGGCGGCAGCAGACCCCGGTACGCGTGCCACCAGTGGTGCCCGCCCGCCTCGTCCCCTCCGGCCAACGCGATCACCAGTTCGCGCAGGCGGGGATCGCGGGCCTCGAAGGCGTCGAGCAGCCGCAGCACGTCCGAAGGCTTCACGCCGCTGCGCCCTGTCTCGATCCTGCTGACCTTCGACTGGTGCCAGCCGACGAGCCGGGCCGTCTCCCCGCTCGTGAGGCCGGCCTGGACGCGCAGCGTCCGCAATTCGGCTCCGAGCTTGCGGCGGCGTACCGCGGGACCGTATTTCATGGAGGACTCCTCGGGCTCCTCGCGCCACCCGGCCGGACTCGCTCCCGGCCCGCACGGGGCGCGTGTCTGAGCCGACGGTAGAGGACGGAGCGCACCTCGGCCCAAATACGGTCCACCGTGGCAGAGTTCACCGCATCGAGCGACAGATATATGCATATCTTGGGGGATCGGCACCACGGTGGTACGTCCAAGTGGCAATCTGGCGCGAAGCAGTTGCCGGGGGCCCCGCGCGAGCGATCCGTGAGGCCGGACGAGCCACCTCGGCGGGAAAGGGACACGTCGCCATGGCAGACCACCAGGAAGCATCCGTCACGCTGCCGAGCGATCCCGCCTCGGTCTCGGCCGCCCGCAGGTATGTCGCCTCCGTTCTCACGGAGTGGGGGATGGCGCCGGGGAGCGACGAGGCGGACACCGTCCGCCTGATCGTGTCCGAACTCGCGACGAACGCGGTGCAGCACACCCTCGGGCAGTCACCCACGTTCACCGTCGACATGGAGCTGGAGCGCGACGAACGGCTGCGCATCGGCGTCACCGACAGTCACCCCCGCTACCCCAAGCGGCTGCCGGCCGCGGTCCAGCAGGACAACGGCCGGGGCATGGTCATCATCCGCTGCCTCACCGCGGAGTACGGCGGCACGCTGACGGTGCGGCCGACCCCCGAGGGCGGCAAGACGGTGTTGATCACGCTGCCCTGGGTGGTCCCGGTCAGTCGTCCCGCCTGCTGACCGCTCGCCGCAGCAGCCACGGCAGCAGCCCCCACAGGCCCGTGAGGACGCAGAACGCCCCCGCGCCCGCCGCGATCCCGCCGCCCCTGCCGACCGTCACATCGACCACGAGCAGCACGGACCCGGTCAGCGCCAGCACCAGCGCCGCCATCCCGTACGCGGCGAGCCGCGAGGACACCCGTACGATCAGCCGCTTCGCGCCCAGTTGGAACAACATCCGGTGCACCGCGGCCGGCGCCGTGAACAGCGCGGCCGCGATGACCGTCAGGAGCAACGTCGTGACATACGTGGCTCGTTGAACCGTGTCGAGCGACGGGAAGCGCGGCGTGAACGCCAGGGTCAACAAGAACGCGAAGAGGAACTGCACGCCGGTCTGGGTGACCCGGAGCTCCTGAAGGAGTTCTCCGAAGTTCCGATCGGCGCGTTCCAACGGCGTCTCGTTGCGCTCGTTCATCTCCTCCGAGTATCCGCTCGCGGCATGCTCAAGCGCGAGCGCTGCGGCTCACCGCACCCGGCCGTACAGCACGCTGTTCGTCCAGATCCGCTCGAGACGCACCACGGAACCGGTCTTCGGGGAGTGCCAGATGCGGCCCTTACCGGCGTAGATGCCGACGTGGTAGATGCTCCTGCCGGAGCGGAAGAACACCAGGTCACCGCGTGTGCGATGGGACCTGGAGACATGCCGGGTCCTGTTGTACTGCTGGGCCGCCGTGCGCGGCAGCTTCTTGCCCGCGCGCTTGAACGAGTAGAGCGTGAGGCCCGAGCAGTCGAACCGGTGCGGCCCGGTGGCGCCCCACTTGTACGGTGCACCCTTCTTGGACGCGGCGACGTGCAGTGCCTTGACGGATGCCGTGGCCGCTGATGCCTCGGAAGCGGCGCCCGGGACCATGAGTCCCGCGCCGGCGACGGCGATGCAGAGGGCGGAAGCGGTACCCGCCCGGGTCAGCAGCGACGGAACACGATTCAGCGCAGTCATGCGCAACCCTTCGTCAGCTGGCGCCTGTGAAGGATGACCTGTCGGGTTCGGGCCGGCGAAGTTGCCCGGCCGCATGCTGCGGCTTCACCCCAAGGACCGTCCGGCGCGGCCTCTGACGAGGCGCGGCGGGGGCCCGTCGTGCTCGGGTCCTCCACTCCTGCCGATGCACTCCTGTCGACCTGGCATCCGCACGGCGGCAGGACTCGGCGTCCGTGCGGACCGCCCCGCCGCGGTGGCGGGGGCTTGTCGTCGCAACGGATCTTCACGCACTGCGGAGGCGAAAACCGAGTTGAACCGGCGGTAAGTGAGGCTCGTCACGCTTGACCCGTTCGGGTGGACGGTGCGGCTTTCGCCCCCGACCGCCGACACCCGACGAGCCCCGCACCAGCGACGGAACGCCGGATTCCGGCAGCGGCCTACGGCTCGGGCGCAACTTTGCCGGGCTCATTGGCGTACCGGAGGTTAGGCCGTACGGGGGACCCCATCCGGGTCGTTTGGATCGCGGCGTGGCGGTTCGGGATGAACGGTGAGCGGTCCCTGACTTCAACTGACCGGTTCTGATGGCAAAGTGACCCGCTGGGTGCGCCGCTCGCCGTCCAGAACGCGCAGTGCCCGTGCCAGCGTGCCGGCGTGCACCCGGCTCTCGCCCCTCTGGTGCATCAGGTTCAGCGCGTCCCGCAGTTCCGTCGCCCGGCTCACCAGTGCCTGTGCCGCGCGCAGCCCGCTGTAGGTGTCGTCGCCCCGGGCCGGGTTGATCCGCGCGATGAGGTCGACCACCTCCAGATAGCGGTCCACGAGCTCGCACTCGGCGCGGGTCATCGCGGGCAGCGGCGGAAGTTCGGGCGGATACATCGGCCGATCACCTCGCGCCGGGGGAGTACGGAGTGGCGGTCCGGTTCTCCACGACGTGGTCCACCAGGCCGTATTCGAGGGCCTGTTGCGCCGTCAGTACGGTGTCCCGCTCGATGTCGGCACCGACCTGTTCCTTGGAGCGCCCACTGTGCTGGGCGAGCAGTTCCTCCAACTGGTCGCGCATGCGCGTGAGTTCGCTCGCGTAGATCTCCAGGTCGCTCGGCTGTCCCTGGGCGGGCTCGGGCAGCGAGGGCTGGTCGATCACCACGCGCGCGCCGGGCAGCGTCATCCGCTTCCCCGGCGCCCCCGCCGCGAGCAGCACGGCGGCGACGGACGAGCACTGCCCCAGACAGGTCGTCGCCACGTCGCAGCTGACGAACTGCATCGTGTCGTAGAGCGCGGTCATCGCGCTGAACGAGCCGCCCGGGGAGTTGATGTACAGGGCGATGTCCCGGTCGGGCGCCAGGTACTCGAGGTGCATGAACTGCGCCATCACATCGTTCGCCGAGATGTCGTCGATCGGCGTCCCGAGGAAGACGATGCGCTCTTCCAGGAGCTTCGAGTACGGGTCGAGGGTGCGGCTCCCCGAACTGGTGCGCTCGGTGAACTCGGGCAGGACATAGCGGCCGGACGGACGGGTCATGGTGCCTCCTCAAGGCGCTGCTTCAGGGACTGGCTTCACTACCTGGCTTCACTACCTGGTTCGGTAAAAATGTACAGGACGTACATGACGTACGATGGTGAGCATGGCCTACGAGATTCCGGTGACGCAAGCCAGGGCTGAGCTCGCCGACCTGATCAACCGCGTCGTGTACGGCAGTGAGCGCGTGGTCGTCACCCGGCACGGGAAGCCGCTCGTCGCCCTGGTCTCGGCCGCCGACCTGGAGCGACTCGAGGCGATGGGGGAGTCCGCCGGAGATGCCGTGGATGAACCGGTGATCACGTCTGTGTCACGAATTGGCACCCTGACGTCCGCTCCCGGCGAACAGCAAAGGTTCGGTATTGCCGCCGAGCACCGCGGCCCCGAGATGAGGTAGCGCGGTCGGCGTTCAGCAATAAGACGGTCAAGCGTCGGTTAACGCCGTTGAAACTCCGCTCAATTACCCTCCAGTCCCAGGTCATCGGCCGCTTTTCGGGGCAGGGTCCGCACGGATGTGCACCTTTGTTGTGTGTTACATCTAGACCCGTCGCGGTGGCCGCGGCAGCCGGGCCCGCACGGTCCGGCATGAAGGACTGTGAGGTGGATTCGTGCAACTGACCCCGCACGAGCAGGAGAGACTGCTCATCCATGTGGCATCCGACGTCGCCGAGAAGCGTCGGGCCCGGGGTCTCAAACTGAATCACCCCGAGGCGGTCGCGCTGATCACCTCGCACATTCTCGAAGGCGCCCGGGACGGGCGCACCGTCGCCGAACTCATGGCATCCGGCCGCAAGTTGCTCACCCGCGACGACGTCATGGACGGCATCCCGGAGATGATCCACGACGTGCAGGTCGAGGCGACGTTCCCGGACGGCACCAAGCTCGTCACCGTCCACGAGCCGATCGTCTGACGGGGGAGCGGCAGTCATGATTCCCGGAGAAATACTCTTCGCCGACGAACCGGTCGTATACAACGAGGGCCGCGACGTCCTGCGTATGACGGTGCTCAACGCCGCCGACCGCCCCATCCAGGTGGGTTCCCACTACCACTTCTACGAGGCCAACCCCGGCCTCGACTTCGACCGCGCCGCCGCCCGCGGCAAGCGGCTCAACATCGCCGCGGGCACCGCCGTACGCTTCGAGCCCGGCATTCCCGTCGACGTCGAACTCGTAGCCATCGCAGGCAATCGCATCGTCACCGGCCTGCGCGGCGAGACCGGAGGTGCCCTCGATGCCTGAGTTGTCCCGTGCGGCCTATGCCGACCTGTTCGGCCCTACCGTGGGCGACCGCATCCGCCTCGCCGACACCGACCTGCTCGTCGAGATCGAGGAGGACCGCTCCGGCGGGCCCGGCCTCTCCGGCGAGGAGTCGGTCTTCGGCGGCGGCAAGGTCATCCGCGAGTCCATGGGTCAGTCGCGCGCCACCCGCGCCGACGGCACCCCGGACACGGTCATCACCGGCGCCGTGATCATCGACCACTGGGGCGTCGTCAAGGCCGACATCGGCATCCGCGACGGCCGCATCACGGCGATCGGCAAGTCCGGCAACCCGGACACCATGGACGGCGTCCACCCCGACCTCGTCATCGGTCCGGACACCGAAGTCATCGCGGGCAACGGCAAGATCGTCACCGCCGGCGGCATCGACACCCACATCCACTTCATCTCGCCGACCCAGTTCGACGAGGCCCTCGCCTCGGGCGTCACCACGCTGGTCGGCGGCGGCACGGGCCCCGCGGAGGGCTCCAAGGCGACCACCATCACCCCCGGCTCCTGGCACCTCGCCCGGATGTTCGCGGCGATGGAGAACAGCCCGGTCAACATCGGCTTCCTCGGCAAGGGCAACACCATGTCGAAGGAGTCCATGCGCGCCCAGCTGCGCGGCGGCGCCATCGGCTTCAAGATCCACGAGGACTGGGGCGCGACCCCGGCCGTGATCGACGCCTGCCTCGACATCTGTGAGGAGTCCGGCGTCCAACTCGCCGTCCACTCCGACACCTTGAACGAGGCCGGCTTCGTCCAGGACACCTTCGACGCGGTCGCCGGGCGCACGCTGCACGCCTTCCACGTCGAGGGCGCGGGCGGCGGGCACGCGCCCGACATGATCACCGCGGTGTCGCTGCCCAACATGCTGCCGAGCTCGACCAACCCGACCCGGCCGCACACCGTCAACACCGTCGAGGAACACCTCGACATGCTGATGGTCTGCCACCACCTCAACCCGGCGGTGCCCGAGGACCTGGCCTTCGCCGAGTCCCGCATCCGGCCCACCACCATCGCGGCCGAGGACATCCTGCACGACCTCGGCGCCATCTCGATCATGTCCTCGGACTCGCAGGCCATGGGCCGCGTCGGCGAGGTCATCATGCGGACCTGGCAGACCGCGCACGTGATGAAGCGCCGCCGCGGCTTCCTGCCCGGCGACACCCGCGCCGACAACGCGCGCGCCCGCCGCTACGTCGCCAAGTACACGATCAACCCGGCCGTTTCGCAGGGCATCGAGCACGAGGTCGGCTCCGTCGAGACCGGCAAGCTCGCCGACCTGGTGCTCTGGGACCCGAAGTTCTTCGGAGTGAAGCCGCAGCTCGTCGTCAAGGGCGGACAGATCGCGTACGCGCAGATGGGCGACGCCAACGCGTCCATCCCCACGCCGCAGCCGGTGCTGCCGCGCCCGATGTACGGCGCGTACGGCAAGGCCCCCCAGGCCAACTCGGTCAACTTCACCAGCGAGTGGGCGATCGAGGACGGGCTGCCGGAGCGGCTCGGGCTCGGACGGTCGTTCGTGCCGATCCGCTCGACGCGTGGCCGCGGCAAGGTCGACATGGTCAACAACGACGCCATGCCGCGCGTCGAGGTCGCCCCCGACTCGTTCGCCGTGACCATCGACGGTGAGCTCGTCGAGCCCGCACCCGCCGCCGAACTGCCGCTCGCGCAGCGGTACTTCCTGTTCTGATGCGGACTCGTACGGGCCGGGTGCGTACATCATGACGCGCGCCGCGCTGCTCATCCTGGCCGACGGCCGCTTCCCCGCCGGAGGGCATGCCCACTCCGGCGGGGCGGAGGCCGCCGTCAAGGCGGGACGCATCACCGACGCGGCGAGCCTGGAGGCGTTCTGCCGGGGCCGTCTGCACACCAGCGGCGCCGTGACCGCCGCCCTCGCCGCGGCGGCGGCGCTCGGCATCGACCCCGTCGTGCTCGACGAGGCCGCCGACGCGCGTACGCCGTCGGTCGCGCTGCGGGTCGTCGCGCGCAAGCTCGGGCGGCAGATGATGCGGGCCGCCCGCGCCACCTGGCCGCATCCCGAACTCGACGCCCTGGCACGGCGGTTCCCCAAGGGGGCGCATCAGCCCGTCGTGCTCGGGCTCGCCGCGAGGGCGGCCGGGCTCGGGGCCGAGGACGCCGCGTACTGCTCCGCGTACGAAGGGGTGGGTGGGGCCGCGACCGCCGTGGTGCGGTTGCTGAGCCTCGATCCGTTCGACGCGACCGGGGTGCTCGCGCGGCTCGCGCCGGAGGTCGACCGGGTGGTCGCGGACGCCGTGGAAGCGGCGCGGCGGGCGGTCGATCTCGGGGTCGACGCGTTGCCCGCCGGGTCGGCGCCGCTGCTTGAGATCGGGGCCGAGGCGCATGCGGCCTGGCCCGTGCGGTTGTTCGCCTCTTAGGTGACGTCGGCCCGCCGCACCCCGGGGGGCTTCGCCCCCGGACCCCCTTGTCCTCAATCGCCGGACGGGCTGGTGACGCCAGTCGACCACGGCTGGTGGCTATGCCGGCCGGAACGGTGAATCATCTCTTTGGAGTCGTGATCTTCATGCACCTCGGACACACCCACGACGAAGCCTCCGCCGTATCCGCCGACGCCCGTCGGCCCGACGGCACCCGGCGGGCGCTGCGCATCGGGCTCGGTGGGCCCGTCGGCTCGGGCAAGACCGCCACCGTCGCCGCGCTCTGCCGCGCGCTGCGCGAGGAGCTCTCGCTCGCCGTCGTCACGAACGACATCTACACGCGCGAGGACGCCGCCTTCCTGCTGCGTGAGGCCGTGCTGCCGCCCGAGCGGATCACCGCCGTGGAGACCGGCGCCTGCCCGCACACCGCGATCCGGGACGACATCTCCGCGAACCTGGAGGCCGTCGAGGACCTGGAGGACGAGGTCGGCCCGCTCGACCTGATCCTCATCGAGTCCGGTGGCGACAACCTCACCGCCACCTTCTCCAAGGGCCTCATCGACGCGCAGATCTTCGTGATCGACGTCGCGGGCGGCGACGACATCCCGCGCAAGGGCGGCCCCGGCGTCACCACCGCCGACCTGCTCGTCATCAACAAGACCGACCTCGCCCCGTACGTCGGCTCCGACCTGGCGCGGATGGAGGCCGACGCCAAGGAGGCGCGGGCCGAACTCCCCGTCGTGCTGCAGTCCCTGCGCTCCGAGGTCGGCGTCGGGGACGTCGCGACCTGGGCGCGGGCGCAGCTCGCCGCGTGGACCGCGTGAGCGCGGGGGTCAGGTCCACCGCCCGGATCGTCGCGCGCGGCGACGTGCGGGGCGGGACCGCGCTGCCCGTCCTGGAGGGCGAGGGCTCGTTCGCGCTGCGCCGCACGCGCGGCGCGAGCGCCGGTGAGGCCCGCGTCATGCTCGTCGGCGCCATGAGCGGCCCGCTCGGCGGCGACCACCTCACCGTGCAGGCGCGCGCCGACGAGGGCGCCCATCTGCACGTGGGCTCCATCGCCGCGACCATCGCCCTGCCGGGGCAGGCCAAGGACGAGGCCCGCTACGACGTACGGCTCGACGTCGCGGACGGGGCCCGCCTCGACTGGCTTCCGGAGCAGTTGATCTCGGCGGGCGGGAGCGATCTGCGGGTGACCACGCGCGCCGAACTGGCTCCGGGCGCGCGGCTCGTGCTGCGCGAGGAGCAGGTGCTCGGGCGTGTGGCGGAGGAGCCAGGTCGGCTCACCAGCCGGCTCACCGTGTACCGGGCCGGGCGTCCGCTGCTCGACCAGGAGCTGGCCTGCGGCCCGGGCGCGCCCGGCGGCTGGGACGGTCCCGCCGTCCTCGCCGGCCACCGGGCCCTCGGCCAACTCGTCGTCGTACGCCCGGAGTTCGAGACGGACAAGCCGTCCGCCGCGCTTCTCGACGAGGCAGGAACCGCCGCGCTCACGCCCCTCGCGGGCCCCGCCGTGCTGGTCACGGCGGTCGCGCCGGACGCCCTGCGGCTGCGCCGGATGCTCGACGAGGCGCTCGCCCGACTGGCCTGAACCGCTCACCGGGCGGGTCATACCGTTTATCGGATTGGTAAAGAACGCCCGCTGTCTCTGTTGTCAGGGGCACTGCACGCGTCAGGATCCGCGTACCGATCAGCAACACGATCGACGTACGGATCGAATCGATGTGCGGGAGGCCCCACTTGAGACGGACCAGACAGACAGCGCGCGGCAGCCGGAAGGCGGTGATCGGCTCAGCGGGCGCGTTCGCCGCGGCCGCGCTGATAGCGGGCGCGGTCAGCGCCCCCGCCGCCCAGGCCGACGCCCCCAGGTCCGGCAGCAGCACCGCCGACCTCCAGGCGCGCGGTGCGGCCCTCGCCGCCGCCAAGGCCGCGAAGGCCGGCATCGACTGGAAGGACTGCCCCGCGGACTGGGGCATCGCCAAGCCCATCCAGTGCGGCTGGGTCAGCGTGCCGCTCGACTACACGAAGCCGCACGGCAAGCAGATCAAGCTCGCCGTGGACCGGATCGGCAACACCGGCACCAAGGGCGAGCGCCAGGGCTCCCTCGTCTACAACCCGGGCGGCCCCGGCGGCTCCGGCATGCGCTTCCCGACGCGCGTGACGACCAAGAACCCGATCTACGCCAAGATGGCGAAGGCCTACGACTTCGTCGGCTTCGACCCGCGCGGCGTCGGCCACTCCGCGCCGATCTCCTGCGTCGACCCGCAGGAGTACGTCAAGGCGCCCAAGGCCGACCCGGTCCCCGACAGCGAGGCGGACAAGCTGGCCCAGCGCAAGCTGGCCAAGGAGTACGCGGACGGCTGTTACGACAAGAGCGGCGAGATGCTGCCGCAGATGACGACGCCGAACACCGCGCGCGACCTCGACGTCATCCGTGCCGCGCTCGGCGACAAGAAGCTCAACTACCTCGGCGTCTCCTACGGCACCTACCTGGGCGCCGTCTACGGCACGCTCTTCCCGGGCCACGTCCGCCGCATGATCGTCGACAGCGTCGTCAACCCGGCCAAGAGCAACATCTGGTACGAGGCGAACCTGAACCAGGACATCGCCTTCGAGGGCCGCTGGAAGGACTGGCAGGACTGGGTCGCCAAGAACGACGCCACCTTCCACCTCGGCGACACCCGCGCCAAGGTCCAGCAGCAGTGGGAGACGCTGCGCGCCGCCGCGAAGAAGAGCCCCATCGGCGGGGTCCTCGGCCCGGCCGAACTGATCGCCTTCTTCCAGAGCGCGCCGTACTACGACTCCTCGTGGGTGCCGGTCGCCCAGACGTGGAGCAAGTACGTCGCCGGTGACACGCAGGCCCTGGTCGACGCCGCCGCCCCCGACATGTCGGACACCGCGGGCAACGCCTCCGCGGAGAACGGCAACGCCGTCTACACGGCCGTCGAGTGCGCCGACGCCAAGTGGCCCACCAGCTGGTCCAAGTGGGACAAGGACAACACCGCGCTCCACAAGCAGTACCCGTTCATGACGTGGGCCAACGCGTGGATGAACCTGCCGTGCGCCACGTGGAAGACCAAGCAGCAGACGCCGCTGGACGTGAAGACCGGCAAGGGCCTCCCGCCGGTCCTCATCGTGCAGTCCACGCGTGACGCCGCCACCCCGTACGAGGGCGCCGTCGAGCTGCACAAGCGGTTCAAGGGCTCCCGCCTGATCACCGAGAAGGACGCGGGCTCGCACGGTGTCACGGGTCTGACCAACCCCTGCATCAACAACCGGGTCGACAGCTACCTGCTCACCGGCGAGACCGACGCCAAGGACGTGACGTGCGCGCCGCACGCCACCCCCAAGCCGTGACCGTCTAGTCGTGGTCTACGCGGCCGAGGACGCCAGCCAGGCGTCCTCGGCCGCGTAGTCGAAGAGACCGGTCGTGTACGACGCGACCATCTTCGGGAAGCCGCTCTCCCAGTCCTGCTCCCGCAGCCGCGCGGTCAGCCACTCGACCGTCTCCGGGAGCGCGTCGGCGTACGTCGTCACCGGCTTGTACCCGAGCTCGCGCTCGGCGGCGGACATGTCGAGGATCAGGGGCCGCGGCACCGACCACGGGCTGTCCCCGACGTTCGGCGCCGGGGGAGGACCGTCGACCAGCACCGTCCCGGTCTCCACGCCCATCAGCTCGTCGATCATCGCGCCGATCCCGGCGACCGAGGGATGGTCGGGGTCCGCCGCGTTCAGGACCCGGGATCCGGGCCGCGCCGCCGAGAGCCGCACCAGCTCCGCCAGATTCCGTACGCTCGCCGGATGGAAGCGGCTCTCGCCGTTGTACGCGAGAACGCGCGTACGGCGACCGTCCAGGTTCCGCTTGACGAAGTAGAGCTCCCGAGGCGTGCGGCAGTACGGGCCGTGCACGGCGGACGGCCGCAGCACGGTCGTCGGCAGCCGGTCACCGAGAGCCAGCAGTTCCTGCTCGATCCGTACCTTGCGCGCCCTGGATCCGTCCCCGGGCCCCGCCGTCCGCAACGTCTCCGGGATCGGCACCGGATAGTGCGGCCAGCCGTCCGGCTCCCCCTGCGTGTGGAAGCCGCGCCCCCGCTCGTCCTCGTACACCGCCGCGCTGGAGACCACGACCGCCGAACCGATCCGGTCGGCGAGGCCCGCGAGCTGCCGGCCGTGGACCGGCGTGAAGGCGATGAGGTCGACGACGAGGTCGACCCCGTCCCCGACGAGCGCCGCGACCGCGTCCCCGTCCTCCCGGTCGAGCCGCACCGCCCGTACGTCCCCCGACCAGCTCGCGTCCCGCCCGCCACCGCGCGAGGCCGCCGTCACCTCCCAGCCGTCCGCCGCGAGAGCCCGCACCGTGGGCCGCCCGATCTGCCCCGCCGCACCGATCACCAATGCCTTCTTCATGACCGGACCGTACGTGGGCGGGGGCCGCCCGGACCCCGGAATCTGCTCAGCGCAGAGCGCAGAGCGCGGAACCCGGGGGAGGTCAACTCAGCGGCAGCCGCGGGAACTTCCGGGCCTTCTCCTCCTCGGCCTCCGCCTTCACGAGGGCCGCGTACTTGTCGACGTACTCCTGCCCGGACAGCTCCAGGATCGCGTACATGATCTCGTCGGTGATCGCCCGCAGGATCGCCTTCTCGCCGTCCATCCCGATGTAGCGCGAGAAGTCGAGCGGCTTGCCGAACCGGATCGTCACCCGGTGCATCTTCGGGATCTTCTGGCCGGGCGGCTGCGCCTCGAACGTGCCGATCATCGCGCACGGGACCACCGGCGCCTGCGCCTTGAGCGCCATCGCGGCGACGCCGACCTTGCCCTTGTACAGGCGCCCGTCGTGCGAGCGCGTGCCCTCCGGGTAGATGCCGAGCAGCTCCCCGCGGCGCAGCACCCCGAGGCCCTCGCGGATCGCGGCCTGCCCGGCCTCCTTGCCCGAGCGGTCGACCGGGATCTGGCCCGCGCTGCGGAAGAACGCGGCGGTGAGGCGGCCCCTGAGTCCTGGCCCGGTGAAGTACTCGGCCTTCGCCAGGAACGTGATCCGCCGCTTGATGATCGCGGGCATCAGGAAGTGATCGGCGAACGACAGATGATTGCCCGCGACGATCGCCGCGCCGGATTCCGGTATGTGCTCCAGACCCTCGATCCGGGGCCGGAAGAGCAGCCGCAGAAGCGGCCCGAGGATCACGTACTTGAGCAGCCGGTAGAACATCCCGATCGCCTTCCCCCACAAACCACTTGGACCGCTTGTACCGCCGCGTGTTTGCGCACAGTAACCAATCGGAAGCGCCGGCGCGAGAGCCCGATCGGGCCCTGTCCGGGGCCTGATCGGCGCGTCCGCTTGGCGGTGGCGGCCCCGGCGGGTGCTCTGTTCCCACCCTGACGTCCCAGCACCGGAGGTTTTCCGTATGCGTTCCGTCCACGTAGCCGCGGCCGCGCTCCTGTCCCTGGCCGCGGCGGCCCCGGCCGCCCACGCCGCGACCGCCGGGCCCGAGCAGTCGCGGGGCCTGTTCCTCACCGTCTCCGGCTCCGAGAACACCTGGGTCCGAGGTGTCCGCCTGAACTGCGCGCCCCAGCCCTCGGGCCACCACCCGCACGCCGCCGAGGCCTGTGAGGCCCTCGACGCCGTGGACGGCGACCTGGACGCGCTGCCGGTCGAGCAGCAGATCTGCACCAAGGAGTACGACCCGGTCACGGTCGCCGCCATCGGCACGTACCGCGGCAAGGCGATCGCCTGGCACAAGACCTTCGGCAACGCCTGCGAGCTGGACGCGTCGACGGGCTACGTCTTCCGCTTCTGACCCCCGCGGGTGCCTGCCGTCAGCTGCTGCGGGAGGCCACCATCGCCACGGTGAGCAGACCGAGCACCACCCAGCCGAACCAGAGCCACCCATTGCTGCCGAGCGCCACCGTGTAGGCGGTCACGGCCACCAGGCCGCCCACGGTGAACGCACCCATCGTCTTCGTGGAACCGGGCATCACACCCTCCTCCCAGCAGCCGGACCATGTCCGAGCCGCGACCAGGAGGCCATATTCACCTGTAACGGGGTAGTGGCGCTACTGCCACGCGCGTGATGGTGCTACTGACCGCGCGCGTTGAGGGAGGCCAGGTAGGCGTTGTACGCCGCCAGCTCCTTGTCGCCGTCCCGGTCCGCGGCCCGGTCCTTGCGGCGCGCCTGCCGGTCGTCCGACTTCTTCCACTGGAAGAGCAGGGCCAGCAGCACCAGGACCGAGGGCACCTCGCTGAACGCCCAGGCGATGCCGCCCGCCGCCGTCTGGTCGGCGAGCGGATCGATGCCCAGCGAGGCCGGCGGGTTCTCGAACGTGCCGACCATCGTCGTCGACGCCATCATCAGCGCGATGCCGAAGAAGGCATGGAACGGCATGCCCGCGAACAGCTCCAGCATCCGCATCACATAGCCGGGCCGGTTCGGCCCCGGGTCCACGCCCATGATCGGCCAGAAGAACACCAGGCCCACGGCGAGGAAGTGCACCATCATCGCGAGGTGGCCGACCTTGGACCCCATGAGGAAGTCGAAGAGTGGCGTGAAGTAGAGCGCGTACAGGCTCGCGATGAACAGCGGGATCGTGAAGGCCGCGTGCGTGATGATCCGCATGTAGCGGCTGTGCAGCAGCCACAGGAGCAGCTCGCGCGGCCCCTTGCTGCCGCGCTTCGCGGCCACCGGCAGCGCCCGCAGCGCGAGCGTGATCGGGGCACCCATCAGGAGCAGGATCGGCGACAGCATGCTGATGACCATGTGCTGCACCATGTGCACGCTGAACATGACCATGCCGTAGTCGTTGAGCTTCGTGCACATCACCAGACCGATGGTGAGCACGCCCACGACGAACGAGATCGTCCGGGACACCGGCCACGCGTCGCCGCGCCGCATCAGGCGCACCACACCCCACCCGTACAGGGCGAGCGCCAGCAGGCAGCCGACGAGGAAAAAGGGGTCGGCCGACCATTCAAGGCCACGCCCCAGCGTGAACGGCGGCAGATCCATGTTCATGCCGTGCCCGCTGTGATCCATCCGCCGGCTCCTGTTGCTCGTTTCGTACGGATTGTGCGCACCCAGAGTAGAACTGCCCCCGGCCGATGTTTCGGCCGGGGGCAGTTCTGTGTGATCAGAGGTGGTGTGTGGTCAGAGCACGCACTCGGCTTCGGCGTACCGCTCGTCCGGCACCGTCTTCAGCGTCTCCACGGCCTCGGCCAGCGGCACCATCAGGATGTCGGTGCCACGCAGCGCGGTCATCTTGCCGAACTCGCCGCGGTGCACGGCCTCCACGGCGTGCCAGCCGAACCGCGTCGCGAGCACGCGGTCGTACGCGGTGGGGGTGCCGCCGCGCTGCACATGGCCGAGGATGACCGGGCGCGCCTCCTTGCCGAGGCGCTGCTCCAGCTCGATGGAGAGCTGCCGTGCGATCCCCGCGAAGCGCTCGTGGCCGTAGACGTCCTTGCCGCCCTCGTCGTACTCCATCGAGCCGACCCGGGGCTTGGCGCCCTCGGCGACGACGACGATGGCGAACTTCTTGCCGGCCTCGAACCGCTCGCCGACCTTCTTGGTCAGCTCGTCGATGTCGAAGGGCCGCTCCGGCACGACGACGGCGTGCGCGCCCGCGGCCATGCCGGAGTGCAGCGCGATCCAGCCGGTGTGCCGCCCCATGACCTCGACGATCAGCACGCGCTGGTGCGATTCGGCGGTGGTCTTGAGTCGGTCGAGCGCCTCGGTGGCGACGCCGACGGCCGTGTCGAAGCCGAAGGTCACGTCGGTGACGGCGATGTCGTTGTCGATCGTCTTCGGTACGCCGACGATCGGGAGGCCGCCGTCCGAGAGGAGGCGGGCCGCCTTCAGGGTGCCCTCGCCGCCGATCGGAATGATCGCGTCCAGGCCCAGGTCAGCGACGTGTCCCTTGGCCCGCTCGACGCCGTCGCGCAGCTGCGCGGGCTGTACGCGGGAGGAGCCGAGGATGGTGCCGCCGCGGGCGAGGATGCCGCCCACCGCGTCGAGGTCCAGCTTGCGGTAGTCGCACTCGAGCAGGCCCTTCCACCCGTCGTGGAAGCCGATGACCTCGTCGCCGTGATCGACGACGGCACGGTGCACGACCGAGCGGATCACGGCGTTCAGGCCGGGGCAGTCGCCCCCGGAGGTGAGGACACCAATACGCATAAGCCCGGATTACCTTTGCAAACGTGGGCCGATGGCCGGACCACGCCGTCCGGCTGGACCCCCGTACCTTATCGGCGTCCGGGGGCCCGTCCGCACCGGGCGTCCGACTGGTGGACCGGCCTGCTCACATGGGCGCGGGGGCGCCCTAAAGGGCCCTCGGTCAGGGCCCCGAGGGGGTCAGGCGGGCTGCGTCGTGGCCGCCGCGATCCGCTCGCCCCGGAGCTCCTCGTACCAGTGGTCGTTCACCGGCGGCAGCGCGTTCACGTCGAGCGCCAGCTTGATCAGCAGGTCGGCGATCTGCGGATTGCGCGCGAGGACGGGCCCGTGCATGTACGTGCCGAAAACGGTGTCGTTGAAGGCGCCCTCGGTGCCGTCCCCCGTGCCGTTGCCCTTGCCGATCCGGGTGCGGGCGAAGGCCCGCGCCGTGGGGCCGAGTTGCGTGATGCCCTGGTGGTTCTCGAAGCCGGTCAGCTCCGGCAGGCCCAACGACGGGTCGATGTCGCCCAGTACGTCACCGACGCAGCGCTCGCCCTCACCGCGCGTCGAGACGACGTCGAGCAGGCCGAGCCCGGGCTCGCGCTCACCGAGGTCGTTCACGAACTCGTGGCCGAGGATCTGGTAGCCGGCGCACACGGAGAAGACGATCGCGCCGTTGGCCACCGCGCGCTGGAGGCCGCCGTCGCGGCGCAGTCGCTCCGCCGCGAGACGCTGCGGACGGTCCTCGCCGCCACCGATGAGGTAGATGTCGCCGGAGGTCGGCACCGCCTGGTCGCTGCGCACGTCGTAGCGCTCGACCTGGAGGCGGCGCTGCTGGGCGCGGCGCTCCACCACCAGGGCATTGCCCTGGTCGCCGTAGGTGCTCAGGAGGTCGGGGTAGACCCACACGAGACGCAGGCTGTTGTCACTCATGCTCATGATCCTTCGCTGTTCGCGCTCGGTGTGGGGCTCGTCAGTTGCCCACGAGGCGGCGGACGTCCTGGAACGCGGTGTAGTTGGCGATCAGTTCGATCCGCCCCGGGGGCGACATCTGCACCGCCTCGTCGAGCGTGTCGCAGACCCGGAAGTCCAGGCCCGCGACCTCGAGCCGGACCGCGAGGTCGAGCCGACGGTCGCCGATCACGCAGATCGGGTGCCCGACCAGGCGCGTGTAGTCGACGTCCCACAGCCAGGAGGTGTCGGTGCCGTCGGCGCCCCGCGCGTTCACCGAGAGGATCACCGGGGCCGGCGGCGGGTCGATCAGAGTGAACGTTTCGAGCCAGCCGGCCGGGTTCTTGGCGAGCAGCAGCCGCAGTTCGCGCTCCTGGAACTGCACGACGTCATAGCGACCCGCCACCGCCTGCACCTGGTACATGCGCTCCAGGGCGACCTGCGGGGGCACCCCGAAGCAGGCGGCCACGGCCGCGGACGTCGCCGCGTTCGCCTTGTTGGCGCGGCCCGGCAGCTGGAGGTTGATCGGCCAGGCGGAGCCGTGCGGGTCGATGACGTGGTCGCCCTGGAGCGCCCAGCTCGCGATCGGGCGGCGGAAACCGCACTCGCCGCAGAACCAGTCGTCACCGGGGCGCTGCATCACGCCGCCGCACGCCGGGCAGGACCAGGCGTCGTCCTTCCACTCCTGGCCCGCCGCGACCCACACCACGTTCGGCGAGGAGGAGGCGGCCCAGACGATCAGGGGGTCGTCCGCGTTCGCGATCACGATGGCCTTCGAACCGGACAGGCCCTCGCGCCACTTCTCGGCGAGCATGCGGGTCTCACCGGCGCGGTCCAACTGGTCGCGCGAGAGGTTGAGCAGCGCGATCGCCTTCGGGTCGGTGTCGCGGGCGACACCGGCCAGGTACTTCTCGTCGACCTCGATCACGCCGTACTTGGCATCGCCGCCGCCTGCCAGGGCGGAGGTGATGCCCGCGGGCATGTTCGCCCCCAGCGCGTTCGAGACGACGGGGCCGCTGGCGCGCAGGGCCTCCGCGAGCAGTCGTGTGGTCGTCGTCTTGCCGTTCGTGGCCGAGACGAGCACCACGTCCAGGTGCTGGGCGACCCGCGCGAGCAGCTCGGGGTCGAGCCGCAGCGCGACCTTGCCGCCGATCACTGATCCGCTGCCGCGGCCCGCCGCCCGCGACACCGCGGCCGCGGCCCGGCCGGCCGTCACGGCCAGCTTGGCGCGCGGAGTCATCGGCTCCGAGTTGCCTGCCATCTTCCTGGGTCCTCCTTGCGTACGGCGCCGCGCCTGCCCCCGGCATCGTTTATGGGCTCAGCCTATCGAGATCCTCTGACAAGCCCGAACAGCGGCACCACCAGCGCTTCGTGGTGCGCTCAGGACCGTACCCTTACCGGCATGCGACACGGCTCGATCCCGGGCGCCTCAGGGCGCGTACGACCCCTGACCCTGCTCGGTGAATCCGTGCTGCACCAACCCTGCGCGCAGGTCACGGACTTCGGCCCGGCCCTCGCGCGCCTGGTCGAGGACATGTTCGCCACGATGTACGCGGCGCAGGGTGTGGGCCTCGCCGCGAACCAGGTCGGCAAGGGACTGCGGGTCTTCGTCTTCGACTGTGAGGATGACGACGATGTGCGCCATGTCGGCCATGTCGTGAACCCGCGCCTGGTCGAGGCCGACGGCGAGGTGATCCGCGGCCCCGAGGGCTGCCTGTCGCTCCCCGGCCTCGAGGCGGGCACGCCCCGCTTCGACCACGCGCGCGTGGAGGGGTACGACGTCGACGGCGAACCTGTGGTGATCCACGGCACGGGCTGGTTCGCCCGCTGCCTCCAGCACGAGTGCGACCACTTGGAGGGGCGTACGTACACGGAGCGGGTCACCGGGTGGCGACGCAGGAAGGTGCTGCGCCAGGCGGCGAAGGCGCCCTGGGCCTCATGAGGCGCTGAGGCGGCGCCGTCCCGGTCAGAACGCGGGGCCGCCCGCCTTGTCGCCGGCCGCGGCGAGCCGCCCCCACAGCAGGTCGGCGAGGCCGCGTACCAACTCGGCGCGCTCACACGGGCGGTCACCGAGCCACCAGTCGCCGGCGGCGTGCATCATGCCGACGATCCCGTGCCCCCAGACGCGCGCGAGCTGCTGGCTGCCGGGGCCGAGGTCCACGCGCTCCTCGATGACCTCGGCCAGCTCCTCGCCCATGCGGCGCAGCAGCGGCGCCGAGTGCCGTCCGACGTCGAACCCGGATTCGGCGGAGGTGCCCTCCGACGGATGCATCAGGAAGCGGTAGACCTGGGGGCGGGCCTCGATCGCCGCCAAGTAGGTGTCGAGCGTCGCCTCCACGCGCTCGCGCCGCTCCGCGGGCGCGTCCAGGGCGGCCCGCAGCGAGGCGAGCAGCGCGTCCGTGTGGCGCGTGGCGAGCGCGGCGTAGAGGCCGCCCTTGTCGCCGAAGTGCCGGTACAGGATCGGCTTGGTGATCCCGGCCTCCGCCGCGATCGCGTTCATCGAGGCGCCGGGGCCGTCCCGGAGCACCACGCGGTCCGCGGCCTCCAGCAGCTCGCGCCGCCGACGCTCGGCGGCGGACTGTTGGTCCGCGCGCTGATCGGTCCGCTGTGTGGTCTCCATGAGATCTCCCCGCCCCGTGCGATTGCCTGACGCACGCGAAAGGTAACACCCACCGGCCATCCGGTATCGAACGCGTACTCGGAGGTTGACATGAGCTACTCGCCAGTAACAGACTCGGGTTACCTTAAGTAACACAGTATTGCGTGCGCCCTGGAGGGGTTATGGCCGAGTTCACCATGGATCTCAGCGACGAGCAGAAGGAAGTCCGTGACTGGCTGCACGGCTTCGCCGCCGATGTGATCCGCCCCGCGGCCGCCGAGTGGGACGAGCGCGAGGAGACCCCCTGGCCGGTCATCCAGGAAGCGGCCAAGCTCGGAATCTACTCCCTGGACTTCTACGCGCAGCAGTTCTTCGACCCCTCGGGCCTCGGCATCCCGATGGCCATGGAGGAGCTGTTCTGGGGCGACGCGGGCATCGGCCTGTCCATCGTCGGCACGGGCCTCGCCGCGGTCGGCGTCCTCGCCAACGGTACCGAGGAGCAGATCGGCACCTGGATTCCGCAGATGTACGGCGACGTGAACGACGTGAAGGTGGCCGCCTTCTGCTCCTCCGAGCCCGACGCGGGCTCCGACGTCGCCGCCATGCGCACGCGTGCCGTCTACGACGAGGCCAAGGACGAGTGGGTCCTCAACGGCACCAAGACGTGGGCGACGAACGGCGGCATCGCCAATGTCCACGTGGTCGTCGCCTCCGTGGACGCGGAGCTCGGCTCCAAGGGGCACGCCTCCTTCATCGTGCCGCCGAACACCCCCGGCCTGTCCCAGGGCCAGAAGTTCAAGAAGCACGGCATCCGCGCCTCGCACACCGCCGAGGTCGTCCTGGAGAACGTCCGGGTGCCCGCCTCCTGCCTGCTCGGCGGCAAGGACAAGCTCGACGAGCGCCTCGCCCGCTCGCGCGAGAAGGCCAAGAAGGGCGGCGAGCGCGTGAAGAACGCCGCGATGGCCACCTTCGAGGCCTCGCGCCCCGCCGTCGGCGCCATGGCGGTCGGCACGGCCCGCGCCGCCTACGAGGAGGCCCTGGAGTACGCGAAGACGCGTGAGCAGTTCGGCCGCCCGATCATCGACAACCAGGGCGTGGCCTTCCAGCTCGCCGACATGCGCACCCAGATCGACGCCGCGCGCCTCCTGGTGTGGCGTGCCTCCTGGATGGCGTCCACGGGCAAGAAGTTCGAGAACGCCGAGGGCTCCATGTCCAAGCTGTTCGCGAGCGAGACCGCCAAGAAGGTCAGCGCCCAGGCCGTCCAGATCCTCGGCGGCAACGGCTTCACGCGCGAGTACCCCGTGGAGCGCATGCACCGCGACGCCGCGATCTACACGATCTTCGAGGGCACGAGCGAGATCCAGCGCCTGGTCATCGCCCGCACCCTCTCGGGCATGCCGATCCGCTAACGGGTCTCTTGAGCGGGCCTGTCAGCAGCCAGGACCAGAGCCCCGCACGATGGCGTCCGTGACCGCGGACGTCATCGTGCGGGGCTCTGGTTGCAGGCGGCGAACGCCCGTCAGGCGGCCCGGTGCGGGGAGCGAGTGGCGGTGCCTACCCGTCCTCGTCGGCGGAGCCGAGCGCGCCGGCCAGTGCCGAGGCGGGGTCGGACGCCGCGGGACCTGCGGGAGCCCAGCGGCCGCTCTGCTTGCGGTACGGCCACCAGCGCCCGTCCCGGCCGAGCCGCAGTTGGGCCTGCCCGTCGGCGGTGCTCCAGCGGCCGCGGGCGGCCTTGAGCGCGGGGCGCTCGCCGTCGTCCCAGGCCGCGTCGAGCACGGCACGCGCGCGTGCCAGGCCTTCCGCGTCCGGGGCCCACTCCTCGTCCAGCACGTCGAGCGCGGCGGCGCCCCCGTACTCCCAGGCGCGGACGGCGAGCGTCAGGCCCTCCCGGTCGCGGCCGCCGACCTCGGCGAGCCGTGCCCGGATGTGCTGCACGGGCGACGCGGAGGCCAGGCGTACGGCGTCCTGTCGCACGGTCATCTCCGGTGGGGCGGCCCGCTGTTCGTGCCCCGGGGGCAGCGCGTCCGCGAGCAGCCGGTGCGCCTCGGCCGCCGCCTGCGCGCCGAGGAAGCCGAGCGCGTCGACGTCCGTTCCCGCGGGTGGCGGTGTCTCCGTGTCGAGCGAAGGCGGCAGCCCGGGCTCGTCCGGCAGTGGCGGCGGACCAGGCAGCGGCGGCAGCACGATCGCCGACGCGTACGCCTCGGCCGCGTCCACGCCCTCGGCCTCCCGGTCCCCGCGCGGCGCTTCCGGTTCGGCGCGTACGGTGCTGCGCACCTGGAGCTCGTCGAGCAGCGCACGCTCGCCGCGCCCGCGCAGCAGGAGCAGCACGAACGGATCCTGGTCCAGCAGGCGGGCGAGCTGATAGCTCAGAGCCGACGTGTGTGCGCAGTGGTCCCAGGCGTCGCAGTCGCAGCGCGGCTCCAAGTCGCCGATCCCCGGCAGGAGTTCCACACCCGAGGCCGAGGCGTCCTCCACAAGATGTGGCGGCATGTCGCGGTCCAGGAGCGCCGCGATGTGCCCGGCCCGCGCGGCCGCCATCGTAAGGAAGGCGTCCCACTCGTCCTCGTCCAGACACTGCAGCAGCACGTCCGAGCGGTGTGTGGCGCCGCCGCGGTCCTCCACCACCGCGGTGATGCGACCCGGCAGGACCGACACCGCGCCCACCGCTCCCGCGCGCGCGAGCCGGCGCCCCGCCTTCAGTTGCGCGGTGTCGAGCGCGGTGTCCTCCAGGGCCTTCAACCAGGCCTGCCCCCACCAGGTCTGGGCGAAGGCCCGGCCGCGCGCGGGCGGCAGCGCCGCGAACGTGCGCATGTCGTCTTCCATGTGGCTCATCGGGTGCCCCCTCGCAACTCGACCAGGTCCGCCAGTTCCGCGTCGGTGAGTTCGGTCAGCGCCGCCTCACCGGAGCCGAGCACCGCGTCCGCCAACTCCTGCTTACGGAGCAGCATCTCCGCGATGCGGTCCTCGATCGTGCCCTCGGCGATCAGTCGGTGCACCTGCACCGGCCTGGTCTGTCCGATGCGGTACGCGCGGTCGGTGGCCTGCGCCTCCACGGCCGGGTTCCACCAGCGGTCGTAGTGCACGACGTGCTCCGCGCGCGTGAGGTTGAGGCCCGTGCCGGCGGCCTTCAACGAGAGCAGGAATACGGGGACCTCGCCTTCCTGGAAGCGCCGCACCATGGCCTCGCGCTCCGCGACCGGGGTGCCTCCGTGGAGGAACATCACCGGGACGCCACGGGCCGCCAGATGCCGCTCCAGAAGGCGGGCCATCTGCACGTACTGCGTGAAGACCAGCACGCCCGCGTCCTCGGCCAGGATCGTGTCCAGGAGTTCGTCGAGGAGTTCCAGCTTCCCGGAGCGGCCGGTGATGCGCGGCTTGGCCTCCTTGAGGTACTGCGCCGGGTGGTTGCAGATCTGCTTGAGGCCGGTGAGGAGCTTGACGATCAGGCCGCGCCGCTCGAACCCGGCCGCCCCGGAGATCTCCGCGAGCGTCTCCCGCACCACGGCCTCGTAGAGGCCCGCCTGTTCGGCGGTGAGGGACACCGCGCGATCCGTCTCGGTCTTGGGCGGCAGCTCCGGTGCGATGCCGGGATCCGACTTGCGCCGACGCAGCAGGAAGGGCCCCACGAGCTTGGCCAGGCGCTCCGCGGCCGCCGGGTCCTTGCCGCCCTCGATCGCCTGGGCGTAGCGCGTACGGAAGGTACCGAGGCGGCCCAGGAGGCCGGGCGTCGTCCAGTCGAGGAGGGCCCACAGCTCGGAGAGGTTGTTCTCCACCGGGGTGCCGGTGAGGGCCACGCGCGCGCGTGCGCCGATGGTGCGCAGCTCCTTGGCCGTCGCCGAGTAGGGGTTCTTCACGTGCTGCGCCTCGTCGACGACGAGCATTCCCCAGGAAGCGGTGCCGAGTTGGGCGGCGTCGAGGCGCATCGTGCCGTAGGTGGTGAGCACGAACTCGCCGTCGGCGAGGTTCTCCAGGGAGCGCCGCCCGCCGTGGAAGCGGCGTACGGGGGTGCCGGGCGCGAACTTCTCGATCTCGCGCTGCCAGTTGCCCATCAGGGACGTCGGGCAGACCACGAGCGTCGGTCCCGCGCTCTCCGGGGAGCCCTGGCGGTGCAGGTGCAGCGCGATCAGCGTGATGGTCTTGCCCAGACCCATGTCGTCGGCGAGGCAGGCGCCGAGGCCCAGCGAGGTCATGTGGGCGAGCCAGTTGAGTCCGCGCAGCTGGTAGTCGCGCAAGACGGCGTCGAGCGCGGCCGGTTGGCCGACCGGTGTCATGCCCTCGGGGTCGGTGAGGCGGTCCCGCAGGGCCGTGAGCCAGCCCGTCGGCCGCACGTCGACCCGGCGGCCCTCGACCTCCGTCGAGCCCGTGAGAACGGCGCTCAGCGCATCGACGGGCGTGACCTTGCGGTCCTGGTGGGAGCGGGCGCGGCGGGCCTCCGCGGGGTCGATCAGCACCCACTGGTCGCGCAGCCGTACGACGGGACGGTTCGCCTCGGCGAGCACGTCCAGCTCCGCGCGGCTCAACTCCTGGTCGCCGAGGGCGAACCGCCAGTCGAACGCCAGTAGGGCGTCGGCGGACAGGAAGGACGGGGCACCGGAGGTCAGTCCGTCGGCGCCCTCGCCCTCGGCCGGGCCGATCACCGCACGCGCCGTCAGCTTGCGGGCCAGCTCCTTGGGCCAGTGCACCTCGACGCCGGCCGCGGACAGCGCCCGCGCACCCTCTCCGAGCAGCTCCGTGACCTCCTCGTCGGCCAGTTCGACGGCGTCCGGCACGGTCGCGGAGAGCAACGGCGCGAGCGGTGGCCACGCGCGCATGGCGCGGCGCAGCGCCAACAACGCGTCCATACGGGCGCGGTCGCCGAAGGCCCGCCCCGAGGTGCCGGTCCCGGCCCACACCTGCGCCGCATCCGCGACCAGAGTGGGGTCGCTGACGCTGTGCAGTTGAAGCACCGCGTGGAACGCGGCGCGGGGCTCGTCGTCCGCGAGGTGTTCGAGATGTTCGAGCTGTTCGGGCGGTTCAAGACCAGGGACCTCTACGCGCAGCGAGATCCGCACGCCCGCGTCGAGCCCCGCCGCGACATCCCCCGCCCAGGGGCGCAACTCGGGCACCCGCTGCGGCTCCCGCGCCGCGAACGCCGGTCCAGCGGCGGCGTGCGCGGCGGCGGGGGAGCGCGGCAGGGCGTCGGCCACCGCGTCCAGGAACGCGCGCAGCAGCCGTTCCGGGGCGTGCAGGCGCGGCGGTTCGGTCCCGTCCAGCGGCACGGCGTGCGCCTCGGGCGGCATCGCGGCGGCCAGCTCCCTGACCCGGTCGAGGTCGTCGGCGCCCAGCGGACCGGCGCGCCAGGCGTCGTGCCCCTCGGCGCTCACCCCCGGCAACAGCAGTCCACGGGCCACGAGTTGGAGCGCCAGGAGCCCGGCCGTGCCCCAGAAGGTCGCCGTCGGGTCGGCGTCCGCGGTGGCACGCGCGCGGGTGAGCACCGGCAGCGCGGCGCGCACGGGCAGGGCAACGGCCGGTACGGTCACCGGCTCCAAGCCGTCCTCGACGGGCAGCGCGAGGCGCAGCTCGGTGCGGGTGCCCGCGTCCGGCAGCGGTGGTTCGCCGCCTTCGGGTCGCCAGAAGGCCACGGTCGACGTGCGGGCCGGGTCGGCGGGGGTGAACACGACGCCGCAGCGCGCGAGTTCGGTGGTCTCGGACGGGGTGGGCGGAGCGGTGTGGGTGTGCTCGGAGATGGCGAAGTCCTCGTATTCATCAAACTTGACTACTCACCCTGGAGGCGCCGAGGGTACACCCCCGGATCAGTCGGATGCGCCTCCATATGTCGTGACCTGGGTCACTGAACCCTTAAGGGTGGGGCTTACCCCCCTCTCTAGGTGGGGTGAACCCAGGCGGTACTCGGGTGGTGGCGCCATGGCCGATCAAGGTCCGTGATCCATAGGTTCCTAGTGGTCGGGCGACGCGTAGCCCGCCGCGTCGACCTCACCCACCACAGACCGGAGACCGTCATGCCCTCGGCCGTCGGAACCCTGCCGGAACCCGCCACCAGGCCGGCCTCCCCCGAAGGGGGAAGCGAGTTCACGCCACTGCTGCGCGCCATCAAGGGGCAAGGACTGCTGGAGCGGCGCACCGGATGGTACGTGCGCACCATCGTGGTCAACGCCCTCTGCCTCGGCGCCGTCGTCACGGGCATGGCCCTTCTCGGCGGCTCGTGGTGGGTGCTCGTCCTCGCGCCGGTCCTCGCGGTGCTGTGCGCACGCACCGCCTTCGTCGGGCACGACGCGGGCCACGCCCAGATCACCGGGAACCGCTCGGTGAGCCGGCTGATCGGCCTGGTCCACGGCAACCTGCTGCTCGGTATGAGCTACTCCTGGTGGAACGACAAGCACAACCGGCACCACGCCAACCCGAACCACATCGAGAAGGACCCCGACGTCGCCGCCGACGTCCTCGTCTTCACCAGCAAGCAGGCCGCCACGCGCGCGGGGTTCCGCGGCTGGCTCACCCGCCACCAGGCCTGGCTCTTCTTCCCGCTCACCCTGCTCGAGGGCATCGCCCTGAAGATCTCCGGATTCCAGGACCTGCGCCGCCAGGGCCGCCGCGAACGCCTCGTGGAGGGCGCGTTCCTGGTCGCGCACGTGGCCGGCTACCTCACGCTGCTCCTCACCACCATGCCGCTCGGCCACGCGCTCGTCTTCGCGGCCCTCCATCAGGCCCTGTTCGGGCTGCATCTCGGTATGGCGTTCGCGCCCAACCACAAGGGCATGGAGATGCCGGACCCGGACGGCGACAAGTGGGGCCACCTGCGCCGCCAGGTCCTCACCTCGCGCAACATCAAGGGCGGCGCGCTGACCGACTGGTTCCTCGGCGGGCTCAACTACCAGATCGAGCACCACCTGTTCCCGAGCATGCCCCGCCCCCACCTGCGTCTCGCCCAACCCATGGTGAAGGCCCACTGCCGCGGGCTCGGCATCCCCTTCGTGGAGACAGGCCTTGTCGACTCCTACCGCCAGGCGCTGCGCCACATGTATGAAGTGGGAGAGCCGCTGCGGGCCGACATCTGACAGCCTCCCGGCCGTGTGAGGGGGGGCGGAATCAGGGATGTCTCAGGGTCACTCGACGGAACTGCGGGCGATGTGGGCCCGTTTCTCACAGCAGAGGCGGGTCCGCTCCACTCAGGCGAGGGCGGGCCGCCCCGAAGGAGGCCACACATGTCGAAGAACGCGAAGATCGCCGCGGGAGGTGTGGCGGTCGGCATCATCCTGCTGATCTGGCTGCCCTGGTGGGCGGCCCTGCTCATCGTGCTGGGTGCGCCCGCCGCCGCGTACCTGATGCTCGACCCCTCGCAGCGGCGCCGGCTGCGCCGCGTCTCGCGCAAGGAACTGGGGCGCTGAGGGGCATCGTGACGGCAGGAGCCGCGCGGGGCGCGAACGCCCCGTGCGGCTCCTGCGGTTCACCGGTTGGGACTCAGGCGGGGCGTACGGCCATCTTGTCGAGTGCTTCGAGCAGGCTCGGCAGCTCCCGGCCGCGGCCCACCGGCAGCACTTCGCCCGGTTCGTCGTCGAGGAGCACGAAGGCGATGTCGTCGGTCCGCGCGACCAGCGACCAGCCGGGCCCGTCGGCGCGCAGCGTCCGGGCGTCGCCGGAGGCGAACGCGGAGCGCACGCGGCCCAGGGGCGGCGGCGCGTCCACGTACCCGCGCACCTCCGAGAGGACCCGCCGGATGCCCGTGTGCGTACCGCTCGGCCCGGCCTCCGCGGTGTCGCCCTCCTGAGGCGCCTCGGCGTCCTCCTCCGTGGCGAACTGGGAGTCGTCGAGCTGTTCCCGCCACACGGCCCACTGGAGCGCTATCTCGTCCGCTCCCAGGCGCCGTTGGGCCGGGCCCCACGTCTCCGTGTCGGGCGGCGTCAGTGGCGGCGTGTCGGTGTACTCGGGGTCGCTCTCGGGATCGGGGTCGTGCGGCTCGGGGACGCCCGGGGCGGCCACGGCGAGCGCGAGCGGCCAGCCCGGCAGCGCGGCGACCATGCTGTCCTCGTCGGGTGAGAGCTCGTACTCCATGCCGCAGTCCCACGACGCGATGGCCACGGCGACCAGCGACACGTCGTCGACCACGACGGTCCAGCGGGCGCCCTGCCCGTCCTGGCCGAGCACCAGGCCGTATCCCTCGGCCAACGGCGCGAGCCCCAGGGCCCCGCAGGCCTCCGGGTAGTCGTCGCCGAGCACGCTCGGAAACTTCGCAGGTGTCAGCAACACCGCCGTCAGTACGTACAGCGCGTCGTCCCCTTCGACCGCTGCTTCGTCCACTCCGGCCACGCCAGCCTCCCCTGAACTTCGTTCCACCGGCGAGACCTTAGCCAGTGCCCGATGGCGCCGTACAGGGGGGTCCATGGTCGATGACCAGGAAAGTCGGCAGCAGTTCGGCTCCTGTAGCCCTGCCGTGGACGAATTGTCGACGTCACGTGCTCATGATGTGCGCCTCGCGCGCGGGTGGGGTGCGGGTGGGGTGGTGGGTCAACCGGCCGGCAGCCCAAGGAGGGTGCGGGCGACGGTTCGTGGCGGTTCGTCGCGTTCCCGCGCGAGGGCGATGACGGCCCTGCAGGCGAGCTCGTTGACCCCGAAGGCCAGCGCGCTCGGCTCGACCCAGCCCGCCGCCTCGTCGGCACGCTCCTGGTCGTCCTCGACGCACGCCACCACGTAGGCGGCGGCCGCCTCGAAGAGATTGTGCGCACGCTCTCTCCTGCTCGGCGTGCCGCCGTCCTCGCGCCACGTCCTCCACGCCTTGCGGACTCGATCGATCATGGACGCCACCGTCCCCCTGCCCGTAACCGCCAACGTGTGTCGCGCAGTTGCGGCCATGGTGACAGAACCGGCCACGGAGCGGATCCCGCGCGGTGGGGCTCAGCGGGCCCGGGTTTCCAGGTCCTTGATCGTGGCGCGCGGCCACGTGAGCTCAGTGAGGCTCAGCCCTCCTCCCGCACCGCGAGCGCCAGGAAGCGCTCGTCCTCGTCGACGTACGAGGTCATGCGCCAGCCGGCGGCGGCGAGCAGCGGGCGCAGGTTGGGCTCGGCGCGCAGGTCGTCAGGCGTGAGCGCGCGGCCGTGGCGGGCGGCGAGGGCGGCCCGGCCGATGGGGTGGAACAGCGCGAGCAGCCCGCCGGGACGCACCACGCGCGCCAACTCGCGCAGGTTTTCGGACGGATGCGGCAAGTGCGAGATGAGCCCGGCCCCGAACACCGCGTCCAGCACGCCCGTGCGCAGCGGCAGCCGGGCCACGTCCGTGAGCAGCAACCGCCCCTCGGTGTCCCTGCCCGCCCGCACGGCCCGCTCCAGCATGGCCGCCGTCAGGTCGGCGCCCAGGACCACTCCGGAGGGCCCCACGGCCGCGCGCAGCGGCGACAGTGCCCGCCCCGTGCCGCATCCGGCGTCGAGCACACGGCTGCCGGGACGCAGCCCCATCGCGGTCACCGCGGACGCGTAGGCCGGGCCGTCGTCGGGGAATCGGACGTCCCAGTCGGCGGCCCTGGCCGTGAAGAACTCCTGCACACGCGTGGCGTCATCGCTCATGCGCTCCATGATTGCGCAGCGCACTGACAGCGGCGCCCAGGCGCGTGCTGTGACACGAGTGGGGGACGCAGGATCGAAAGGTCCCGTTCTCCGTCGAAGACTTCGTCGAAGACATCGCATGCGCGTGCGGTGCGCATGTTCGACTTTCCAGCGACCGTTCCGAACCGTATCTCCTTCGTATTCCAAAACCTTTCGAACTGCGCCCCTGCCGCACGCCCCCACCGGCATACCGTCCCTGACTCATGGGACACCTGGACCACGCCGCCTTCGGCTGGCTTACCCCCGTGCTGTCGTACGCGATGGCCTGCATCGGCGCCGCGCTCGGACTGCGCTGCACCGTGCGCGCCCTGAACACCACGGGGAGCGCACGGCGCAACTGGCTGCTCACCGCGGCCTCCGCCATCGGCACCGGCATCTGGACCATGCACTTCGTGGCGATGCTCGGGTTCACCGTCACCGGCACGGAGATCCGCTACAACGTTCCGCTGACCATCCTCAGCCTGGTCGTCGCGGTGACCGTCGTCGGCGTCGGGGTCTTCGCGGTCGGCCATCACCGCGAGCGCGGGCCCGCCCTGGTCCTGGGCGGCCTCACCACGGGGGTCGGCGTGGCCAGCATGCACTACCTGGGGATGGCGGCCCTGCGCCTGCACGGGCAGGTCGGCTACGACCCGCTGCTGGTGGCCCTCTCCGTGGTGATCGCCGTCGTCGCGGCGACCGCCGCACTGTGGGCCGCCCTCAACATCAAGTCGCCGGGCGCCGTCGCGGTCGCCTCCCTCGTCATGGGCGGCGCCGTGAGCAGCATGCACTACACCGGGATGATGGCGGTGAGCGTGCGGGTGACCCCCTCCACGGCGGAGCTCGCCGGGGCCACGGCGATGCAGTTCATCTTCCCGCTGGCCGTGGGGCTCGGCTCCTACCTCTTCCTGACCTCGGCGTTCGTCGCGCTGTCCCCGACCGCGGACGAGAGGGAGGCCTCCACGTCGGCGCAGCGCCCGCTGGAGCACCAGACTCCCTGACCGCACCGACACCACCGGACACCGGCCCGGCACCAGCAGCGCGAAGGTGCCCCGACCCCGATCGAGGAGGCCATGCGCCCGCCCCGCAGAACCCCCAGCTCCGGCCCCGAGCACGAGAGTTCGGCCCCCGCGCGCGGACGGCGTGCGCACGCCGGGCTGCCCGCCGACGAAGACGTCCTGGTGGAGCCGGAGCCCCGCAGGGCGTCCCCCGCGCGCGGGGGAGCCGTGCATCTACGGCCGCGTACGGTCCGGGCGAAAATCGTCTGCCTCCTGATGGTGCCCGTCGTCTCGCTGCTCGCCCTGTGGGCCTTCGCCACTGTGAGCACCGCCCAGGACGTCGCGCGGCTGCGGCAGTTGCAGCGGGTCGACGAGACGGTGCGCGCCCCCGTGGGCGCGGCCGTGGCCGCCTTGCAGGCCGAACGCACGGCAGCCGTCTCCTACGCCACCGAACCCACCGCCGACCGCCGCGACGGCCTCACCCGGCGTGCAGCCACCACCGACCGCGCCGTCTCCGCCCTGCGCATCGGCAAGGACGGTACGGTCGCGGACGGAGCGGACCTCCCGCGCGCGGTGGCGGGCCGACTTGACTCGTTCGTCAAGAACGTCGAGCACCTGCGAAGTGTGCGCAAGGCCGTACAGGAGCGACGCACCGGCTGGGACGACGCGTACGGGCAGTACACCAGGACCGTCGACAGCGCCTTCGCGGTCAGCGGCTCGCTCACCGGCATCCAGGACTCCGAACTCGGCTCCGACGCGCGCGTGCTCCTGGAGTTCGGCCGCTCCGGCGAGATGCTCGCCCGGGAGAACGCGGTGCTCGTCGGCGCACGCCTGGCCGGTTCCCTGGACGGCGAGCGGCTGCGGCTGTTCACCGGGGCGGTGGGGACCCGCGAGAACCTGATCGGCACGGCCGCGAGCGACCTGCGCGGGCCCGAACGAGCATCCTGGAAGCGCCTGGCGGCAGGCACCGCCTACGGCAACGTGCGTGCCGTCGAGGACCGTACCCTCATCGCGGAGCCAGGGGAAAAGGCGCTCGCCGCCGCGTCCGCCGACTCCTGGAACACGGCGTACGCGACCGTGCAGGACCGATTGCGCGCCATCGAGACGGACGCCGCACGCGGCGCCGCGGTCCGCGCGGACCCGCTCACCCGCGGGCTGCTCTCCCCGGCGGGTGCGGCCGTCCTGCTCGGGCTCGTCGCCGTGGCGGCCTCGCTGGTGATCTCCGTGCGCATCGGCCGCGGCCTCGTCGTCGAACTGGTCAGCCTGCGCAACACCGCGTTGGAGATCGCCCGCCGCAAACTGCCCGACACCATGCGCAGGTTGCGGGCCGGCGAGGAGATCGACGTGGCGGCCGAAGCGCCCCAGGGCCCGCCCGCGGAGGACGAGACCGGCCAGGTGTCCGAGGCGCTCACCACGGTGCACCGCGCGGCCCTGTACGCCGCCGCGGAGCGCGCGGAACTCGCCAGCGGCATCTCCGGGGTCTTCGTCAACCTCGCCCGCCGCAGCCAGGTCCTCGTCCACCGTCAACTCGGGCTCCTGGACCGCATGGAGCGTCGCGCCGAGGACCCGAACGAACTCAGTGACCTGTTCCGCCTCGATCACCTCACCACACGGATGCGCCGCCACGCGGAGAGCCTGATCATCCTCTCCGGAGCCGCACCGGGCCGCGCCTGGCGGCAGCCCGTCCCGCTGACGAACGTCGTGCGGGCCGCGGTCTCCGAGATCGAGGACTACGCGCGCGTGGAGGTGCGCCACCTCTCCGCCGCCCAGGTGTCCGGCGGCGGCGTCGCCGACGTCACCCACCTGGTGGCCGAACTCGTCGAGAACGCCGCCCAGTTCTCGCCCCCGCACACCAAGGTCCGCGTCAGCGGCGAGCCCGTCGGCAACGGGTACGCGATCGAGATCGAGGACCGCGGACTCGGCATGGGCAAGGAGAGCCTCGCCGAGGCCAACCAGCGCATCGGGCACTCGGAGGCCCTCGACCTGTTCGACAGCGACCAGCTCGGCCTCTTCGTGGTCAGCAGGCTCGCCAAACGCCACGACATCAAGGTGCACCTGCGTACGTCCCCGTACGGGGGCACCACCGCCGTCGTCCTCCTGCCCACTCCCTTGCTGCACAAGGACGGCGAGGTCGGGCCGAGCGCCCATGACGCGCACCGACTGTCCAAGGAAGAGCGCCGCTACGCGCGCGTGCCCGAGCCCGAAGCGGGATCGATGAACGACAGCCACTCCGTCCCCGCGCCGGCGCCCCGCCCGGCGCTCGCTCCCTCGGCGGAGCCCGAGAGCCCCCGGCACCCGCCGGGCGTCACCGCGCTGCGCCTGCGCACTTCGCCGGAGCCCGCACACCCCGAACACCCCGAGCACACCGGGGACGACACGGCCCCACCCTCCGACGGCCTCCCACGCCGCGTACGCCAGGCCAGCCTCGCGCCCCAACTGCGTGAGCGGCCGACCGAACCGGTGCCCCCCGCGCGCGTGCCCGCACCGGACGAGCGCACCCCCGAGCAGGTCCGGGCCCGGATGGCCTCCTTCCGGGACGGCTGGGCCAGAGGCGGTGGCCGACCGCCCGGCCCCGACACCCATGAAGGAGATCTCGCATGATCAAGGAACCGAGCATCACGGGGACGGCCCACGGTTCCGGCGAACTCGACTGGCTCCTTGATGACTTGGTGCTTCGAGTGCCCGAACTGCGGCATGCCGTGATCCTCTCGAACGACGGTCTCGCCGTCGGCTCCTCCAACGGCCTGCGCAGGGAGGACGCCGAACATCTCTCGGCCGTCGCATCCGGCTTCAACAGCCTCGCCAAGGGCACGGGACGGCACTTCGGTACGGGCGGGGTGCGGCAGACCATGGTCGAGATGGATGAAGGATTCCTCTTCGTGGCGGCCGCAGGCGACGGTTCCTGTCTCGCTGTCCTGAGCACCGGCAACGCCGATATCGGGCTCGTCGCCTACGAGATGGCGCGCCTGGTCAAGAGGGTCGGCGAACACCTCTACACGGCCCCGAGATCCGCCGGGCCGCCGCCCACCGCGGGCTGACGGGCACGGTCGGCGACATGAACGACAACGACCCTGGCAGCCAGTGGTTCGACCAAGAGGCTGGGCCCCTGGTCCGCCCCTACGCGATGACCGGTGGACGGACCGCGCCGGGGCCCCAGGGAGCGCACTTCGACCTGATCGCCCTGGTGTCGCTCGACACCGCGGCACCCGGCGTACACGACGACACCGCGCTCGGTCCCGAGCACCGGTCGATCATCGAGCTGTGTCGCACGGAGACCCAGACGGTCGCCGAACTGGCCGCGGGCACCGACGTACCCGTGGGTGTGGTCCGCGTGCTCCTCGGCGACCTGCTCGAACTGGCCTGCGTGAAGGTCAGCAGGCCGGTGCCGCCCGCACAGCTACCTGACGAGAAGATCCTGAGAGAAGTCATCGATGGGCTCAGAGCACTCTGACACCACGGCCGAAGGACCCACCACAGCCCTGGCCCTGAAGATACTGGTCGCGGGCGGATTCGGGGTGGGCAAGACCACCCTGGTCGGCGCGGTCAGTGAGATCAGGCCGCTGCGCACCGAGGAACGCCTGAGCGAACTGGGCCAGCACGTGGACGACACCGGGGCGGTCGAACGCAAGACGACCACGACCGTCGCCATGGACTTCGGCCGCATCACCATCAGGTCCGGTCTGTCGCTCTACCTGTTCGGCACACCGGGCCAGGACCGCTTCTGGTTCCTGTGGGACGAGCTCTCGCAGGGCTCGCTCGGCGCCGTGGTCCTCGCGGACACCCGGCGGCTCGAGGACTGCTTCCCCGCCGTGGACTACTTCGAGCACCGGCACATTCCGTTCGTCGTGGCGGTGAACTGCTTCGCGGACAGCAAGGCCTTCGGGGCGCACGAAGTGGCCCGGGCCCTGGACCTCGACCGCGGGACCCCCGTGGTGCTGTGCGACGCGCGCGACCGTGACTCGGGGAAGGAGGTACTGATCAGGCTGGTCGAGTACGCCGGGCGCATGCACTCCGCCCGGCTGCTCGACTCCGTGGGCTGACGCTCGGGGACGGCCGGTTCAGCCGGCCATGTCGCCCAGCGCCACGACCTTCTCGACCCGTACGCGGACGACGAGCTCACCCGGCACCGCGTTGCGCCGGCCGAACTCCTCGGCGCGGTCCGCGCCCATGTACCGGCCACCGATCCTGGTGGCCGATTCCAGCAACTCGTCCGAGTCCTCGCTGAGTTCGGCGCGGCCCTGGATCGACACGAACGAGAACGGGGGCCGCTCGTCGTCGATGCAGAGGGCCACCCGCCCGTCCCGGGCCAGGTTGCGGCCCTTGACCGTGTCCTTGCCGGTGTTGAACACGATGTCGTCGCCGTCGAGAACGAACCAGACAGGCGCGATGTGCGGGCTGCCGTCGGCCCGCACGGTGGACAACTTGGCGGTGTGAGTGCCCTCGGAGACGAAGGCCTTCCATTGCTCATCGGTCATCTTGTGTGCCATGCGCCCATCCTCCTTGCCCGGATGCCCACCGTGGGGAAGGCTTGCGAGCGAGATCCTCCGGGCAGGGGAGCGGATCCCCTCCGGGGCGGGGCGCCACAGGGAAGCGGGGACAGGGGACCATGGGGCAGCAGTACGAAGGACTGGGTTGGCTGCTGGACGACCTGACGCAGCGCGTCGAACATGTGCGGCACGCTCTGGTCCTGTCCAACGACGGCCTGGTGGCGGGGGCCAGCACGGGCCTGCGCCGCGAGGACGCCGAACACCTCGCCGCGGTCTCGTCCGGACTGCACAGCCTCGCCAAGGGATCCGGAAGGTACTTCGGCACCGGCGGAGTGCGCCAGACGATGATCGAGTTCGACGACGCGGTGCTGTTCGTCACCGCGGCGGGCGAGGGCAGCTGCCTGTGCGTGCTCAGCGCGGCCGAGGCCGACATCGGGCAGGTCGCGTACGAGATGACGCTGCTGGTGCACCGGGTCGGCGAGCATCTCACCGTCGACGTGCGAAATCCGGAGCGAGGTCCGCTCGCAGACCTCTGACCTGCGGCGATCCAGGTGTCGGAAGGGTTATCCACAGGCTCGAACGGCGCCGGGTGATCCGGGCTACGGTTCTCTCGAGCGGTCACGGAGAGTGACCGCGTCTGATTCGCAGACGGGGGAGAACCATCGTGCAAGGCGACATCATGACCAGGCCCCAGAGCAGCGCGGCGCGGGAACTGGGGCTGAAACGCGGCGAGTTCGACCTCGCCGTCCGGCTGGGCCGCATCCGGACCGTCCCGGCGCCGGGAGGCGGCCGACGCCGTGTCCCGCGCGAGGAGATCGACCGCATCCGTGAGGCCGAGGGGTTCCCTGACACGCTGCTCCAGCAGGTCAGGGTCGTGGGCACGGCGGAGGGCGCCGACCTCATGAACATCCCCTCGACCCGCTTCACCAGGCTGGCTCGCGCCGGGATGCTGACGCCCGCGAAATTTTATGTGAACCGGTACCGCACCGTGGTGTGGCAGTACCTCGCCCAGGAACTACGGGAGTTCGCGGCGGCCGAGGTCAACGGGCCGCTCCTGACGGGGCGGGCGCCCGACAGGGTGCGCGCCAGGCTCCAGGCCGGTGCGGATCTGCGGCCGAAGAACTGGCGGGCCAGGCACGCCGGATATCTCCTGGGGCAGGCCGAGGGCCCGTGGGAACGGGCGGCGGCCGTCGCCACGCTCCTGGACCCGACGCAGCTCGCGGAACTCGTCGCGAGCCCCTGCGAGCGGGCCCATCTGCTCCGACTGCGGCCCGACGAGTTCTGGTACGGAGCACCGGAGTCGCCGAACGCCGCGATCGTCCAGCGCATCCTGACCGCCGACGACCCGGACGAGATCAGCTGGCTGCGCGGGATCCTGCTGCTCAATCTGGAGGAGGCCCGAAGGCGGCGCCCGGCACCACGGCCCGCCGGGCACATGGAGCCCGAGGCGGCGCCGCCGGAGCCCGTGGCGGAGCCTCCAGAGGCGCGGCCGCGGAGCCTGTGGGCCCGTCTCGTCGGAAGAGGGGCCTGAGCCGCCGCGCGGCCGCCGCCTGTTCGATCGCCCTGGGCGGGCCACCGGCCTCGCGCTCGGTCAGCCCTCGAGCTTGCGGAACAGCCCCTCCTGGACCACGGAGACCAGCAGGCGACCCTCCGTGTCGTAGATGCGGCCACGGGCCAGGCCACGGCCGCCCGTCGCGATCGGCGACTCCTGGTCGTACAGGAACCACTCATCGGCACGGAAAGGACGGTGGAACCACATGGCGTGGTCGAGCGAAGCCATGTCGAAGCCGCGCGGACCCCACAGCGGTTCGACCGGCAGCCGCACGGCGTCGAGCAGTGTCATATCGCTCGCGTAGGTCAGCGCGCACGTGTGCACGAGCGGATCGTCGCCGAGGGGGCCCACGGCGCGCATCCACACCGCGCTGCGCGGCTCGGCCGCCTCGATGTCCTCGGGCGACCAGCGCAGCCGGTCGACGTAGCGGATGTCGAAGGGCTGCCGGCGGGCCATCCGCTCCAGGGCATCGGGCAGCGCGCCCAGATGGCCCCGCACCTCGTCGGCGATCGTCGGCAGCGAATCCGGGTCCGGCACCTGCCGGGCCGGCGGCAACTGGTGCTCGAAGGCACCCTCTTCGGGCTTGTGGAAGGAGGCGGTGAGATTGAAGATCGTGCGGCCCTGCTGCACGGCGGTGACGCGCCGTGTGGTGAACGAGCGCCCGTCGCGCATCCGCTCGACCTGGTACACGATCGGCACGCCGGGGCGGCCGGGGCGAATGAAGTACGCGTGCAGCGAGTGCACGGGGCGGTCGCCCTCGGTGGTGCGTCCCGCCGCCACCAGGGCCTGGCCCGCGACCTGCCCGCCGAAGACGCGCTGGAGGGACTCGTCCGGGCTGAGTCCGCGGAAGATGTTGACCTCGATCTGCTCCAGGTCGAGCAGGTCGACGAGCCGCTCCGCAGGATTCGTCATGGGTGGATCTCTCTCGTGTGTGCGGCCGGAGGGGCCCGGCGCAGGGGCGCGGTCGGCAGCTGCCGACCGACCGTCCTTGGATTTACAACTGACCGACGTCCGTGACCCGGACGACGGCACGGCCCTCGGCGTCGGACGCCGCGAGGTCGACCTCGGCGCTGATGCCCCAGTCGTGGTCGCCATTCGGGTCCGCGAAGGTCTGGCGCACCTTCCACAGCCCGTGCTCCGGGTCCTCCTCGATCATGAGCAGCTTGGGGCCGCGCGCGTCGGGTCCGGTGCCGAGGTCCTCGTACTCGTCCCAGTACTTGTCCATCGCGTCGCCCCAGGCGTCCGCGTTCCAGCCCGAGTCGCCGTCCAGCTCGCCGAGTTCCTCGACGTTGTCGAGCGCTGCGAGTTCGACGCGGCGGAACATGGCATTGCGGACGAGGACCCGGAAGGCGCGCGCGTTCGCCGTGACCGGCTTGACCTGGTCGGCCTTCTCCTGGGCCTCCTCGGCGGTCATCTCACCCGGGTTGGCGAGCTGCTCCCACTCGTCCAGCAGGCTGGAGTCGACCTGGCGCACCATCTCGCCGAGCCAGGCGATCAGGTCCTCCAGGTCCTCCGACTTCAGGTCGTCCGGCACCGTGTGGTCGAGCGTCTTGTACGCGCTCGCCAGGTAGCGCAGGACGATGCCCTCGGTGCGGGCGAGCTCGTAGTGGGAGGTGAACTCCGTGAAGGTCATGGCCCGTTCGAACATGTCGCGGATCACGGACTTCGGCGACAGCGGGTGGTCGCCGACCCACGGGTGGCTCTGCCGGTACGTGTCGTAGGCGTGGAAGAGCAGCTCTTCCAGGGGCTTCGGGTACGAGATGTCCTGGAGGCGCTCCATCCGGTCCTCGTACTCGACCCCGTCCGCCTTCATCAGCGCCACGGCCTCGCCGCGCGCCTTGTTCTGCTGGGCGTGCAGGATCTGTCGCGGGTCGTCGAGCGTGGACTCCACGACGGAGACCATGTCGAGGGCGTACGACGGGGACTCCTTGTCGAGCAGGTCGAAGGAGGCGAGGGCGAACGTCGACAGCGGCTGGTTGAGCGCGAAGTCCTGCTGCAGGTCGACGGTCAGACGCACGATGCGGCCGGTCGGATCCGGAGTGTCCAGCTTCTCGACGATGCCGCCGTCCAGGAGCGAGCGGTAGATCGCGATGGCCCGGCGGATGTGCCGCAGCTGCGCCCTGCGCGGCTCGTGGTTGTCCTCCAGGAGGTGCCGCATCGCGTCGAAGGCGTTGCCCGGACGGGCGATGATCGACAGGAGCATCGTGTGCGTGACACGGAAGCGCGAGGTGAGCGGCTCCGGGTCGGAGCCGATGAGCTTCTCGAAGGTGCTCTCCGACCAGGCGACAAAGCCCTCCGGGGCCTTCTTGCGGACGACCTTGCGACGCTTCTTCGCGTCGTCCCCGGCCTTGGCGAGCGACTTCTCGTTCTCGATGACGTGCTCGGGCGCCTGCGCCACCACGAGGCCCGCCGTGTCGAACCCCGCGCGTCCGGCGCGGCCCGCGATCTGGTGGAACTCCCGCGCGCGCAACGTGCGTACGCGCGTGCCGTCGTACTTGGTGAGGGCCGTGAACAGCACGGTGCGGATCGGGACGTTGACGCCGACGCCGAGGGTGTCGGTGCCGCAGATGACCTTCAACAGGCCCGCCTGGGCGAGCTTTTCCACGAGGCGGCGGTACTTCGGCAGCATGCCGGCGTGGTGCACACCGATGCCATGACGTACGTAACGGGACAGGCTGCGGCCGAACTTGGTGGTGAACCGGAAGTTGCCGATCAGGTCGGCGATCTGGTCCTTCTCCGCGCGCGTGCACATGTTGATGCTCATCAGCGCCTGCGCACGCTCGACGGCCTGCGCCTGCGTGAAGTGCACGATGTAGACGGGCGCCTGCTTCGTCTCCAGCAGCTCCGTCAGCGTCTCCGTGAGCGGCGTGAGTCGGTACTCGTAGGAGAGCGGTACGGGGCGCGTGGCGGAGCGGACCACCGACGTGGTCCTGCCGGTGCGGCGCGTGAGGTCCTTCTCGAACATGGAGACGTCGCCGAGCGTCGCCGACATCAGGATGAACTGCGCCTGCGGCAGCTCGAGCAGCGGAATCTGCCAGGCCCAGCCGCGGTCCCCCTCCGCGTAGAAGTGGAATTCGTCCATCACGACCTGGCCGATGTCGGCCTGCGCGCCGTCGCGCAGCGCGATGGACGCGAGGACCTCGGCGGTGCAGCAGATGACGGGCGCGTCCGAGTTCACGGAGGCGTCGCCGGTCAGCATGCCGACGTTCTCCGTACCGAAGAGCTTGCACAGCTCGAAGAACTTCTCGGACACCAGCGCCTTGATCGGCGCCGTGTAGAAGGTGACCTCGTCCCGCGCCAGCGCGGCGAAGTGCGCACCGGCGGCGATCATGGACTTGCCGGACCCCGTGGGCGTCGAAACGATCACGTTCGCGCCCGAAACCACCTCGATCAGCGCCTCCTCCTGGTGGGGATAGAGGGTGAGCCCACGCTCCTCGGACCACGACTCGAAGGCGTCGTAGAGGGCGTCCGGGTCGGCGGTCTTCGGGAGCTGATCGATAAGGGTCACGGCACCATCTTGCCTGCCTTCCGGCTCGATCCGGCAATCGGATGTCCGAGTGAAGATCAC
This sequence comes from Streptomyces endophyticus, assembly GCF_035798155.1. NCBI lineage: Bacteria > Bacillati > Actinomycetota > Actinomycetes > Kitasatosporales > Streptomycetaceae > Streptomyces > Streptomyces endophyticus. The sequence continues at coordinate 1,363 of NZ_JAOZYC010000143.1, read as the reverse complement.
GAAGGCTACGCTGGGTCGCCGACGGGGCGTCAGCACGCGCGCGGCCCTCACGGGGCAACTCGGCGCAGCAACAAGCGACATGTCGGTACATCGCGCGCGGCCGGCACAACAGAAGCAGGGGCGGAACACAGCCATGATGGGACCGGCACACTCGCTGTCAGGAGCGGCGGCCTGGCTGGGGGTGGGGGCGGCGACGACGGCGGCCGGGTACCCGATGCCGTGGCCGGTCCTCCTCGTCGGAGCGCTGATCTGCGCGGGCGCCGCGCTCGCCCCCGACCTCGACCACAAATCGGCGACCATCTCCGGCGCCTTCGGCCCGATCTCCCGCGGGCTCTGCGAGATCGTCGACAAACTCTCGTACGGCGCCTACAAGGCCACCCGCAAGCAGGGCGACCCGCGGCGTTCCGGCGGCCACCGCACGCTCACCCACACGTGGGTCTGGGCTGTCCTGATCGGAGCGGGCGCGTCCTTCGCGGCGATCACCGGCGGCCGCTGGGCGGTCCTCGGGATCCTCTTCGTGCACATGGTGCTCGCCATCGAGGGCCTGCTGTGGCGGGCGGCCCGCGGCCACAGCGCCGACCTCCTCGTATGGCTGCTCGCGGCGACCAGCGCGTGGATACTCGCGGGCATCCTGGACCAGCCCGGCAACGGCTCGGACTGGCTGTTCACGGACCCCGGCCAGGAGTACCTGTGGCTGGGCCTGCCGATCGTGCTCGGCGCGCTGGTTCACGACATCGGGGACGCGCTCACCGTCTCGGGCTGCCCGATCCTGTGGCCCATCCCGATCGGCCGCAGGCGCTGGTACCCGATCGGACCGCCGAAGCTGATGCGGTTCCGAGCCGGCAGCTGGATCGAGCTGAAGGTGCTCATGCCGGTGTTCATGCTGGCCGGCGGCGTGGGGTGCGCGGCCGCGCTGAACTTCATCTGACCGAGGGCCGCCCCCGCGACGGGCGGCCGTCAACCGTCCAGGTCGGCGGACGACCAGACCCGGCCGGTGTCGTCCACCAGGTCGACCCGGTCGATCGAGCTCGCCGCTCCGTGGGCGATCCAGGTGGCCCGCCCGGACGACGGCAGCCACCAGTGGCCCGCGTCGCGCACGGAGCCGTCCTTCATCTGGAGCCGGCACGTGTAGTAGCCACCGGCGCCGCCGTCCGCGATCTGCATGACCACCACGCGCTGGTCGCCGACGCGGCTGGGCTCGACCGTGCCCACGGTCGTGCCGGAGCCGGTGACGAGCGCCGCGCCGTGGTCGCTCGCGGTGACCGCGGGCGGGTTCCCCCGGTCGAGGTGGCCGAGGACCGTGGCGCCGGCGCCTCCCGCACACACGCCGGCGAGCACGGCCGCGACGACGAGCAGGGCCGGC
>NZ_JAOZYC010000142.1:0-76082 GCF_035798155.1 Streptomyces endophyticus | reverse complement strand
GGGTCGACGAGCAGCACCCGGTCCTCGTCGTCGAAGAGCAGCACTCCCGCGGCGACCGTCTCGGCGGTCGGCTCGGGGGAGGGCGCCACGGGCTGCGCGTGCTCGGCGTCCGCTGCGGACCCCTTGGTGCGCCGTGGCTGTTCCGGTAGGCCGCCCGAGCCCGGGGCGCAGGCCTCACCGGGACCCGGCGCGGAGGTCTCAGGGGTGTGCCGAAGGGCCCCGCGGGGATCGGCGGGGCGGGCCGCCGTGCCGTGGTGGCGGCCTTCGTGGGAGGTGGGGTACTCCGTCACGCGTGTCGATTCCGTCCGTCCGGGGCTGCGCGCCGCGTCACTGGCCAGTGCGCCGGCAGTTGGGGAACAGCTGGGGCCAGGGCCTGTCGGGGGTGGCGCCGCTGCCGGTGACCCGCGGCGTGTCCCGTAGGGAGGCGGATACCCGGAACCCGTGCTCCGGGAACGGAATCCGTACGGGCGACCACGCCGGGGACCTGCGGACAGTGCTGCTCGCGGTCCCGGCGGCCGTCGCGTACCGGCCCGCCCACTGCGTCGTCTCACCCACGTTCACGGTCCAGCCGCCCCTCGATGACCTCGTTGACATCGTGTCAGACCAGTTGTGCGTGCCAAGAGTTGTCCGTAGAACCCGCACATTCGGACGGTGTTCTCTTGCGGAGGACGATCCTACGGTTACCCCATGGGGGCGCATCAAGGGTCTCATGAGGACACGTGCGCGGGCGTACGGTCCCAGTCGGCCGGCAGGGCGGGAACCGGCCACGCAGGGTCCGGGCGCCAGTGCTGCCAGCCGTCGGAGAACGGCCGCCGCCAGTTCTCGATCGCCTCGATCGCCCGGCGTCCCGCGGACCGCACCTCGGACGCCTGTGCGGGACCCATCAGGCCCACGGCCTGCGCCTGCGCGAACTCGTCCTCGTCGTGCCAGCGCCAGCTGCCGTCCTGGTACACCGACAGGTCGAGGAAGTGGTCCTCCGAGTCGACGCCCGCGGCCCAACGGGCGCGCGGCGCCTCCAGGTTCACGTACCAGTTGCGGAATCTCCAGCCCGGCTCCCAGAACAGCCACACGGACCAGGGGTCGCCGGGGCGCGCGAGCTTCAGCACGCCCGTGCCGGACCAGCGGTCGCGGTGCAGGGCGCGGGGTTTGGTGTAGCGGGTGGCGAGCGGCTCGCGGTGCACGGGCGTGCCGTCGGCGAGCACCGGCTTCACGCATTCGGTGCCGGGCGCCATCCACACGGCGAGCAGCTCGTCGGTGTCCTGGACGACCGTGACAGGACGGCAGATGTGGAAGCCGTCGCCCCCGTTGGCGCGGTAGCGCCACAGGATCGGCTCACCGGGCGCCCAGCGCCCTCCGCTCTCGGTCGTCCGGTACTCGTCTGTCATGCACAGATATTAGGTGCCAACGGCATACGACGCTGCGGTGCGTATCACGAATACGCCAACTGGCCACGCATCGTCACGGCCGCGTCATCCGAAGGACATCGAGCGCCTCGTCGAGCTGTTCCACGGTGAGATCGCCCCGCTCCACATAGCCGCCGTCGAGCACGACCTCCCGGATCGTGCGCCGCTCGGCGAGGGACTTCTTGGCGACCTTGGCCGCCTCCTCGTAGCCGATGTACTTGTTGAGCGGCGTGACGACGGACGGGGAGGACTCGGCGTACTCGCGGGCGCGCTCGCGGTTGGCGGTGATGCCGTCGACGGTGCGGTCGGCGAGCAGCCGGGAGACGTTGGCGAGCAGCCGGATCGACTCCAGGACGTTCTTGGCGATGACCGGAAGCATCACGTTCAGCTCGAAGTTGCCCGCGGCGCCGGCCGCGGCGACCGTCGCGTCGTTGCCGGTGACCTGGGCCGCGACCATCAGCGTCGCCTCGGGGATGACCGGGTTCACCTTGCCCGGCATGATCGACGAACCGGGCTGCAGATCGGGGAGGTTGATCTCCGCGAGACCGGTACGGGGCCCGGAGGCGGCCCACCGCAGATCGTTGGCGATCTTCGTGAGGCCCACGGCGATGGTGCGCAGCTGACCACTCGTCTCCACGATCCCGTCGCGCGCGCCCTGCGCCTCGAAGTGGTCGCGGGCCTCGGTCAGCGGCAGCCCCGTCGCGCGCGCGACCTCGGCGATGACGGCGGCCGAGAAGCCGGGCGGGGTGTTGATGCCCGTGCCGACCGCGGTGCCGCCCAGGGGGAGTTCGGCGAGGCGGGGGAGCGAGGAGGTCAGCCGCTCGACGCCGTAGCGGACCTGCGCCGCGTAGCCGCCGAACTCCTGGCCGAGGGTCACCGGCGTCGCGTCCATCAGATGCGTACGCCCCGACTTCACGACGTCCGCGAACTCCGCGGACTTCCGCTCCAGGGACGCGGCCAGGTGATCGAGGGCCGGGATCAGGTCGTGGGTGACCGCGGCGGTGGCCGCGATGTGGATGGAGGAGGGGAACACGTCATTGGACGACTGCGAGGCGTTGACGTGGTCGTTCGGGTGGACCGTGAGGTCGGGGCGGCCCAGGCGCTCGGTGGCGAGCGTGGCCAGCACCTCGTTGGCGTTCATGTTCGACGACGTACCGGAGCCGGTCTGGAACACGTCGATCGGGAACTCGGCGTCCCAGCGGCCCTCGGCCACCTCGGCGGCCGCCGCGGCGATGGCCCCGGCGATGTCCTTGTCGACCACCCCCAGCTCCGCGTTCACCGTGGCCGCCGCGCCCTTGATCTGGGCGAGGGCCTCGATGTGGGCGCGCTCGATGCGCTGCCCGGAGATCGGGAAGTTCTCCACGGCGCGCTGTGTCTGCGCCCGCCACTTCGCGGCGGCGGGGACGCGGACCTCGCCCATGGAGTCGTGCTCGATGCGGTATTCGCCGGCGTTGTCGCTCATGCCAGGTACAGCGCATACGAAGGTGGGGTTGTTCCGGAACGCCGGAACAACCCCACCATCGTGTGATGCCTAACGCGTGCTGGTTACGAGAGGCCGGGGCCGCGCACCGGGATGTGCGTGAAGGTCGGCTCGGGCGCCGGGTTCTGGAAGAAGTCGTTGCCCTTGTCGTCGACGACGATGAACGCCGGGAAGTCCTCGACCTCGATCTTCCAGACGGCCTCCATGCCGAGCTCCTCGTACTCGACGACCTCGACCTTCTTGATGCAGTCCTGCGCGAGGCGCGCGGCCGGGCCGCCGATGGAGCCGAGGTAGAAGCCGCCGTGCGCGTCGCACGCGTCGGTGACCTGCTTGGAGCGGTTGCCCTTGGCGAGCATGACCTTGGAGCCGCCCGCGGCCTGGAACTGCTCCACGTAGGAGTCCATGCGGCCGGCCGTGGTCGGGCCGAAGGAGCCGGACGCGTAGCCCTCGGGGGTCTTCGCCGGACCCGCGTAGTACACGGGGTGGTCCTTCAGGTACTGCGGCATCTCCTCGCCGGCGTCCAGGCGCTCCTTGATCTTGGCGTGCGCGATGTCGCGGGCGACGACGAGCGGTCCGTTCAGGGAGAGACGGGTCTTCACCGGGTGCTTGGCCAGCTCGGTGAGGATCGCGTCCATCGGCTGGTTGAGGTCGACCTTGACGACGTCGCTGTCCTGCTCCAGATGCTCGTCGGTGGTCTCCGGCAGGAAGCGCGCCGGGTCCGTCTCCAGCTGCTCCAGGAAGACGCCCTCGGCGGTGATCTTCGCGACGGCCTGGCGGTCGGCGGAGCAGGACACGGCGATGGCGACCGGGCAGGAGGCGCCGTGCCGCGGCAGGCGCACCACGCGCACGTCGTGGCAGAAGTACTTGCCGCCGAACTGCGCGCCGATGCCGATCTTCTGCGTCAGCTCGAAGACCTTGTCCTCGAGCTCCTTGTCGCGGAAGCCGTGCCCGAGCTCGGAGCCCTCGGCCGGGATCTCGTCCAGGTAGTGCGCGGAGGCGTACTTGGCGGTCTTCAGGGCGTACTCGGCGGAGGTGCCGCCGACGACGATCGCCAGGTGGTACGGCGGGCAGGCGGCCGTGCCCAGGGACCGGATCTTCTCCTCCAGGAACTTCATCATGGAGGACTCGTTCAGTACGGCCTTCGTCTCCTGGTACAGGAACGACTTGTTGGCGGAGCCGCCGCCCTTGGCCATGAAGAGGAACTTGTAGGCGCCGCCGTCCGTCGCGTAGAGCTCGATCTGCGCGGGGAGGTTGGAGCCGGTGTTCTTCTCCTCCCACATGTTCAGCGGGGCCATCTGCGAGTAGCGCAGGTTCAGGTTCTGGTAGGCGTCGTAGATGCCCTTGCTGAGGGACATCTCGTCCTCACCTTCGGTGAGGACGTTCTGCCCGCGCTTGCCCATGACGATGGCGGTGCCGGTGTCCTGGCACATGGGGAGCACGCCCGCGGCCGCGATGTTGGCGTTCTTCAGCAGGTCGAGCGCGACGAACTTGTCGTTGCCTGACGCCTCGGGGTCGTCGACGATGCGGCGCAGCTGCGCGAGGTGGGTCGGGCGCAGGTAGTGCTGGATGTCGTGGATGGCCTCTTCGGCGAGCGTGCGCAGCGCCTCCGGCTCGACCTTCAGGAACGTACGGCCGTCCGGCCCCTCGGTGGTGGAGACACCCTCCGAGGTCACCAACCGGTACGTGGTGGGGTCCTCACCCTGGGGAAGCAGATCGGTGTACGCGAACTCAGGCATCTCGCCCATTCCTCACTCGACAGTCAGCAGCTGGCATCCGTTGGCAGCGCCAACCAGCGTAGAACCTGGTCGGGCGGCCGAGCCTGTGAGGTAAGGCTCAGTTCGCCCCGAGCGCCGTATGGCGGGGCTGCGCGGAGGGGTGTCGCGATCTATCGCGTTTCGGTAGTCTGCTGTCGTGGACCTTCAAAAGCGCCCCTCGCAGCCCGCGCCCAGCGCTCCCATGGCGGAGCCGACCGACCTGCGCGCGTCCGACGCCGACCGCGACCGGATCGCGGACATCCTGCGCGAGGCACTCGCGGAGGGCCGGCTCGACGCGGAGGAGCACGCCGAGCGGATCGACGGGGTCTACCGCGCCAAGACGGTCGGCGAACTGGAGCCGCTGGTCCGCGACTTGCCGGGCACCCACGCTTCGCCCCGCCCGGCGCCCGCGCCCGGCCCCGCCCCGAGCCGCCCGGCGCCCGGCACGGTCCCTGCGGTGCCCGACGAGAACCTGGTGGCGGTCCTCAGCTCCACGACGCGCAAGGGCCGTTGGCGGATCGGCCGCCGCACGCACGCGTACGCGATCTTCGGCAACGTCGAGATCGACCTCAGTGAGGCGATCTTCGAGTACCCGCAGGTGTACATCAAGGCGGTCTCCGTGTTCGGCAACGTCGAGATCCGCGTCCCCGAGAACATCTCGCTGCGCGGCAGCGGCGCGGGCGTCCTCGGCAACTTCGAGGTGGACACGCTGGACGCGCGCGAGCCCGAGGCGCCCGTCGTGTACGTGGACGGGGTGGCGGTCCTCGGGAACATCGAGGCGAAGCCGAAGCGCGGCAAGCTCATCCAGAACCTGGAGAAGCACCTGCGCAAGCACCTCGGCTGACGACCATGCCGATGGCTGTGGGCGATGAACTCCCTTGGGCGCTCGGGAACTTCCGTGCTTCGGAACTCAGTGCTTAGGAGCCGACACAGCGGGTAGAGCTTGCTGCATCGTCGCCCGCTCGCGAAAGCCGTCGTCAGCCGTCGTCAGGAGTAGACCGTGCTGCACCCGCCGCATCAGTCCCTGCAGGTCACCGCCGTACCGCAGCAGCGCGAGCCAGTCAGGGGCCGGGATCAGGACGCGCCATGGCACACGGAGGCGGTGTGCAGGCGTGACGAGGCGGGACTCTTCTTCGCCCCTTCCAAGGAACCGACCGCCGCGCGCCTCGCCCGCGAGGAGGCGGCCAAGCGGGTCTGTGCCCGCTGCCCCGTCATGGTCCAGTGCCGGGAGCACGCGCTCCTCCAGCCGGAGCCGTACGGCGTCTGGGGCGGCCTCACAGCGGCGGAACGCCGCGTGGTCCTTGCCCGCAGGCGCCGCCGTGAGGTGGAACTCAAGAAGACGCCGCGGACGGCCCTGGCGGGATAATCAAGCCCCGCCGGCGATTGAGGCGCGGGGTCCGGGGCGGAGCCCCGAGGCGTCAACCACGGACCCCCGCAACCTACTTGGCCCGGTCGAAGTCAATCGCACTGTAGGCACGCAACTTGCTCAACCGATGCGTCGAGTCGATCTGCCGAATCGTCCCGGACTTGGACCGCATCACGAGCGACGACGTGTGCGCCCGCTGGGAGTCGTACCGGACGCCCCGCAGCAGCTCCCCGTCGGTGATCCCGGTGGCGACGAAGAAGATGTTCTCGCCGGAGACCAGGTCGTCCGTGGACAGCACGCGGTCCAGGTCGTGCCCCGCGTCGATCGCCCGCTGGCGCTCCTCGTCGTCCTTCGGCCACAGCTTGCCCTGGATCACGCCGCCGAGGCACTTGATCGCGCAGGCCGAGATGATGCCCTCGGGCGTACCGCCGATGCCGAGCAGCAGGTCGACGCCGCTGCCCTCGCGCACGGCGAGGATCGAACCGGCGACGTCGCCGTCCGAGATCAGCTTGATCCGGGCGCCGGTCTCCCGGACCTCCTTGATGATCCCCTCGTGCCGCGGCCGGTCGAGGATGACCACGGTGATGTCCTCGGGCGCGCGCTTCTTCGCCTTGGCGACGCGGCGGATGTTCACCGACACCGGGGCGTTGATGTCCACGTAGTCGGCGGCCTCGGGGCCGGTGACCAGCTTGTCCATGTAGAACACGGCGGACGGGTCGAACATCGTGCCGCGGTCGGCGGCGGCGAGCACGGCGATCGCGTTCGGCATGCCCTTCGCGCAGAGCGTCGTGCCGTCGATCGGGTCGACGGCGATGTCGACCTCGGCGCCCGTCCCGTCGCCGATGCGCTCCCCGTTGAAGAGCATCGGGGCCTCGTCCTTCTCGCCCTCGCCGATGACGACCACGCCGTTCATCGAGACGGTGGAGACGAGGGCGCGCATGGCGCGTACGGCCGCGCCGTCCGCGCCGTTCTTGTCACCGCGGCCCACCCAGCGGCCGGCGGCCATCGCCGCGGCTTCGGTGACCCGGACGAGTTCCAGGGCGAGGTTGCGGTCGGGTGCCTCGGAGGGGACCTCGAGTTCGGACGGAAGCTGGTGATGCTCGGTCATCGAGACGCACCTTTCTGTTCCGGGGTTCACCGGGGTTGTTCGGCTTCACCGGGATACGACGACGGCCGGACGAGGGGTTGGTATGGGAGGACTCTATCGTCAGTCCGACAATCTGAGCAGACCGCCCCACGGATGAGCGGGACGGTCGATGTCGGACCGCGCAATTTCGGACCTCCCGGCGGAGATCATCCGGCGACCTGCGACGATGGGGCGCGTGGCAGCAAGAAACGGTAAGAAATCGGTCGGCAGCCTGGTCCTCTCGCTCGGCGTCTGTGTCGTCGCGGCCGGCGTGATCTACCTCTTCGTCCCCCACGACGATTCCGGGGGGTCGCAGGTCAAGCGCGTCGACTACAAGGTCGAGCTGTCGACGGCCCGCCGTGCGGCGCCGTACCCGGTGGCCGCGCCCACGGGCCTTTCGCACGACTGGAAGCCGACCTCGGTGCGCTACCAGGGCACCGCGAACGACGCGTGGCACCTCGGGTTCCTCGACCCGGAGGGGCAGTACGTCGCCGTCGAGCAGGCGAGCGGAGCGTCGAAGGGGTTCATCAACAAGGTGAGCCAGGGCGCCTCGGCGACCGGTCGCACGCAGCAGATCGGCGGCGGGACCTGGGAGCGCTACAAGGGCGAGAAGTACGACGCCCTCGTGCTGAAGGAGAAGGGCTCCACCACGGTGGTGACCGGCACGGCCGACTTCGACCAGCTGACGAAGATGGCCGAGGCGCTGGAGATGAAGCGCGAGAAGGTGTGACCGCTCGGTTCACCCCGAACACGTAACGAGGAAGGGCCCCGGCCGAAGCCGGGGCCCTTCCTCGTGCGTACGTATGGAACTCAGATCGTGGTGATGACCTGCTCCTGCTCCAGGCGCGGGGAGCGCGGGAACCAGGCGTCGTCGCCCGGCTTGCCGATGTTGATGACCATCAGCGGGGCGTGGTCGTCGTCCAGGAACTCCTTCTGGACGCCGGCGAAGTCGAGGCCGGTCATCGGGCCCGCGGACAGGCCTGCGGCGCGGACGCCGATGATGAAGTAGGCGGCCTGCAGCGTCGCGTTCAGCGTGCCGGCCTGCTCGCGGACCGGACGCTCCGAGAAGAACATGTCCGCGATCCCCGGGGCGTGCGGGAAGAGCTGCGGCAGCTCCTCGTGGAACTCGTGGTCCGTGGAGAGGATCGCGACCAGCGGGGCGGTGGCGGTCTTCGGCTGGTTGCCCTCGGCCATGTGCTTGACGAGGCGCTCGCGGGCCTCGGGGGAGCGGACCAGGGTGATGCGCAGCGGCGACTGGTTGAAGGCGGTCGGGCCGTACTTGACCAGGTCGTAGATGGCCGCGATCTGCTCGTCGGTCACGGGCTCCGACGAGAACGTGTTCGCGGTGCGGGCCTCGCGGAACAGCAGGTCCTGCGCGGCGGGGTCAAGAACGAGAGACATGGATCAACCTTCTCGGTGCGACGGTCACGGCTGCGGCGATCCGTTCTGTCCGGATCGGCCCACATGAAAGACCGTACGCCGATTAGGTTCAACCTTCAACCAAACGTTTCGTGACGCTGTTCACAAGGTGGCCGCGGGTGGCCCGGCGGGCAGGCGAGAGGGGCGGCCCGGCGGCGTCACTCCTCGTCGGCACCCTCGGCGTCGCCGACCTCCCCGGCCTCCTCCTCGCCCTCCTCCGCGAGCGCCGCGTCCAGGCGGGCGCGCGCGCCGTCCAGCCAGCGACGGCACACCTTCGCCAGCTCCTCGCCGCGCTGCCACAGGGCGAGGGACTCCTCCAGGGACGTGCCGCCGGCCTCCAGCCGCCGTACGACATCGATCAGTTCGTCCCGCGCCTGCTCGTAGCCGAGCGCCTCGTCGGCCGCCTTGGTCGTCATGCTGTTGCCCGTCCTCACGCTTCGTCTTCTGTTACTCGTACGGTGAATTCGCCCTCGGCGACGCGGGCCCGCAGCTCCTCGCCACCCGCCACCTCGTCCGGGGCGCGCACCACGTGCCCGTCCGGCTTCTGCAGCACCGCGTAGCCCCGCTTCAGGGTGGCCGCGGGGGAGAGCGCGACCACGCGTGCGTGCGTGTGCGTCAGCTCCGACTCGGCGCGGTCGAGGAGGTGGCCGAGGGTGCGGCGGGAGCGCTCGGTCAGCGCCGCGATCTGCTCCTCGCGCTCGTCGACCATGCGGTGCGGGTCCTCTATCGAGGGCCGGGCGAGCGCCGCCGCCAGGCCCCGCTCCTCCCGATCCAGGAGCGCCTCGACGCTGCGCCTGGCCCGGTCCCGCAGCCAGCGCACCCGCTCGTACTCCTCGCCGACGTCCGGCACGACCTTCTTCGCCGCGTCCGTCGGCGTCGAGGCGCGCAGGTCGGCCACGTAGTCGAGCAGCGGGTTGTCCGGCTCGTGGCCGATCGCGGAGACGACGGGCGTACGGCAGGAGGACACCGTCCGCACCAGCTGTTCGTCGGAGAACGGGAGCAGGTCCTCCACGCTGCCGCCGCCGCGCGCCACGATGATCACGTCGACGTCGTCGATCGTGTCCAGTTCCTTGACGGCCTGGACGACCTGCGACACCGCGTGCACGCCCTGCACCGGTACGTTGCGCACCTCGAAGCGGACGGCGGGCCAGCGGTGCCGCGCGTTCTCCAGCACGTCGCGCTCCGCCGCCGAGGCGCGGCCGCAGACCAGGCCGATGAGCTGCGGCAGGAACGGCAGCGGCTTCCTGCGGTCGTCCGCGAAGAGGCCCTCCGCGGCAAGGGACTTCTTCAACTGCTCCAGGCGCGCCAGCAGTTCACCGACGCCGACCGGGCGGATCTCGGCGGCCCGCAGCGAGAGCTGTCCGCGCGGCGCGTACCACTCCGGCTTCGCGTGCACGACCACGCGGGAGCCCTCGCGCACCACGTCCGCCACCGCGTCGAACACCTGCCGGTAGCAGGTCACCGCCACCGAGATCTCGTGCGAAGGGTCGCGCAGCGTCAGGAACACGACACCGGCGCCCGGTCTGCGGGACAGCTGCGTGATCTGCCCCTCGACCCACACGGCGCCGAGCCGGTCGATCCATCCCCCGATGAGCCGCGACACCTGGCCGACGGGCAGCGGGGCGTCCGCGGACGTGTTGACAGCCATGCCGTGAGCGTAGTCGCAGGTACCGACAACTCAGGTGGTCACGACCCTCCGTCCGGCGACGGCACGGACGGCTCCCGGCCCCGCTGGGCCGCGAGCACCATGAGCCCGATGGCCAGCCAGATCGCGCCGACCACCTGCGCCGTCGGGGACGCCTCCACGATCACCGCGACGGTGATCGCCGCGCCGACGACCGGAATCACGAGGTGGCGCCACCAGCTCACCGCGCCACCACGGCGGCGTACCGCGAAATACCCCACCACGCTCGCGTGCAGCAGCGTGAAGGCCGTCAGGGCGCCGATATCGACGACCGAGACCAGGTGGTCCATGCCGTCGTCCCGGCTGGCCGCCCACACCGCCGCGACGAGCGTGATCACCGCGGCGAGCAGCAGCGCCACCCGCGGCACCCCGGAGTACGTCCGCGAGAGTGCCTTCGGCAGCCGCCGGTCGCGGGCCATCGCGAAGAGCAGCCGACCGGCCGCCGCCTGCCCGGCGAGCGCCGCGAACGCCGCGCCGATCGCCTTGCTCACCGCCACCAGGTCGTGCAGCCACGAGCCCACGGACGCGTCCACGGCGTCGTAGAAGGCGCTGCCCTGCTTTCCGGGGTCGGCGGCGAGCTGCGCCGACGTGGTGGGTTCGAGCAGCGCGACCAAGTAGGTCTGCACGACGAACAGCACACCGGTGAAGAGGAGACAGAACAGCACCGCCCGCGCGACCTTCGCCGAGCCCCCGGTGACCTCCTCCGCGAACGACGCGATGGCGTCGAAGCCCAGGTACGAGAGGACCGCCACGGACACCGCGCCGAGCACCGCCGACAGCGCGAACGCGCCCTGCGTGCCGTCACCGGTCAGCGGCGACAGCCAGTCGCGCTGCGGCCCGTCCGTGGCCAGGATCACGACCGCCGAGACGACGAAGACCAGCAGGACCACGATCTCCAGCGCCAGGACCGCGAACCCGACCCGCGCCGCCGCCCGCACGCCCCACAGGTTGAGCAGCGTCGTGATCACCACCGCGAGCGCCGTCCACACCCACTGGGAGACCGAGGGGATGAGCGAGTTCATCGCGATGCCGGCGAAGAGATACGCGACCGCGGGGATCAGTACGTAGTCGAGCATCGCCATCCAGCCCGCGATGAACCCGGGGCCCTTTCCGAGACCCGCGCGCGCGTAGGCGAAGACCGAGCCCGCCTGCGGGGCCACCTGCACCATCTGTGCGTAGCTGAATGCGGTGAACGCCATCGCGACCGTCGCGACGATGTAGACGAGGGCGACCGCGCCGTGTGATTTCGCGTCCAGGGTGCCGAAGACGCCGACGGGCGCCATGGGGGCGATGAAGAGGAGTCCGTAGACCACGAGGTCCCGGAAGGTGAGACTGCGCCGCAGGGCGGTCTCCTCATGCGTGACGTGGGGGGTGTCGGCGGACATCGTGCCTCCGTAGTGCTCGCAGACTCCCAGTCTCTCCACGTGGACGATCTTTGGCTCCCTGGGGTCGCCCTTACGATGGGGGACATGACTGCAACTCCCGGCCCGCCGCCCGCCACCACCCCAAGCGGAGACGCTCCGCGTCGCAGTGACAACCGCCGCGTCCTGCTCGCCGCCCCCCGGGGTTACTGCGCCGGTGTGGACCGTGCCGTGATCGCCGTCGAGAAGGCCCTCGAGCAGTACGGGGCCCCCATCTATGTCCGCCACGAGATCGTGCACAACAAGTACGTCGTGCAGACCCTGGAGCGGAAGGGCGCCATCTTCGTCGAGCAGACGGAGGAGGTGCCCGAGGGCTCCATCGTGATGTTCTCGGCGCACGGTGTCGCACCGACCGTCCACGAAGAGGCCGAGCGCGGCAAGCTCGCCACCATCGACGCCACCTGCCCCCTGGTGACCAAGGTCCACAAGGAGGCGATCCGCTACGCCCAGGACGACTTCGACATCCTCCTGATCGGACACGAGGGCCACGAAGAGGTCATCGGCACGTCCGGCGAGGCCCCCGATCACATCACGCTCGTCGACGGCCCCGAGGACGTCGCCAAGGTCGAGGTCCGCGACCCGGAGAAGGTCGTCTGGCTCTCCCAGACCACGCTCTCCGTCGACGAGACGATGGAGACCGTCGACGCCCTCAAGGGCAAGTTCCCGGGGCTCATCTCGCCGCCCAGCGACGACATCTGCTACGCGACCCAGAACCGCCAGCTCGCCGTGAAGCAGATGGGCGCCGAGTCCGACCTCGTCATCGTCGTCGGCTCGCGCAACTCCTCGAACTCCGTGCGCCTCGTCGAGGTCGCCAAGCTGGCCGGCGCCCGCGAGGCGTACCTCGTGGACTACGCCTCCGAGATCGACGAGTCCTGGCTGGACGGCGTCACGACCATCGGCGTCACCTCCGGTGCCTCCGTCCCGGACGTGCTCGTCGAGGAGGTCCTGGAGTACCTGTCGAAGCGTGACTACGCGGACGTGGAGATCGTGAAGGCGGCCGAGGAGTCGATCACGTTCTCGCTGCCCAAGGAGCTCCGCCGCGACCTGCGCGCGGAGGCCCAGTCGCTGGTCGGCGAGGCCGGGGAGACCGGGGAGTCCGCTTCCAAGAAGTGACTGTCGGTCTCCCGTCGTAACGTGGAGTCATGCAGATCTTCGGTGTGGACATCGGCGGATCCGGGATCAAGGGCGCCCCGGTCGACCTGGAGCGCGGTGATCTCGCGCAGGAGCGGCACAAGGTGCTGACCCCGCACCCGGCCACGCCCGAGGGCGTGGCCGACGGGGTCAAGCAGGTCATCGACCACTTCGCCGACGCCCGGCCCGACCGGGTCGGCATCACGTTCCCCGGCGTCGTCACCGGCGGCGCCACGGTCCGCACGGCGGCCAACGTCGACAAGAGCTGGATCGACGTGGACGCGCGGGCCCTGCTGAGCAAGAAGCTCGGCGGGCTCCCGGTCACGGTGCTCAACGACGCGGACGCCGCGGGCGTAGCCGAGATGCACTTCGGCGCGGGCCGCGGCCGCAAGGGCACCGTGCTGCTGCTCACCTTCGGTACGGGCATCGGCAGCGCCCTGTTCTCCGAAGGCGTCCTCGTGCCGAACACGGAACTGGGCCACCTGGAGCTGAACGGGCACGACGCGGAGAAGCACGCCTCCACGAAGGCGCGCGAGGACCACGACCTCAGCTGGGAGCAGTGGGCGCACCGCGTGCAGAAGTACCTGGCGCACGTGGAGATGCTCTGCTCGCCCGAGCTGTTCATCATCGGCGGCGGCATCAGCCGCAAGGCGCACAAGTTCCTGCCGCTGATCAAGGGCATCAAGGCCGAGATCGTCCCGGCCGAGCTGCAGAACAACGCGGGGATCGTGGGAGCGGCGATGGCGGCATCGCGCGCGTAGTGACTCTGAGGCAGAGCGCTATGCGGTACGACGCCGCTGGCCGGGCGCCTGGTTCGAGGACTGGGGCGAGGGCTGGGACGCGGGCCGGGCGCCGGACGGCTGCCGGCCACCGGCGCGGCGCACCGCGGCCCGCCGTGCCATGAGCCGCACCTTCCGTACGGTCACGAGCACCCCGGTGATGAGCGTCCCGCCGTACAGCCAGATCGCGTTCATGGCGAGCGTCGTCGCGAGCCCCATCACCTGTGGGCCGAAGCCGCCCGTGCCCTCGGAGATCGGCACGATGCCGACGGCGAACGCGATCGGCACCACGACCGGCGCCGTCACCAGGTCCGCGCCCCGCACCCACACCGCGGTGAGCCCGCTGACGAGCAGGAACAGCACGCCGTAGACGGCCGGGGAGCCCGCGAACAACAGCCGGTCGAGGAACCCGATGACCAGCATCGTGGCGATGCAGAACAGTCCACTGCCCCGCCCCGTGAGCCGTGGGTTCGGGAAGCGAAGGGGCCGGCGCCCGGGAGTCGACCGGCCCCCACGGGCGGCGCGGTACACGGTGGCGGACTCATCTGACGGCACGGCGTCGTTCTTGCCGTTCTGGCCGCCCTGGGCCTGCGGCGGAAGCGGGGCCGTGCGGCGGGGCCTGGCCTGCGGGGGACGCGTCCTGGGTTGCTCCACAAGCCCAACATAGATGCGCTTATGTGCCCAATAGCCCAAGGGACACGCACTTTGGCGGAGCTTGACCGCGCTTGGCGGAAGTCGGGCGGGTCGGGCGAGGCCGTAGACTGGTGGATCGCCCAACCCCATACCCACCACATCACGTACGGGAAGTCGCAACGTGTCGCTCACGATCGGAATCGTCGGTCTGCCGAATGTCGGCAAGTCGACCATGTTCAACGCCCTGACCAAGAACGACGTGCTCGCGGCCAACTACCCGTTCGCCACGATCGAGCCGAACGTCGGTGTGGTCGGTGTCCCCGACGCCCGCCTCACCAAGCTGGCCGAGATCTTCTCCTCCCAGAAGGTCCTCCCGGCCACGGTCGACTTCGTCGACATCGCGGGCATCGTGCGCGGCGCCTCCGAGGGTGAGGGCCTGGGCAACAAGTTCCTGGCGAACATCCGGGAGTCCGACGCGATCTGCCAGGTCATCCGCGCGTTCCAGGACGAGAACGTCGTGCACGTCGACGGCAAGGTCGCGCCCAAGAGCGACATCGAGACGATCAACACCGAGCTGATCCTCGCCGACCTCCAGACCATCGAGAAGGTCCTCCCGCGCCTCCAGAAGGAGTCGCGCATCAAGAAGGACATCGGCCCGAAGGTCAAGGCGGTCGAGGAGGCCAAGGAGATCCTGGAGAAGGGCGAGACGCTGTCCTCCGCGGGCATCGTCCAGGGCTCCGACGCCGAGGAACTCCTCCACGACCTGCACCTCCTCACGACGAAGCCCTTCCTCTACGTCTTCAACGTCGACGAGGACGAGCTCACGGACGAGGCCTTCAAGGACGAGCAGCGCGCCCTCGTCGCCCCGGCCGAGGCGATCTTCCTCAACGCCAAGCTGGAGGCGGACCTCGCCGAGCTCGACGAGGAGGAGGCCCTCGAACTCCTCCAGTCCGTCGGCCAGGAGGAGCCGGGCCTCGCGAACCTCGCCCGCGTCGGCTTCGACACCCTGGGCCTGCAGACGTACCTGACGGCAGGCCCCAAGGAGTCCCGCGCCTGGACGATCAAGAAGGGCGCCACGGCCCCCGAGGCGGCCGGTGTGATCCACACCGACTTCCAGAAGGGCTTCATCAAGGCCGAGGTCATCTCCTTCGCCGACCTGGTCGAGACGGGCTCGGTCGCCGACGCCCGCGCGGCGGGCAAGGCGCGCATGGAGGGCAAGGACTACGTGATGCAGGACGGCGACGTCGTGGAGTTCCGCTTCAACGTCTGAGTCACGCTGCACAGATGGGGTCGTTCCGGTTTCGGGGCGGCCCCGTTCGCGTGCCCGGGGCCGCTCCGCGAGGTGCGGCCGGAATCGGCCCGCTCGCTAGTGGGGCGTCGGCGGTCGCACGGTGGCGGAGCGGTGAAAGTGGAGTGGCGTCGACGGTGCCTTCCCCCGCGGGACCTGGGGCGTCGGATCCGCAGGGGGCGCCGGCGCCCGTGCGAGGCGTGAGCGGACGGACGGGCCTGATTCCTTCGCATGCGGCCCCGGGTGCGTTGACACCCCGGCCCGCCTGTCGTGAGCATCACAGGCGACCAACTGGGGGTAATCATGCGCAAAAGACAACGGGGCTCCATAGTCTCGCGCCGGACCAGACGGCTCGCGGGGACCGTCCTCGGGCTCCTCTTATTGGGGTCGGTCACGGCCCCACCCGCGGCGGCAGCCTCGCCAGACCCATCGGGGAAGTCGGAGGTCCGGGCGACGATCCGCGTACTCGACGACCTTCCCGCCTCCTCGTTCTCCGCACCCGGCGTCGATGACGACGGTCTGTCCGCACCGCCCGCCAAGAAGTTCTTCGCACGGGAAGACGGGGGCAAGGCAGGGACCTTGGCCGATCCGCCGATACCTTCTCCCTCGCAGTCGATCACGCCCGAGGAGTGCCTCGGGCACGACAGCTCGTTCTCCGGTGCGGGCTGGGCCAAGG
The DNA here is from genome assembly GCF_035798155.1 of Streptomyces endophyticus. NCBI lineage: Bacteria > Bacillati > Actinomycetota > Actinomycetes > Kitasatosporales > Streptomycetaceae > Streptomyces > Streptomyces endophyticus. Next base: position 59,922 of record NZ_JAOZYC010000142.1, on the reverse strand, counting down.
GGCGGTTCGCCAGCTGCCAGGGCAAACGCCTGTGGGTGCAGAAGGTGGACTGCCTCATCGGTACGTGGTTCTGCAGCGTCGTCGGCAACGCCTACGCCGACATGGCCGTCATCCACTACACGAAGAACGACAGCGACTTCCGGGACATCCTGGAGGTCACCTACGTCGGGAACTGGCGCGTGGTGGGCGACGTCAGCGGTGTCCCACTGACGATCCGCAGCACCTGTGACGTGACCTCCGGCGGCGGCTCGTGTGCCCGCGACGTCGGCGGCACCACACGCTCGGTGGACAGCTGGGCCGCGAGGGGCACCTCCTTCGAGTACGCGAGCTTCGCCCAGAACGGCGGCGCCGCCCCGAACGCGCTCGCCACGGCGGACCTGCGGTGGGTCGCCACCGTCGTCAGCGACATCGGGCCGAGCACCCAGCGCAGCGACCCGAGCCAGGCGCGCTGCGACCGCGCGAGCTACTTGCTGCGCTCGGGTGCGGGGCAGGGCTGCGTGTTCCCCTGGGCCCCGACGCCGACCTGGACCGTCAACAAGTCGCAGAGCCCGCAGACGGCCCAGAACATCTGGGAGGCCCAGAACAATCCCAACGCCACCCAGCCACCGTCCAGCCGGCTCAAGGCCATCCCGGCTGTGCTGCACCGTACGGCGAACGCCACAGAGATCCGGCGCCACCGCGGAGTCGCCGGACGGGCCTGCACCACCTTCTTCCCGGGCAAGTACCCGGCGCCGAACACCGACTGCGACGAGTACCCGATGGCCTCGACGCGAGAAGGCTCGGTCAACAAGGCGGACGGCGTGCGCGACTATGTCGTCAAACCCATCAACAGCACCGACAACCAGGACGCGGGCAGGGATCTGAACCGCTTCTACGCGGCCCAGCGCATCATGGGCAGCGACGGATGGAACGACGCCTTCCAGGTGCGCGTCCCATGAGTGCGTCCCTCCGGTGGCCCCGGAGGGAGCAGCCTTGACCGTGCGGTGGTGGGGCGGCCACGGTGGCCGCCCCACCACCGCACATCCTCGCGCCCAGGGAGGCCACCCGTGTCGACCGTCCACGACGACGCTTCCACGCCCGGACCGCGCGGCCCCGTCGCCGACGCGGCCGGACTCGTCCTCGTCGAAGACCGCATGTTCCGGCTCAGCGACGCGAACTCGGGCCCGCTGCGCCCCGCACCCACCCCCACCGAGGACACCCCCGTCACCACCGGCACGGGCCCGGACCTCGCCCTCTTCCTCAGCGCCACGGAGGACGGGGAAGTAGCGGCCGTGATCGAACTGTGGCAGGCCCCGGGGCCTGAGCCGGAAGGGCCGTGGGAGCTGCAGATCTCCTACGAGATCGAGGTGGCGGGCCCCGAACTCGCCCTGGTCTCCGGTGTGTCCGCGCTCGGCACGGACTGCGTACTGCCCGTCCCGGCCGGCACCTACACCCTCCAGGCTCGCTGCCGCGGCCGCGCCGCCGCCCGCGAGGCCTTCGAGGCCTGGCTCGCGGCGGAGGACGAGGGCGACACCGACCCGGAGCCTCCCGCGGGCCTCGAACACTGGCACCTGCGCCTGCACCCTCGCCGGTAGACCCCGTACCACCCCAGGGCCGTCCCGATCACGGGGTGGTCCTGTCGCGGACCGAGCGGCGGGCCGCCGCGAGGCCTGCCGACCCCACGAGGAGCAGCACCACGATCGTGCCGAGGGTGAACGTCTCGAACGTGGTGCGGGAGACGCCCCAGACGGCCGTGAAGTCGTAGTCGATGCCGAAGACGGACTCCAGGACGCCGGGGAAGAGCGCCGCCCAGGAGCCGACCAGGATCCAGGCGTAGACGAGGGCCGCGCAGGCCATGAAGCCCCGGTTGCCGAAGGGGACTTGGTAGGGGCGGGGGACCTCCGGGCGGCGCAGGCGCAGGACCACCAGGGCGGGGACGACCAGGAGGTACGAGAGGAGGAGTGTCGTCACCGCCACCGTCAGGACCACGCTGAAGATCGCGCCCGTGTCGCCCTTCACCAGCTGCATCGCCGCGAGCATGAACACCGTGGCCACCGCGCCGGAGAGCAGGTTCGTGCGGACCGGGGTGCCGAGCTTGGGGTGGAAGGCGCCCAGCGCGCGGCTGAAGAAGCCGCCGTCGGCCGCCGCCATCGCCTGCATGCGGTCGCTGACGATCATCCACGCGCTGCCCTGTGTGAGGAGGGCGAAGACGAACATGATCGCGGTGAGCGTCAGGAGGGGGCCGGCCGCGGGGCCGTAGACGCCGAAGACCAGGCGGACGCCCTCCATGAAGCCGCCGATGCCGGTGACCTTGCTCGCGGGGACCACGGCCAGCAGGGCCAGGACCGGGAGCAGGTAGCAGGCCGCCGCGATCGTCGCCGAGCGGCCGAGCGCGGCGGGGACGTCGTGCTGCGGGTCGTGCATCTCCTCGCCCGCCGCGTTCGGGGCCTCGAACCCCACGTAGGCGAAGAGCAGGATGGGGACGAGGGCGAGGAAGCCGGCCGTCGTGGGGGCGAAGTGGGCGGTCGCCAGGCCCTGGAAGCCGTGCTCCGCCCCGTACAGGATCGCTGTGACCGTGAAGAGGGCCAGCGAGAGGACCTTCACCGCCGCGCCCGCCGTCGTGATCCACTTGCCGCGGCTGAGCGAGACGACCGCCGTGAGGATCGCGATCCACACGAAGAGCAGCTTGAACGTGTAGTCGGCGAACGTGCCCGAGCCCAGGTGGAAGACGAAGCCGTCCCAGGTCTCGGCGGCGAGGAAGACCAGCGAGCCGCCCAGCCAGATCGGGTTGGTGACCCAGTAGAAGAGCGTGGTGAGCGCGGCCGCCGGGCGGCCGAGGGCCAGCTTCACCCAGACGTACGGGCCGCCCTCCTGCGGGAACGCGGCACCGGTCTCCGCGAACAACAGGGCGTAGGGGAGCAGGAAGAACAGGGCGATGGCGGCGGTCCAGGTGGCCGCCTCGCCGCCGCCGGTGGCGATCTGGCCGATGGTGTCGAAGGAGATCACCGCGGCGACGGCCATGGCCGTGATGTCGAAGCGTTTGAGGCTGCGCTTCAGGTTCGAGTCGGACGCGGTGTCGTGCGGAGTCCGTGGTGTCTGTGGCTCTGCTGCGGAGGGGAGGTTCGTCGGCACGGGCAGTTCCTAGGGAGGGAGTTGGGGACTGCGAGTGGACCGGGGCCCGGCGGTGCACACCGCCGGGCCCCGTACTGTCACGCCTCCCGGATCTTGCCGGAGGCGTCCGTGCGCTCCAGTACACCGCGCAGCGCCGAGGCGACCTCCTTGGTCTCGCCCTCCGTCATGATCAGCGGCGGGGACAGCACCAGGCTGTGCGCGGAGTCGCGGACGATGACGCCGGTCTCGCGGCGGATCACGTCGTGCGGCATCCGGTCGGCGTGCAGGGGGAGGGGCGTACGGGTGGTGCGGTCGGCGACGAGTTCCACCGCGAGCATCATGCCCACCGAGCGGATCTCACCGACGATGGCCAAGTCGCCGAGCTGGGACTGGAGTTCCGAGTGGAGCGTCGCGCCGATCGTCTTCGCCCGGCCCAGCAGGCCCTCCTTGTCGATGACGTCGAGGTTGGCGAGGGCGACGGCGGTCGCGACCGGGTGGCCGTTGTACGTGTAGCCCATCGGGAAGCCGTGGTCGCGAAGGAGCACCTCGGCGACGTGGTCGGCGACCATCAGCGCGCCCAGCGGTACGTAGCCGGAGGTGATGCCCTTGGCCGTGACGATGATGTCCGGGGTGACGCCGAAGTGCTGGGCGGCGAACCACTCGCCCACGCGGCCGTACGCGGTGACGACCTCGTCGAAGATGAGGAGGATGCCGTGGCGGTCCAGGGTCTCGCGCACGCGCGGCCAGTAGTCGTCCGGCGGGACGAGCATGCCGCCGACGCCCATGATGGGCTCGCCGATCATCGCCGCGATGTTCCCCGCGCCGATCTCCGCGATGCGCTCCTCCAGTTCGCGGATGAGGAAGTCGCAGGGGTCCTCGCCGCCGTACAGCTCCGTGCGGTACGGCCACGGCGGCGTCAGGTGCGAGACGTGCGGCATCATCGGGGCGAAGCCCTCGTGGTAGACGGGGAAGCCGGTGGCCGAGCCGCCGCCGTAGCCGATGCCGTGGTACGCCTTGTCGCGCGCCAGGATCCAGGTGCGGTCGGTGTCGCCGCGGCGGTGGTGGTAGTAGCGGGCCATCTTGATGGCCGCCTCGTTGCCCTCCGAGCCGCCGGACGTGAAGTAGACGTGGTTCAGCGGGTCCGGGGCCAACTCGGCGAGCCGGGTGGCGAGTTGGATGGCGGGCTCGTTGGAGAACTCCCAGAAGCTGGTGAAGTACTCCAGCTTCTTCATCTGCTCGTGGGCGACGTCGGCGAGGTCCTCGCGGCCGTGGCCGACCTGCGCGAGCCACAGGCCGCCGGTGGCGTCGAGGTAGCCGCGGCCCTCGGAGTCGGTCAGGCGGCAGCCCTCGCCGGACGTCATGATCACCCGTTCCTCGGCGCTGCCGGGGAGGTAGGGGTGGATGATGTGGGCGCGGTCGGCCGCCAGCAGGCTCTGGTGGTTCTGGTGCTTCATGAGGGAAGTCCTTCCGTGAGTTCGATGGCGGCGAGGGCCAGCGCCTTCGCCGTGGCCAGCAGGTCGTCGACCTCGATGTACTCGTCGATGGTGTGGAGGGTCGGGGAGCCGTCGGGCCGGGTCGCGGTCGGGCCCAGGCAGACGGCGGGGGTGTCGGCGAGCCGGGTCAGGGTGGCCGCGTCCGTCCAGGACGGTTCGCCGAGGATGCGGGGAGAGCGGCCGAGGGCCCCGGCCGCGCTTTCAAGTGCCGTGACGACGCGGTGGGTTCGGTCGACTTCCGCGGGCGGCAGTTCGGTGTCCCAGGTGAGGCGGGGCGGGTGCGCGCCGAGCCAGCCGTCGGCGGCGCACGCGTCCCGTACGGCCGCCTCGATCTCGGCCCGCACCCTGCTCGCCCAGCCACCGGCGTCGGCCTGCACCGGGAGGTACGTGACGTCCAGGCAGACCTCGCAGGACGCGGGGTAGGTCACCCACCACTCGCCGCCCTTGATGGTGGTGGGCACGATGGACGGCGGGGGCAGGAGCGGATGGGTGTGGGCCGGGTCGGCGGCCCAGCGCTCGCGCAGGGACTGGAGCGCGGTGAGCGCCGGGAGGGTCTTCTCGATGGCGTTGACCGCGCCGCCGGTGCGCCAGTCGCCGGGCGGGTACTCGGCGTGCCCGGGACGCCCCTCGACGGTCAACGTGCCGCCCAGGATGCCGCGTTGGGCGGTGACGACGTCCAGGTCGGTGGGCTCGGGGACGACCGCCGCGTCCGCCTTCACCCCGTACGCGAGGGAGGCGAGGGTGCCCGCGCCGTTCCACTCCTCGTCGGTGGCGGTGTTGATCAGCAGGTCGCCGGGGAGCCGGATGCCGAGCGCCGCGAGGGTCTCGGCCGCGATCACCATGGCGGCGATGCCGCCCTTCATGTCGCAGGTGCCGCGCCCGTAGAGGCGGCCCTCGCGGACCTCGGCGCGGAACGGGTCGCTGCTCCAGGCGCCCTTCGGCTCCGCCGACACGACGTCGATGTGCCCGTTGAAGAGCAGGGAGCGGCCACCGCCCGTGCCGGGGAACCGGGCGATCAGCTGCGGCCGGCCGTCGAAGCCGAGGCCCTCCGGGGTCTGCGGGGAGCGCGGCAGGTCCGACGGCTTCGGCGTGAAGACGTCGACGGTGGCGCCCGCCGCGCGCAGCCGGCCGGCGAGGTGGGCCTGGAGGTCGTGCTCGGCCCGGTGCCGTTCGTCGGCGGAGCCGCGCACCGTGGTGTCGAAGGCGACGAGTTCCGCCGTGAGGGCGACCAGGTCGTCGCGTCGGCGGTCGAGTTCGGCGAGTACCTTCTCGGTGTCGGGGGCCGTCATCCGTACGTCAGCCATACGTCACCCATGTCGTCTTCAGCCCCGTGTACTTGTCGAAGGCGTGCAGCGAGAGGTCGCGGCCGTAGCCGGACTGTTTGAAGCCTCCGAAGGGGGTGGCGGGCGAGAGCGCGTCGACGGTGTTGACCGAGACCGTGCCCGCCTGGAGCGCCTCCGCGGTGCGGTGGGCGCGGGACAGGTCCCGGGTCCAGACGGAGGCCGCGAGCCCGTACGGGGAGTCGTTGGCGAGGCGGACCGCCTCCGCCTCGGAGTCGAAGGGGTGCACCGTGAGGACCGGGCCGAAGACCTCCTCGCGGGCCAGCGGGGCGTCCGGGGCGAGGCCCGTGACGATCGTCGGGAGGACGTAGGCGCCGGTGCGCTCGGGGCGGGCGCCGCCGCACACCACGGTGCCGCCGGATTCGGTGACCGCCTTGAGCACGCGGACCGCCTGGGCCTCGTCGACGAGCGGGCCGAACGTGGTGGCGGGGTCGAGCGGGTCGCCGGGGGCGAACGCCGCGGCGTGTTCGGCGACGCGGGCCGTGAACTCCTCGGCCACCGAACTCTCCACCAGGAGGCGGGTGTTGGCGGAGCAGACCTGGCCGGAGTTGTAGGCGAAGCCCGCGGCGGCGGCCTCGGCGGCCGCGTCCAGGTCGGCGTCCGCGAACACGATGTTCGGGCTCTTGCCGCCCGCCTCCGGCCACACCTGCTTGAGGTTGGACTCGGCGGCGTAGGCGAGGAAGCGGCGGGCGGTCGCCGTGGAGCCGGTGAAGGCGAGGGCGTCGACGTCGTCGTGGCGGCCGAGGGCCTGGCCCGCGCGCTCGCCGAGGCCGGGTACGACGTTGAGGACACCGGCCGGGAGCCCGGCCTCCACCGCGAGTTCGGCGAGGCGCAGGGCGGACAGCGGGGACTGCTCGGCGGGCTTGAGGACGACGCTGTTTCCTGCCGCGAGGGCGGGTGCGAGCTTCCAACTCGCCATGTCCAGCGGGAAGTTCCACGGCACGACCGCGCCGACGACACCGAGCGGGACGCGCCGCACGAGGGCCAGGTTGCCGGGCGGCGCCGGAGCCACCTCGTCGTACAGCTTGTCGGCGGCCTCCGCGTACCAGGCGAAGACGCCGGCCGCGCCGGGCACGTCGGTGCCGTACGTCTCTGCGATCGGCTTGCCCATGTCGAGGGTGTCGAGGAGGGCCAGCTCGCGGCCGTGCTCCTCGATGAGCGCGGCCAGCCGGAGGAGCACGCGCTTGCGGGTCGCGGCGTCCGCCCGTGACCAGTCGCCCGCCTCGAAGCTGCGGCGGGCGGCCGAGACGGCGGCGTCGACGTCCGGGGTGTCGCAGGAGGCGACCTCGGCGACGGTGCGGCCGGTGGCGGGGTCGACGGTGGCGAAGGTGGCGCCACAGGCCGCGTCGCGCCACTCGCCGTCGATGAACGCCCTGGTACGGAAGTCGAGTTGACCGGCGAGCTTCGCCCAGTCCTGGTGCGTGTACGTCATGCTGCGGGCACTCCTGTGGTGGTCGGTGCGGGAGCGGGGGTGCGGCGGTTCGTGCCACGGGCCGCGAGGAGCCAGTAGAGGGGGACGGTGACGACCAGGCCGGCGATCCAGCCGAGGTCGGTGTCCCCGAGGGCGTGGGCCAGCGGCCCTGTGTAGAGGGACTGCGCCATGAACGGGATCTCGGCGAGGATGCCGACCGCGTAGACCATGAGGGCGGTGGCGTTCCAGCGGCCGTAGATCCCGCCGTCGCGGGCGAAGAAGGACGGGACGTCGTACTCGCCGTGCCTGACCAGGTAGAAGTCGACCAGGTTGATGGCCGTCCAGGGGATCAGGACGTACTGGAGTACGTAGATCAGGTTCAGGTAGTTCGTCATGAAGCTGTCGGCGAGGGCCAGGGCGAGGGCGACCGAGAGGGCCGTCAGGGCCGCGCCGATGACGGCCCGCCCTGTGGCGCGGGGCAGCCAGCGGTGGGCGAAGGTCTGCACCGCGGTGACGGCGCAGAGCACGGCGCCGTACAGGTTCATGGAGTTGGTGAGCATCGTGACCAACGCGAAGCTCCACAGCGTGAGTTGCCCGAGCGTCGAGCCGAGGAGGTGGTTGAGCGCCGCGATGGGGTCGCCGTCGCCCGCGATGCCGATCGCCGCGCCGACCACCATCGGGATGACGCTGCCGAGGACGCACCCCGCGTACGTGCACCAGAGGGTGGAGCGGATGCCGGCCCGGTGGGCGGGCATGTAGCGGGAGTAGTCGGAGACGTAGGGCGCGTAGGCGATCTGCCAGAGCGCGCCGACGGACACCATCCCGAGGAACCCCGCGAGGCTGAACCCGCCGGTGCTCAGGAAGTCCGACGGGAGCCCGCCCGTGAACAGGTAGACGGCGCCGATGACCTGGATCGCACCGAACGCCCACGTCGTCCACGCGCCGATGCGGTGCATCAGGCGGTAGCCGACGACCGCGACCACGAGGCTGACCGCCGCGCACAGCAGCACGCCCGTGCTCTCCCCGACGGGGGTGACCTGGCCGAGCGACTGCGCGCCCACGACCAGGTTCGACGCGAAGAAGCCCTGGTACATGACGATCACGACGAGCACCACGGCGAGGGCGCCGACGCTGCCGAACTGGCCGCGGCTCTGGATCATTTGGGGTACGCCGAGCTGGGGACCCTGCGCCGAGTGCAGCGCCATCAGGAAGCCGCCGCCGAGGTGTCCCACGAGCAGGGCGGCCAGGCTCCAGAAGAAGGAGAGCCCGAACGCGGTGGGCGCCAGGGCGCCGGTGACGACGGTGAGCGGGCCGAGGTTGGCGCTGAACCAGATGGTGAACAGGTCCCGGGTGCGGCCGTGGCGTTCGTCCGCGGGGACCACGTCGATGGTGCGGTGTTCGATGCGCTCGGGCGCCGGGGCGGTGTCGCCGCCGGGCGTACGCGCTGGCTGACCGTCCATGCCGCCTCCACGAGTTCTTTGAGCTGAGATTCAAACAATGGCTCAGGGACTCGTCAATGGTTTGTGCGGCATCAACTTGCTTTATCTGAACGGCGTAACAGAGAATTAACCGCATGGGAAAACCGGGGAGACCGAAGAACCAGACCGCGCGGCGCGAGGCGCTCGTGGACGCGGCGGGGCGGGCCATCACGGAGCGGGGGCTCGAAGGCCTGCGCATCAAGGACATCGCGGCGGAGGCCGGCATGTCCGCCGGCTCGGTCCTGTACTACTACCCGGAGCTCGACGAGCTGGTTCTTGAGGTGCACCGGGGCGCTGTCGAGCGCTTCCTCGCCGCGCGGCATGCGGTCACCGACGAGGTCGCCGACCCGGTGGCCCGGCTGCGCGCGCTGATCGCCTCCGGTCTGCCCACCGCCCCCGACGACGCGACGCACGGGCTGCTCTTCGAGCTGCACCGCAGGGCCGACCGCAGTCCCGGGCACGCCGAGCTGATGGCGTCACTGTTCGCCAGTGAGGTGGGCCTGTACGCCACCGCGCTCGAAGTGGGCGCCGCGACCGGCGAGTTCACGCTGACGGCGCCCGTGGGGGACCTCGCCAGGAATCTGGTGGCGCTGGAGGACGGTTACGGCCTGCACATCGTGAGCCGCAATGCCGCCCTGACGCGGGAGGAGGCGCAGCGCCTGATCCGCGTGCACGCGCGCGTGGTGACGGGGTGCGCTGACCTGTAGGGCTACACCCCGTCGGCGTTCTCCCGCAGTACGTCCATCACCGCGCGGGCCCGCGCGCTCTGCGTCATGCCGCCGAGCGAGGCGATCCTGACCTCCAACGGGCGCCCGGCGTCCCGGAGTTCGAGCTCCGCGATCTCGCCACCGCCGTAGGTCAGGCCCGTCGCGGGGCGCTGGTTGAGGACGGAGTAGCCGAGGCCGCGGGCCACCATGGAGCGCACGGTCTCGTAGCTGCGGGTGCGGTAGCGGACGTCGGGGGCGGTGCCGGTGGCGGCGACGAGGGAGCGGAAGTAGTCGCGGCTGTGCGGGAGGTCGAGCAGGACGAGCGGCTCCGCGGACAGGTCCGCGAGGGACACGCTGCCCCGGCCCGCCAGCGGGTGGTCGGCCGCGACGATCACATAGGCGGGGGCGCGGGCGATCGTCTCGCTGCGCAGCTCCGGCTCGGTGGACAGGCCGAGGTCGTAGGTGAGGGCGAAGTCGATGCGGCCCGTCGTCAGGGCCTCGACGAGTTCGTCGGCCTCCGCCTCCACCACGTCGATCTCGATGCCCGGGTGGCGGCGCGTGCACTCGCTGAACAGCCGCGGCAGGTAGTACGGCGCCAGGGTCACGAAACAGCCGACCGTCACGGGACCGGACAGCTCCGCCCCGTCCCCGCGCGCCTCCCGCTCGACCTCGCGCGCGCGGGCGAGCAGATCCCGGCCCTGCGCCCGCAGCCGCTCTCCCGCGGGGGTCAGGGTCAGGCCCCGGCCCCTGCGGCGGATGAACAGCTGCACCTGGAGGTCGCGCTCCAGGTTGTGGATGGCGGCGGACACGGCGGACTGCGCGATGTGCAGCTCCGTCGACGCCTCCGTCATCGAGCCGCGCTCGGCGGCGACCAGGAAGTAGCGCAGCTGAACGAGGGTGAAACCGAGCGGTGACGTCATACGAGGCCCTTGCCAGGTGATCCGGGTACGGGCCCGACCTTATGCCGCTTCCGAAGGAGTGCCGGACACGTCCTCCGCGTGCAGCAGCGCGGAGCCCGCCGTCTCCTTCAGGGACACCGCCGCGACGAGCCCGCCCACGGCGAACACCATCAGGTACGGGCCGGGCACCAGCGTGCTCCCGGTCGCCGAGATGAGCAGCGTCATCAGGTACGGCACGGTGCCCGCGAACAGCGCCGCCGTCACGTTGTACGAGATGGAGAGCCCGCTCTGCCGGGTGCGCGTGGGGAAGACCTCCGCCGACCACACCGCGTACGTGCCGAGGATCGCCGCCAGGATCGCGCCGAGCGCGAGACCGCCGACCCAGGTCCCGGCCATCCCGGTCCGCATCAGCCAGAACGCCGGAGTGGAGAAGACCAGAAGGGCCGCCGTCGCCCCGATGAACACCGGCTTGCGCCCCACCCGGTCGGACAGCGCGCCGAACAGCGGCACGAGCACGAGGCCGACCAGGGAGATCACGGTGGACAGCAGGGCGGCGCTGTCGGCGGAGTGACCGAGGTGGTCGGTCTCGTACGTCACCAGGTAGGTGAGGATCGCGTAGAACGGCACGTGCATGGCCGTCATCAGGCCGGCCGCCTGGAGCAGCTGGCGCTTGTGGGTGCGCCACAGTTCGCGGGCGGGGCTGCGCGGGACCGTGTCGTTCGCTTCGAGGGCCCGGTACTCCGGGGTGTCCTCGATCTTGTTGCGGATGACGACGCCGATGATGCCGAGCGGCGCCGCGACGAGGAACGGGATCCGCCAGCCCCAGGAGGTGAGCTGCGCTTCGTCGAGCCCCGTGGAGAGGAGTAGGAAGACGAAGGAGCCGGCCAGGAAGCCGAGCAGCGAGCCGACCTCCAGCCAGCTCACGCCGAAACCGCGGCGGCGGCGCGGCGCGCTCTCGGCGAGGAAGCTCGCCGCGCTGCCGAACTCGCCGCCCGCCGCGAAGCCCTGGACCAGGCGGAGCACCACCAGGAGGATCGGTGCCGCGATGCCGATCGAGTCGTAGCCGGGGAGCAGCCCGATCGCCAGGGTCGCGCCGGACATCATGAAGATGACCAGGGTCAGGGTGCGCTTGCGGCCGATCTTGTCGCCGAGCGGCCCGAAGACCAGGGCGCCGATCGGCCGGACGCCGAAGGAGACCGCGAACACGCCGAACACGGCGAGCAGTCCGGTCGTGGCGTCACCGGCGGGGAAGAACACGGTCGCGACGGTGCCCGCGAGATACGCGTACGCCGCCCAGTCGAACCAGTGCACGAAAACGCCGACGGCCCCGGCCGCGACGCTCCTGCGCAGCGTCGCGACATCAGTGGGCGCGTCGGCCGCGCTTTCCTGGGGATCGGGCACCGTCATGTCGTCGCCTCCTCGGATGGTCCTGCGCGGTCCACGCCCGTCCACGCCAGCGCGACCGCCGCGTCGAGCAGCGCCCGCTCCGCGGCCGAGCCCACGCAGTACGCGGCGAACTCGTGCTGGTGGTTGGTGGCGGGCAGGGAACCGATGCCGATGTAGGGGTGGATGGCGGGCACCACCTGCGACACGTTGCCCATGTCGGTGGAGGCGCGGTTCATGCGCGCGGCCTGGCCCGGCGGCGCGAACTCCCGACCGAGGTCGAGGGCGTTGGCCCGGTAGTGCGCGAGCGCCGTCTCGTCCGCGCGGAACTCCGCGTACGGCTTGCTCTCCGGTTCGATCTCCAGGTCGCAGCCGGTCGCGAGGGCGCCCGCCTCGAAGGCGCGCATGACGCGCGGCTCCAACTCGGCGAGTTCGGCGAGGGTTTCGGCGCGCACGTACCAGCGGCCCGTCGCGCGCTCCGGGATCGCGTTCGGCGCGTCCCCGGCGTGCGTCACGACGCCGTGCACCCGCGCGGAGGAAGGGAGTTGCTGGCGCAGCAGGCCGATGGCGACCTGCGCGACGGTGAAGGCGTCGGCCGCGTTGACCCCGGCCTCCGGGTAGGCGGCGGCGTGCGCGGACTTCCCGGTGTAGGCGACCTTGGAGTGGCTGACCGCGAACGGCTGTGCCTCGGCGACGTCGACCGGCGCCGGGTGCGCCATCATCGCGAGGTCGACCCCGGCGAACGCGCCCCGGTCGAGCAGCTCGATCTTGCCGCCGCCCCCCTCCTCGGCCGGGGTGCCGTAGACCTCCACGGTGAGCCCCAGGTCGTCGGCGACCTCGGCGAGCCCGAGCGCGGCGCCGATGGACGAGGCCGCGATCAGGTTGTGCCCGCAGGCGTGCCCGAGGCCGGGCAGCGCGTCGTACTCGGCGCACAGCGCGATCCGTCGCGGCCCGCTGCCGAAGGAGGCGTGGAACGCGGTGTCGAGGCCCAGGTACGACGAGGTGACGGCGAACCCGGCCCGGTCGAGCAGCTGCGGCACGGCGGCGGCCGCCCGGTGCTCCTCCCAGGCGGTCTCCGGGTCGGCGTGCAACTGCTCGGACAGGGCGATCAGTTGCCCGGCGTGCCGGTCGACCGCCTTGCGGGCGGCCTCCTTGAGGGCACTCATCGGTCGTCTCCCGGAACGCCGTACGAGGGCGAGCTCGCCGGGTCGAGGCCGCGCGTCACGTAGTTGTCGCGCTGCGGAAGCCAGATGTCGAGGAGCTCGCCGAGCCGGTCGATCGGGTCGTCCGCCCAGTCGATGCGCAGGTCGGTGACCCGCCAGTCGACGTCGGCGACGACCGACATCCCCGCCGAGTACACGGGCCCCTCCTCGCCGCCCGCCGCGACGGCGGCCTTCATGGCGGCGAGCAGTCGCTCCTCCAGCTCACCGGTGGCCTCCTGGTACGCCGCCAGGAGCACGTCGGGGATGTGTGTCCCGCAGAGCATGTTGCCGGCCGCGACGGCGCCTTCGGTGGTGGCCGTCGCGTACGTGCCGAGGGTGTGCGGGCCGCTGTAGGCGAAGCCCGGCCCCTCGCGCCCGAGAACCGTCAACTGCCGGTAGGCGATGGTCTTTTCGTTGCGCGCCGCGCCCGTGACCTCGGCCAGTGCGCGCTCCGCGTCGCCGTGCCCGGCGAGGGCGTCGAGCAGGCTCGTGCCGAGCGTCGGGTCGGTGATGTTCTGCGAGCTCGCCGCGCCGACGCCGGGCCGCAGATGGGCGATGCGGGCGGCGACCGCGGGGCTCGACGAGCTGCCCACGATGCCGAACCGCTCACCGTCTCGTACCACCAGGGAGAACGTCATGCCCGCGCCTCCTTCGAGTCCTTCGGGATCACCGCGACCGCGTCGATCTCGCACAGCCACTCCGGGCGGGCGAGCGCCGAGACCACGATGCCGGTGGAGATGGGGTGGACGCCCTTGGTCCAGCGGCCGACCGTGCGGTACACGGCCTCCCGGTAGCGCGGGTCGATCAGGTAGATCGTCAGCTTGACCAGGTGTTCCATCCGGCTGCCCGACTCCTCGAGCAGCATCTTGATGTTCGCCATGGCCTGCTCGGCCTGCGCCTCCGCGTCGCCGACGCCGACGTTCTCGCTGGTGTCGAGGTCCTGGCCGATCTGGCCGCGGACGTACACCGTGTCGCCGGCGACGACGGCCTGGCAGAGGTCGTTGTCGAGGTTCTGCTCGGGGTAGGTGTCGCGGGTGTTGAACGGCCGGATCCGGGTGTGCCCGCCGGCCACGATCGGGGCGTTGGCCATGCTCTTCAGCTCCTCAGTTGCTGCCGTACGCGAGGTATCCGCGCCGGGTCGTGATGTGGTCGGCGACGTACTTGGCGTCGTGCCAGACGCCCCAGATGAAGCTCGACCCGCGCCGGGACAGCCAGGGCAGGCCCAGGAAGTAGACGCCGGGCTCGGTGGAGACCCCGCGGCGCTGGTCGGGGCGGCCGTTCTCGTCGTACGCGTCGACGTCGAGCCAGCTGTAGTCGGCGGCGAAGCCCGTCGCCCAGACGATCGAGGTGACACCGGCCCCGGCCAGGTCGAGCGCGAGCCTCGGGTCCGTCATGCACTCCGGGTCGGCGCCGAGGACGTGTGCCTCGGGCTCCTCGGGGAGGTCGAGCCCGTTGCGCTCGATGTACGTGTCGGCGGCCCGCAGCAGCTCCAGGTACTTCTCGTCGCCGAGCGCGACGTTCTCGGCGAGGTCGGGCGCGAAGCTCAGCACCCCGTCCTCGTACGCGGAGGTCATGCCGAGGAGTTCGATGCCGGTGCCCGCCAGCTCGCGGAAGTCCACGGAGTGACCGCCGCGCGCCCCGCTGACCGCGATGGTCACGTGGGCGGCGCCCTGCGGAGGCGTCGTCAGGTCCCAGAGCCCGAGCACCCCGAGCCACCAGCAGAAGTCACGCCCGCGGTACTGCCGCGGCGGACGGTCGTGCGGGCCCACGGACAGGAACACGCGGCGTCCCGAGCGGCGCAGCTCGTCGGCGATCTGCACGCCCGACGAACCCGCCCCGACCACCAGCACCGCGCCCTCGGGCAGCTGCTCCGGATTGCGGTACTCGCTGGAGTGGATCTGGGCGCGGACCGCGCCCTCCGGCACGATGGGCGGGATCACGGGCCGCTGGAAGGGCCCGGTCGCGGCCACCACGAACCCGGCGTCGATGGTGCCATCGGACGTCTCGACCCGGAAGCCGTGGCGCCCCTCGTGCTTGCGCACCTTGGACACCTCGACGCCGCACCGCACCGGGGCGTCGATCTTCTCGGCGTACCGCTCGAAGTACTCCGCGACCTGCTCCTTCGTCGCGAAGGCGTCGGGGCCGACGTCGGGGAACTCCAGGTTCGGGAACCGGTCGTGCCAGGCGGGCCCGTTCGCGACGAGCGAGTCCCAGCGCTGGGTGCGCCACCGCTCGGCGATCCGGTCCCGTTCGAGGACGATGTGCCGAATGCCCAGGTTCCCCAGGTGCTCGCTGATGGCGATGCCGGCCTGGCCCGCCCCGACGACGACAACTTCCGTCTCTTCATTCGGCACTTGAGCCTCCACTCGGATTGTGCGGTGGGAGCCATCCTTGGACGCACCCGCAACTCTGTCCAACAGATGTTTCCGAGGTGAGTGATCTGTTTTTCAGATGCGTATCCGCGGGCAGACTAGGGTCGTGGCGTGACCAGCGAGCCGAACCCCTCCGCCCCCCTCGACGAGATCGACCGCCGGATCGTCGCCGCCCTGCAGATCGACGGGCGGGCCTCCTGGCGGCGGATCGCCGATGTGCTGAGGGAGCCGGAGCGGAAGGTGGCGCGGCGCGGGCACCGGCTCGTGGAGAGCGGGGACGTCGCGGTGCGCGGGCTCGTCGTGCGCGGCGAGACCGTGATCCTGCGGATGAACTGTCGGCCGGGATCCGTGCGGGAGGCCGCCCTCGCCGCGGCCCGGCGGCCGGACGCCATCTTCTCGTACGTGCTCACGGGCGTCGCTGACTGCGTGGCCGAACTGCAGTGTCCGTCCGGGCAGTTGGGGCGACTGGTGCTGGACGAGGTGCCGGCCCTCCCGGGGCTCGTGCAGCAGCAGGTCTCGCCCGTCCTTCGCTACTTCCGCACCGTGCACGAGTGGTCGCCCGGCATCCTCGACGACGCCGAGGTCGAGGCGCTCGGGGGCGGTGAGCGGCAGGACGACCGGGTGGGTCTCACCGACATCGAGCTCGCGCCCGACGAGGAGGCGATCCTGCGCGCCCTCGCCGCGGACGGACGGTGCACCAACGACGAACTCGCCGCCGTCGCCGGGGTGTCGGTCGCCACGGCCAGGCGCCGCGTCGACGCGCTGAGCCGTGCCGGGTTCGTCAGCATCCGCGCGGTCGTGGAGCCCGCGCTGCTCGGCCTGCCCGTGCAGGCGCTGCTGTGGATCAGGACCCGGCCGGGCGAGGTCGAGGAGGTGGGGCGGCTGCTCGTCGAGTCGCCGCTGGTGCGGTACGCGGCCGTGGTCATGGGGGAGCACCAGCTGCTCGTCGACGTGACGCAGCCCTCGAAGGAGGCGCTGCACGCCTTCCTGACGGAGGCGCCGTGGGTGCGCAGGGCCGAGTCCGTGCAGTCCCATCTCGTGGTCGAGGCGTGGAAGCGCAGTGGTGTGACCGTAAATGCCAGTTCAGCAAATCTGGCGTCTTAAAAGTTCATCCAGTACGAGCCATTGACTTAAAACGTCAGTCGCCGCAGTGTGAGGGCGCACACAGTCGCCTCCTGCCCGAGGACGGTCATGCCCGTACACCCCACCGATTCCGACACCCTCTGTGGGCTCGACGCCGTCGAGCTCGCCGGACTGGTCCGCCGCCGCGAACTGTCGGCGCGCGAGGTCGTCTCCGCCCACCTCGACCGCATCGAGCGCGTGAACCCCGCGCTCAACGCCATCGTCACACTCGACGCGGAAGGCGCACTGGCGGCGGCCGATCGGGCGGACGAACTGACGGCGTCGGGAGCCGAGTTGGGGCCGCTGCACGGGCTGCCCATCGCCTTCAAGGACACCCACCCCACCCGCGGCATGCGCACCACGCACGGCTCGCCGCTCTTCGCCGACCACGTGCCCGACGAGGACGAACTCCTCGTCGAGCGCATCCAGGCGGCCGGCGCCATCCGCATCGGCAAGACCAACGTCCCCGAGTTCGCGGCCGGTTCGCACACCTTCAACCCGGTCTTCGGCGCGACCCGGAACCCGTACGACCCGGCGCGCTCGGCCGGAGGCAGCAGTGGTGGCGCCGCCGCCGCGCTCGCCGCCCGGCTCACCCCGATCGCCGACGGCAGCGACATGGGCGGCTCGCTGCGCAACCCGGCCTCGTTCTGCAACGTCGTCGGTCTGCGCACCACACCGGGGCGCGTGCCCGCGCTGCCCACGAACGACCTGTGGGAGACGCTCGGCGTCGCCGGACCGATGGGGCGCACCGTCGCCGACGTCGCACTGCTCCTGTCGGCCATGGCAGGCCCGGACCTGCGCTGCCCGCAGTCCCTGGAGACCCCCGGTGCCGTGTTCCGCGGTCCGCTGGAGCGCGACCTGAAGGGGCTGCGCGTGGCGTACGCCCCCGACCTCGGCGGTCGCGTCCCCGTCGACCCCGAGGTCCGCGAGCTCGTCGCCCGGCAGGTCAAGGTGTTCGAGGCGGCGGGCGCGCACGTCGTCGAGGACTGCCCCGACCTGGACGGCGCCGAGGACGTCTTCCGCACGCTGCGGGCGCAGGCCTTCCGCACCGGGCTCGGCCCGCTCCTGGAGACCTCCCGCGAGCAGCTCAAGCCCAGCCTGATCTGGAACATCGAGGAGGGGCTCCGGCTCACCTCGGCCGACCTGGCCCGCGCCCGCACCGAGCACAGCCGCCTGCACCTCGCGTCCGTCGCCTTCTTCGAGCGCTACGACGTGCTGATCGCCCCGGTCAGCCAGGTCCTGCCGTTCGACATCGACCTGGAGTACCCGACCGTCATCGACGGTCAGCAGCAGCACAGCTACCTCGACTGGATGCGCTCCGCGTATCTGCTCACCGTCCTGGGCGCACCCGCCCTCTCCGTCCCCGCCGGTTTTACCGGCCGGGGGTCCGGGGGTTGTCCCCCGGGAGAACACAGCACCGATGCCGGGCTGCCCGTCGGCCTGCAGATCGTGGGCCCGCCGCGCGCCGAACGCGCCGTCCTCGAGATCGGCGCCGCCTACGAGGCGGCCACCGGGCACGGACGCCGCGCGCCCAGCCTTCCGTAGGCCCCTCGACCACGCTCGAACTCCTCCTCGCTGGAGCCCCGATGAGATCTCCGCACATGTTGTGGGCCGCCGTGCCCGTTCTGGCCTTTCTCAGCACTCCGTTCCTGCCGTTCGTCAACGGGCCCCACCTGTGGTTCGGCATTCCGTCCGTCCTGGCCTGGTGCCTGCTCTGGACGGTGGGCACCACCGTGGCTCTCGCCGCCGTCGACCGGCTGGTGTTCGCCGGGCGCCCCGAGGAGGAGGACGAGGTGGCGGCCGCATGAACAGCACCATGGTCATCACGGTCCTCGGCATCGTCGCCATCGCGGTGGTCGGCGTCTCCGGACGCCGCGCGCCCAGCAAGGAGCTGGGGGAGTGGACGGTCGCCAAACGCGGCTTCTCCACCTTCACCACCTGGTTCCTCCAGGCGGGGGAGGCCTTCACCACCTTCAGCTTCCTCGGCCTCGCGGGCATCGCCTTCGGTGGCGGCGTCGCCGCGTCCTTCGCGGTCTGCTACCTCGCCATCAACTTCATCCTTCAGTACTTCACCGCTCCCCGGATGCGCCAACTCGGCCATCGGGGCGGGTACTTGACGCAGGCGGACTTCTTCGTCGACCGCTACCGCAGTCCGCTGCTCGGCAAGGTCGTCGCCGTGGTCGGCGCCGTGTTCCTGCTGCCGTATCTGCAACTGCAGATCACCGGGCTCGGCATGATCGTGCAGCTCGCCACCGGCAGCACCACCGGCGGCAACCTGAGCATGGTCCTCGCCACCGTGCTCACTGTCGTCTTCGTCCTGTGGTCGGGCATCCGCGGCATCGCGCGGGTCGCGTACCTCAAGGACGCGCTGATGATCATCGGGCTCGTGGTGCTGGTCGCGGGTGTCGCCCTGTCGGTCAACGGCGGTATCGGCGGCCTCTTCGACACGATCCGCGACAATCACTCGCAGCTGCTCACGCTGGACCAGGAGGGCTACGACGGCACGTTCTTCGTCACCGCCGTCATCATCTCCGGCATCGGCGGCGGCCTCGGCACCATGGCCCACCTGTGGCCGCCGGTGCTCGCCGCCCGCAGCGGCCGCGTGCTGCGCTCCAACGCGATCTGGCTGCCCCTCTACCAGATCGCCCTCGGCATCCCGATCATCATCGGCTTCGCCGGAGTCCTGCTCGCGAAGAAGGGCACCGAACCCAACGGGGTCGCCCTCACCCTCGCGGGGCAGACCCTGCCGGGCTGGCTCGTCGGCGTCGTGGCGGTCGCCGCGGCCTCCGCCGCGATGGTGCCGTCCGCGGCCATCGTCGTCGGCATCTCCAGCCTGCTCTCGCGCAACCTGCTGAGCGCCCGCAACGAGCGCACCCAACTGCGCACCAACCACCTGTGCGTGGTGGCCGCGGCAGGCCTCGCCCTCGTCCTCGGGCTCACCCGCCCCGGCCTCCTCTCCGACCTCCTGCTGCTCACGTACGGCGGCCTGACCCAGCTCGCCCCGGCGATCGTGATGGGCCTCGCGAAGAAGGTCAGGCTCGGGGCCGTGCCCGCGCTCATCGGCATCCTGACCGGTGTCGCGGTGCTCGCCTGGCTGACGTTCGGCTCCGTCGACGTCGGCACCGTGGACACCGGCCTGATCGCGCTGGCCGTCAACCTCGTCGTCACGACCGGTGCCCAGCTCGTCGTACGCTCCCGGGGTCAGGACACCGTCAACTCGCCGACGGACTCCGCTGATTCACCGGTCTCGGTGAGCCGCACGTAACGCCCGTCGGCCCCGGCGCCGGCCTCGAACGGGGCCCACCCCTTGCCGTCCGCCGAGGTCTCCAGCCGGTACGCCTTCGTCCCGGCCACCTCCACCCGGTCCACCGGGCGTACGCCGCCGAGATCCACGGTGAGCGAGGCGCCCGGTGCGGCCGGGTGCCAGGTCGTGGCCGGGTTGCCGTCGACGGCGGCGCCCGCGTACTGGCCCGGGTCCTCCGACGTCGCCTTCGCGGACTTGCAGCGGGCCAGGTCGGTGGTCGGCGTGAGGTCGGGGCGGCGGGTCGGCAGGGTGAGGCCCGCGCCGGTCACGGTGTGCCGCCCGCCGGGTGTGTCGACGGTGAAGGGCGCGCCGGAGGTCAGCCGGACCGTGGTGTTCCTGGCTCCGATCCCGACGTCGTACGTCCGGCCCCGCCACTGAAGTCCCTTGACCTTCACGCCTGTTGAGAGCTGCGGCGGCAGCATCGGGTCGAGCCGCACGGCGTCGTCGTCCTGGAGCCGCATGCCGGTCAGGCCGTGCGTGAAGACCTGGAGGAAGCCGCCCTTGCCGGTCAGGAAGTCCTGCGCCGGCGTGCCCGCGAGGGCGTCCCCGGCGCCCGCCTTCTCGCCCCGCGACTCCGAGAACGTACCGAACGGGCCCCGGAAGAACGGCCGAGAGGCCCGCTCCAGGAAGGTGTACGTCGAGCAGCCCGGCTCGCCGATCCCCGCGGCGGCGACCGCGTGCACCGAGTCCGTCATCGCCGGTCCGTCGCGGTCGGTGTGCGCCGCGTAGTAGTCGAGGGTCGCGGCCGCGGCGCCCTTCGGCATCGGCTTCCAGTCCAGCGGATACAGCAGCAGCACGGCGTCCGCCTGCTTGATGTCGGCGCCCTTGTCGATGTCGTAACCGGCGTACTGGAGAAAGACCTTGCGCTTGCTGTCGTACGGGATGCGCAGGCGGTCGGCGATCCGGTTCCAGTCGGCCGGGGCCCGCTCGCCGACCAGCGCGGCGGCCTTCGCGGCCGAGCGCAGGGAGGTCGCGGCGACGGCGTTCGTATAGACGCCGTCGTCGACACCGTTGCTGTACTCGTCGGGCCCGGCGACGTCCTTGATGGAGTACGTGCCGTCCTTCTCATTGGGCGTGACGCGTGAACTCCAGTACGTGGCAAGGCCCTTGAGCAGCGGCCAGCCGCGCTCGCGCAGCCAGGCGCGGTCGCCGGTCGCCTGGTAGTACTGCCAGGCCGCGAGCGCGATGTCGCCCTGGAGGTGGTTCTGGGTGACGCAGTGCGGCGGGTTCCAGCTCTGGCACTCCTTCCACAGCGAGCCCGAACTCGCGCTGGTCCAGGGGTACATGAACCCCTTCTGCGAGGTCTTCAGCGCGTTGTCGGCGGCGGCGCCGCGCGTCCGGTACCGGTATTCGAGCACCGGCTTCGCCAGCTCCGGGCGGGTGGCGAGCAGCGAGGGGTACATCCACGTCTCGGCGTCCCAGAAGACCATGCCCGCGTAGTTGTCGCTGCTCAGACCGGTCGGCCCGATGCTGTTACGGGCACCGGGGCGCAGCGAGGACAGCAGCCCGTACTGGGCGGCACGCAACCGCGACTGGAGCTCGGGGCGGCCCGGCGTCTCGACATCGGCGGCCCACAACTCCCGCCAGGCGGCGTTGTGCCGCAGGGTGAGCGCGTCCCACCCTGCGGCCGCGGCCCGCTTCGACGCCCGCAGGGCATCGGCCCGCGGGTTCTTCGACGTGAGCGCGGTGTCCACGCCCACGTACTTCGTGACGTCGTACGTTCCGCCGTCCACGGCGCTGAAGTCGGCCGACTGGCTGGTGCCGAGGGCGTCATCGGCGTGCCGGGCGGTGTGGGTGCGGCCGGGGGAGCGGAGGGTGGAGGCGACGGTGCCCGCGGTCCCGGATCCGTCCGTGCGGAAGCCGACGGCGGCCGTGCGCTTTCCGGCCGGGCCGCTGCCGGTGCCGGTGATCCGGCGGGCGCCGCGCTCGTCGATCCGGTCGGTGACGGTGACGTCCCCCGACCAGTGCGGTCTCACGCGCAGCCGCACCGCGCCGACGTGCGGATCGGCCCGGTCGGCGAGCACCTCGAACGTGAGGTCGGTGCGCTTCCCGTCCTTGTGCACCCACGTGACCTCGGTACGGACGACACCGCAGCGCATGTCGAGGGTCTGCCGGTAGCCCGTGGTGCGACTGTCGGGCCCGTACGTCTCGCCGCGCGCCTGCACGTCGAGGGCGGTCCAGGTGGGCAGGGCGGCGATGGCCTCGCGGTGAGCGGTGTTCCTGGGCCCGCGCCCGTACAGCCCGGAGACGAACGCGCCGTCGTACGGGGGCGTGTAGAGCGGCCACCCGGTCTTGGCGTCCTTCTCCCCGGTCCGCGTGTAGCCGGACCCGACGGGCGGGACGCGCACGCCGAGATACCCGTTGCCCGCGTAGGCGTGGTTCTCCGGGGCGGCGGTACGGGTGCCCAACGTCCACCCGGGCCCACCACAGCCGGGAACAGCCGGTGCGGCATGCGCGGGCGGAACGAGGGTGGCGCCGAAGGTGACGGCTGTGATGGCGATGAGGCGCGCTGACTTCATGAGGAGAGACTGATCCGCGCACGCCCATCGACGGTGGACGCGCGCCGGGACAATTCAAGCCCCTGCGGCGATTGAGCAGCGGGGTCCGGGGCGGAGCCCCGCGGCCGCAACACCGTTCCGGCGCAACACGGCGGCTTAACCTCACCGCATGAGCCTCACCACCTACTGCCCCGCCGACGGCACCCGCATCCCCGCCGGCTCCCTCACCTGGCGCTGCCCCGTCTGCCAGGGCCCCCTCGACCTCGATTACTCACCCACCCCGAGCCCCCTCAAGTCCCTGACGGGCCGCACCAGTTCGATGTGGCGCTACGCGGAATGCCTCCCCCTGCCACGACCGGACTGCACCCTCGGCGAAGGGCGGACGCCCCTCGTCCCGCTCACCGCCGAGGTGGACGCCAAGCTGGACTTCCTCAACCCCACCCTCTCCTTCAAGGACCGCGGAGCGGTGATGCTCGCCGCGCTCGCGACCCGCCTCGGCCCCGAGCGCGTCATCGCCGACAGCAGCGGCAACGCCGGAACCGCCATCGCCGCCTACTGCGCCCGCGCCCGGCTCGCCTGCACCGTCTACGTCCCCGAGGGCACGTCCGCCAAGAAGCTGGAGCAGATCCGCGCCCACGGCGCACGCCTGGAAGTGGTCGAGGGGGACCGCGAGGCCACGGCCCGCGCGGCGCGCACGGCCGCCGACGAGGACGGGGTGTTCTACGCCAGCCACGTCTACAACCCGTACTTCCTGCACGGCACCAAGACGTACGTCCACGAGCTGTGGGAGGACCTGGGCGGGCGCCTCCCCGAGTCCCTGGTCCTTCCCGTCGGCAATGGAACTCTGCTGCTCGGAGCCGCCCTCGCCGTCGCCGAACTGCACCACGCGGGCCTCATCGACCGCCGCCCCGCCCTGCACGCCGTGCAGTCCGCCGCGGTCGCCCCGCTGGCGCGTGCGTGGCAGGCCGGGTCGGACGAGATCGTCGTCGACCCGGCCCCGGCTCCCACCGCCGCCGAGGGCATCGCCATCCCGAACCCGCCGCGCGCCCGCCAGATCCTGCGCGCCGTACGCGAATCCGGCGGCGCCTTCCACACGGTGACGGAGGACCAGATCCGGCACGCCCAGCTCGACCTCGCCTCCCGCGGCCTGTACGTCGAGTCGACCGGAGCGGTGTGCTGGGCCGCGACCCGCGAGGGCGGGGCCGTCGGCGGCCGGAGCGTGGTGGTGCCGCTGTGCGGGGCGGGGCTCAAGACGGGGCTCGCCCCCGACCACGGAAGCGTATGAATGCTCGAACCGCGGTCCGATGTGTGAATGATGCACTACCTGGGCAAAGTCGCTGCGTAAAGGCCCCTGACGCTGGAAGTCATCACATCGAGTGATTCTCTGGCCTTTGCTTGCACGCCTCAACCCACGGTTGCCACGCTGTTGCTGTCTGTCAATCTGATGGGTATCTGAGGGGACGACCAGTGACATTCGGTGAGCAGCCGGCGTATCTCCGCGTTGCGGGTGACCTCCGCAAGAAGATCGTCAGCGGCTCGCTGCAGCCGCACACCCGCCTTCCCTCACAGGCCAAGATCCGTGAGGAGTACGGGGTTTCGGACACCGTGGCCCTGGAGGCCCGCAAGGTCCTGATGGCGGAGGGGCTCGTCGAGGGCCGGTCCGGTTCGGGGACCTATGTGCGCGAGCTCCCGGTGCCGCGCCGCGTCTCCCGCTCCGGCTATCGGCCGAGCAGTGGTTCCACGCCGTTCCGGCAGGAGCAGGCCGACCCGGAGGCGCGGGGGACCTGGGAGTCGCGCAGCGAGCAGGTCGAGGCGGTCACCACCGTCGCGGAGCGGCTCGCGATCCGCTCGGGCGACCGGGTGATGCGCACCAAGTACGTGTACCGGGACGCGGGCGAGGCGATGATGCTCGCGACCTCGTGGGAGCCCCTCGCCGTGACGGGGCGTACGCCCGTGATGCTCCCGGAGGAGGGCCCGCTCGGCGGCTGCGGGGTGGCCGAGCGGATGGCCGCGATCGACGTGATTGTGGACAACGTGACGGAGGAAGTGGCCGCCCGCCCCGGCCTCGCCGAGGAGTTGAGCGCGCTCGGCGGCGTGCCGGGGCATGTCGTGATCGTCATCCACCGGACCTTCTTCGCCTCCGGCCGACCGGTCGAGACGGCCGATGTCGTCGTCCCCGCGGACCGCTACCGCATCGCGTACCACCTGCCGGTCAGATAGCCCCCGGAGCGCCCGATGTCCGGGGCGCCCCGTCCGGGCCGTGTGATCCCGAGTTAACCGCGCCCCAACTCCCGTAACAGGCAGGCAATCGAGCGCTGCCGCAGATTGTCATGTCCGGCTCCTAACTTCCCTCTCCGTACGCAGTTGGTATACCGCCGACGGAGGAACGGGTAGCCGCCATGACCGAGACCGCCGTACCCCACGCAGACCCGGCGCCCGGGCCGCCCGCAGGAGGGCCCGACGGGCGGGCCCCGAAGCGCAGTTACGCCAAGCTGGCCGCCGACGAGTCCCGCGAGGACTACTCGCTGCGCTACGCCCCGCAGTCCTACCGGCGGTGGTCGCCGACCATGGTCGCCTCCACCGCGCTCGGCGGCATCGCCTATCTCGCGGACTTCGCGATCGGCGCGTCCATCGTCTTCACCTACGGGTTCACCAGCGGACTCGCCTCGATCCTGTGCGCGGCGACGATCATCTTCACCACCGGCATCCCGATCGCCCGCGCCTGCGCCAAGTACGGCCTGGACATGGACCTGATCACCCGGGGCGCGGGCTTCGGCTACTTCGGCTCGACGCTCACGTCCCTCATCTACGCCTCGTTCACCTTCATCTTCTTCGCGCTCGAAGGCTCGATCATGGCGCAGGCGATGCACGAGGTCTTCGGACTGCCGCTGCCCATCGGGTACTTGGTGACCACGCTCATCGTGATCCCGATCGTGTTCCGCGGGATGGGCGCGCTCGCCAAGGTGCAGGCGTGGACGCAGCCGGTCTGGCTGATCGGGCTTGTCCTGCCCTTCGTGATCCTGCTCTTCAACTCGCCCGGTTCCTTCGGCGACTTCACCAGCTTCGGCGGGACCGAGGGCGCGGGCAGCGGTTTCTCCTGGATCGGCTTCGGGCTCGGCACCGGTGTCGCGCTCTCGCTCATCGCGCAGATCGGCGAGCAGGCCGACTACCTCCGCTTCATGCCGGCCAAGACGGAAGCGAACAGGAAGCGGTGGAATCTTGCCGTTCTGGCGGCGGGACCCGGCTGGGTGATCATCGGGGCCGCCAAGCAGCTCGGTGGCGCGCTCCTCGCCTTCGTGGCCCTCGAAGCGGTCGGCAAGACGCACGCGCTCGAACCCATCGCGCCGCAGGTCGAGGCGCTCAAGCCGTGGCTCGGTTCGGTCGCGCTGCCGGTCGCCGCGCTCTTCGTGGTGGTCTCACAGATCAAGATCAACGTCACCAACGCGTACAGCGGTTCGCTGTCCTGGTCGAACTTCTTCTCCCGCGTGACGCACCGGCACCCCGGCCGCGTCTGGTACATCTTCCTCAACCTCGCCATCGCGCTGACGCTGATGGAACTGAACATGTTCGCGGCCCTGAACAAGCTGCTCGGCTTCTA
This sequence comes from Streptomyces endophyticus, assembly GCF_035798155.1. Classification (NCBI taxonomy): domain Bacteria; kingdom Bacillati; phylum Actinomycetota; class Actinomycetes; order Kitasatosporales; family Streptomycetaceae; genus Streptomyces; species Streptomyces endophyticus. The sequence continues at coordinate 34,025 of NZ_JAOZYC010000142.1, read as the reverse complement.
CTCGAACGTGGGCATCGCCTGGATCGCGGCCGTCGCCGCCGACCTCGTCATCAACAAGCGGGTGGGCTGGAGCCCCAAGTACATCGAGTTCAAGCGGGCGTACCTGTACGCGGTGAACCCGGCCGGATTCGGCGCCATGGTGATCGCCTCGGTCGTCTCGATCCTCGCGTTCTTCGGGCTCTTCGGTGAGTACGCCGAGGCCTTCTCCACCTTCATCGCCGCGGGCCTCTCGCTGATCCTGTGCCCGCTCATCGCGTGGGCCACGAAGGGCAGGTACTACCTGGCGCGGCCGAACCCGGTGAACGGCCCGGACGTCGAGTTCGCGGCGGGCACCGACCTCACCGCGACCCACACCTGCACCGTCTGCGAGACCGCGTACGAACTCCCGGACATCGCGGACTGCCCGGCCCACTCCGGCCCGATCTGCTCGCTCTGCTGTTCCCTCGACGCCGACTGCGGCGACGTCTGCACCAAGAAGCCGACGGGCGAACCGGTACTGATGCCGATGCCGGAGATGCGTACGCGCTGAGGCCGTACCGGCAGGACTTGAGGGGGCGCACCCACGGGGTGTGCCCCCTCCGTTTGCTGTCCGCCTGTCCGGCCGGTGGCTTGTTGCGTATCTCTTTGTGCCAATCCGTATCCGGTGCGTAAAGGTCAGGCGTAGGCTCGGGCATATGCGGTTTGCGGTTTCCTTGGGGTTGGGAGGCAGGGCGCGATGCGAGTCGAGGCCGGGGCGGCCAGGGAGGGGCGGGGCGCGATGAACGACAGCACGACCACACTTCCGTGGCTGGTCATCCGCGAGGACGACAACGGGAACCGCTACCGGGTGGGCCGCTACGCCACGAAGGCCGAGGCCCAGCGCATGGCCGACAGTCTCGACGACCGCAGGGGCCACGAGCCGACGTACTGGGTGGAGCGCCTGGGCCAGGGGCGGAACAACACGGCGCTCTGACGGAGTCATAGGCTCCGGCGCATGCCCCCTGAGTCACCAGCACCGACCGTCGTGGTCGCCGCGGCCCTGTACGACACCGATGAGCGGCTGCTCGCCGCGCGGCGCAGCGCGCCCCCTGAGCTCGCGGGCCGTTGGGAACTGCCCGGCGGCAAGGTCGAACCGGGCGAGACGCCGGAGCGGGCGCTCGTCCGCGAGCTGCGCGAGGAACTCGGCATCGAGGCCGAACCGCTCGCCCGGGTGCCGGGTGAATGGCCCCTGAAGGCCGGATACGTACTGCGGGTCTGGCGCTGCCACCTGCGCTCCGGCGCCCCCCGCCCCCTTCAGGACCACGACGAGCTGCGCTGGCTGACGGCCGACGAGGTGTGGTCCGTGGACTGGCTCGACCAGGACGTCCCCGCGGTGAAAGAGGTCCTGCGGGATCGCGACTGACAGGGGCTCGTGGCCGCCTCCCCTGCGCCTCGCCTACGCCGTCCGTGCCACCGCGCACCCCACTTCGCGATAGTGCGCCACTCCGTCCGGGTATATCCCTATTAACCCTATGAAACCGGACAGGGTCCTTCGCGGGCCAGGGATGTGATCCGCGTGCTCCACACTGAAGGCGGCTGCGTCGAGTGGGCTTTCCCCGCCGACCCGTCGGCCGTCCGCAGGGCGCGCGCCGCCGTGCGTGGACAGCTCGTCGAATGGGAGCTCGAAGAACTCGCCGATATCGCCGCGCTGCTGGTCAGCGAGCTGGTGACCAATTCCCTGCGGTACGCGTCCGGGCCCATCGGCGTACGGCTCGCTCGCCCGCCCGACCCCGCCGGGGTCCTCCTGGTGGAGGTCTCCGACCCGTTGCCCGACCCGCCCTGCGCCCGCACCGCGGCCCCCGACGAGGAGGGCGGTCGCGGCCTGCAACTGGTGACGGAGGTGTCGCGGCGCTGGGGCACACGGCCGGGCGGGGAGCGGTCGGGAGGAAAGACCGGGAAGACGGTGTGGTTCGAGCTGGCGCTACCGGGTTAGGAAACGTCCGAGTGGGACAGACGCGGGTGTGAGGGGGGCGGGTGTGAGATGCCGTGTGTGGACGCACCCGCACCCTGGGTACGGAAACAGTCGGTCCCGACAGGCCAAAAAGCGTCGGGACCATGGTGTGATCGTGAACACCGTGTTGCGCGGCTCCGTAGTGCTGGATACTGCGTGCAGCCGCCTCGGTGACCGGTGCCGGACGCGGTGAGCTGGAGGGGACGGTTCGCGTGAGCGAGATACCAGCGAAGGGCAGGATGTCCGAGGGCCCCTCGGGCGCGGCTTCGGCGTCGCGCGCGGAGCGGGTGCCGCTGGGCGGTGACGCTTCTGATGCCGCGGGCACGGAGCGTGCGGAGCCGATCCCGGAACGGGAATCGGGCGCCCCGTCGGCTCTTCCCGAGGAGTCCTTCGGCCGGGCCGACCTCTGGCAGGCGAGCCCGCCGGGCTCGATCTACGACTACATCAAGGTCGCCTCCTTCTCGATCGGCCCCGACGGCGCCATCGACCAGTGGAGCCGGCGGGCCGCCCAGCTCTTCGGGGTCCCGTCGGAGGAGGCCGTGGGCAAGGACCCCATCGAGGCCTTCGTCCCCGCGGACCTGCGCGAGCGCGGCCACCGCAAGATGGCGGAGATCCTGGACGGGCAGGAGTGGACGGGCGCCGTCCCGTTCCGGGTGCCGGCGCCCGGACCGCCGGGGGCGACGGAAGCGGAACCGGGAGCGGAGGCGCCGTCCGGGGCGGGCGTGGGGCAGACGGGGCTCGCCGAGATCTATGTGATGCCGACGACCACCGAGTCCGGCGAGCGCGCCGCGGTGTGCATCGTCGTCGATGTGCGGACGCTGCGTCACATCGAGACCGACCTCGCGGCCTCGCAGGCTATTTTCGGCCAATCTCCCTTCGGTTTCCTGCTGTTCGGCACCGACCTCAAGGTCCAGCGCACCAACCGCACCCTCACCTCGGTCTTCGGCGGACACGTCGACGACCACCGTGGGCGCACCGTCCACGACTATCTGCCGCGGCACGAGGCGGACCGGGTGCAGGGCGCGCTGCGCCGGGTCCTGGAGACGGGGGACGCGGTCACCGACATGCAACTGGTCGGCCCCGCCCCGGAGTCCACCGAGCGGCGGCACTGGTCGATCAACCTCTATCGCGTGCACAGTGGTTCGGGCCGCCCCATCGGCGTCGCGGGCCTCGCCACCGACGTCACCCGCAGGCACGCCGCCGCGCGTGAGGCCGCGCACGCCCGCCGCAACCTGGCGCTCCTGAACGAGGCGGGCTCCCGGATCGGCAACTCGCTGGACCTGGAGACGACCGCCCGCGAACTCCTCGACGTCGTCGTCCCCGGCTTCTGCGACCTCGCCTCCGTCGACCTCTACCAGGGGCTGCTCGCGGGTGACGAGGCCCCGCCGGGCCTCGCCGACGGCAGCGCCGAACTGCGCAGGGTAGCCGCCGCGAGCGCCGTCGCCGACGTGCCGTTCCTCGATCTGGGCGGCGAGGCCCCCGTCAACGTAGGGGCGGTGCACCGCTTCTCGTTCAACTCGCCCTGTGCGCACGCCCTGCGCACCGCGCGGCCGCAGACGGTGCCCACCGAGCAGCGCGGCCTCGTGCAGTCCACGCTCGCCGTGCCGATGGTCGCGCACGACACGGTCGTCGGGCTCGTGCAGTTCTCCCGGACGAAGGGCAGCGAGCCGTTCACCGAACGGGACCGGGCGCTCGCCATGGAGCTGGCCTCGCGCGCCGCGGTCTGTATCGACAACGCGCGCCTGTACCGCAGGGAGCACGAGCGCGCGCTGATCCTCCAGCGCTCCCTGCTGCCGCCGGACGACCCGGAGGCCGCCGGGCTCGACATCGCCTGCCGCTACCGGCCGGGCAACGCCGCGACCGAGGTCGGCGGCGACTGGTTCGACGTCATCGAACTCCCCGGACACCGCACCGCGTTGGTCGTCGGAGACGTCATGGGCCGCGGACTGCGCGCCGCCGTCGCCATGGGCGAACTGCGCACCGCCGTACGTACGTTGTCCCTGCTCGACCTCGAACCGGCCGAAGTGCTCAGCGCGTTGGACGAGATCGCCCGCGGTCTCGGCACCCCCGGCGGCGCCCAGCAGGGCACCCGCCAAGCCCGCACCGCGCGCTCCTTCGGCGGCGAGGACCTCTCCGAGGTGTACCTCGCCACCTGTGTCTACGCGGTGTACGACGCGGTCACCCGGCGCTGCACGTTCGCCAACGCGGGACACCTGCCGCCGGTCCTCGTCGAACCCGGCGAGAGCGCGCTCATGCTCGACGTGCCGCCGGGGATGCCGCTCGGCGTCGGCGGCGAGCCGTTCGAGGAGGTGGAGGTGGAGCTGTCGGAGGGGTCGCTGCTCGCCCTCTACACGGACGGCCTGGTGGAGTCCCGCGACCATCCGCTCGACGAGGGTCTTTCGGCCTTCCGCAACGCGCTCGACGACCCGCCCGCCCGGCTCCCGGCCGCCGCCCCTCAACAACCGGGCTCCTCCAGGGCCTCCTCCGACGCCCTGGAGGACGTCTGCGACCACGTCCTCAACACCCTCGACACGCATCACGGCGAGGACGACATCGCGCTCCTCATGGCCCGAGTGCAGGGGCTGCCGAGCGGGAACGTCGGCGACTGGACGCTGCCGCGCGAGCCGAAGTCGGTGGGCAGGGCCCGTGAGTACGCGCGGGCGCAGCTGTCGAGCTGGGGCCTGGACAGCCTCGTCGACACGTCGGAGCTGCTGGTCAGTGAGCTGGTCACCAACGCGCTGCGGTACGGCGAGGGTGACATCAGGCTCCGCCTCCTCCTCGACCGGACGCTGGTGTGCGAGGTGTGGGACGCGGGTCTCGTGCAGCCGCGCCGCCGCCGGGCGAGGGACACGGACGAGGGCGGTCGCGGGCTTCAGCTCGTCGGGCTGCTGAGCGCCGCGTGGGGCTCGCGCCGTACGCCGCGCGGGAAGACGGTCTGGTTCGAGCTGCCGCTGCCGGACGGGGAGACGGGTCTCGCGGATCCGACGGAGGCGCTGCTCAGCCTGTTCTGACCGGCATCCGACCGGCATCCGGCCGGAACCCGACCGGCATCCGACCGGACACCCGACCGACATCCGGTGGTGACGCCGAACACATCGCCCCGACCCCCTTTGCATGGTCATGCATCATCATGCATACTCTTCCTATGTCCAAGGTCCTCACATCCCTCCCGGCCGGCGAGCGCGTCGGCATCGCCTTCTCGGGCGGCCTCGACACGTCCGTCGCCGTCGCGTGGATGCGTGACAAGGGCGCCGTCCCGTGCACGTACACCGCCGACATCGGCCAGTACGACGAGCCCGACATCGACGGCGTGCCCAGCCGAGCCAAGGCGTACGGCGCCGAGATCGCGCGTGCCGTCGACTGCAAGGACGCCCTTGTCGAGGAGGGCCTCGCCGCGCTGACCTGCGGCGCGTTCCACATCCGCTCCGGCGGCCGCGCGTACTTCAACACGACGCCGCTCGGCCGCGCGGTCACCGGCACGCTCCTGGTGCGGGCGATGCTGGAGGACGGCGTCCAGATCTGGGGCGACGGCTCGACGTACAAGGGCAACGACATCGAGCGGTTCTACCGCTACGGTCTGCTCGCCAACCCGAACCTGCGGATCTACAAGCCGTGGCTCGACGCGGACTTCGTGACCGAGCTCGGCGGCCGGCAGGAGATGTCGGAGTGGCTGGTCGAGCACGGCCTGCCCTACCGGGACTCGGCGGAGAAGGCGTACTCCACGGACGCCAACATCTGGGGTGCCACGCACGAGGCCAAGACCCTCGAGCACCTGAACGTCTCGCTGGAGACGGTCGAGCCGATCATGGGCGTCAAGTTCTGGGACCCGTCGGTGGAGATCCCCACCGAGGACGTCACGATCGGCTTCGAGAAGGGCCGCCCGGTCACGATCAACGGCAAGGAGTTCGCCTCCGCCGTTGACCTGGTGATGGAGGCCAACGCGATCGGTGGCCGCCACGGCCTGGGCATGTCCGACCAGATCGAGAACCGGATCATCGAGGCCAAGAGCCGCGGCATCTACGAGGCGCCGGGCATGGCCCTCCTGTTCGCCGCGTACGAGCGCCTGGTCAACGCGATCCACAACGAGGACACGGTCGCCCAGTACCACGCGGAGGGCCGGCGCCTCGGCCGCCTGATGTACGAGGGCCGCTGGCTCGACCCGCAGGCCCTGATGATCCGGGAGTCGCTGCAGCGCTGGGTCGGCACCGCGATCACCGGTGAGGTCACCCTGCGCCTTCGCCGCGGCGAGGACTACTCGATCCTCGACACGACGGGCCCGGCGTTCTCGTACCACCCGGACAAGCTCTCCATGGAGCGCACCGAGGACTCGGCGTTCGGCCCGGTCGACCGGATCGGCCAGCTGACCATGCGCAACCTCGACATCGCCGACTCGCGCGGCAAGCTCGAGCAGTACGCGACGCTCGGCCTCCTCGGCGAGGGCAGCCCGGTCGCCGGCGCCGCCCAGGCAGCCGTGACCGGCCTGATCGGCACCATGCCCGAAGGCGGCGCCCAGGCCATCGCCTCCCGCGGCGAAATCTCCGCGGAGGACGAGGCCCTGGACCGCGCGGCCATGGAATCCGGCACGGACTGACTCCGTCGGAAACCCGGCGCCGAAGGGGCACCCCGACCACGGGGTGCCCCTTCGCGCGTCCCGAGGCGCGTGCGGGCGGCCCTTGCCCACCCTGCCGCCCAAGGCGGCAGATTGCCCAAGGCGAGGCCATTTCAAGCCTCGCCGGCGATTGAGGCGCGGGGTCCGGGGCGGAGCCCCGTGACCGGGGTGGCATCCGCCGCAATGGTCACTGGCCACGGCGCCCCGCAGGGGCCCGCCCCGGATTCACCGCGACCTCCGCAAGGATCAGTGAGGACATCGCCCAGTCGAGCTCGGGCGGGCCCTCCTCCGCGTTCGCCCAGTCGATCACCACGGGGCCGTGCGGGGTGCGGATCACGTTGTCCGGATGCAGGTCGAGGTGGAGCACCTGCCCGCCGGGCCGCGCCGGAACGGCATGCAACTGCCTCAGCAGCGCCGCCAGTTCGCGGCCGACCTCCGCCGGACCCAGCTCGCCCCGCATCATCGCGTCCAGCTGCGTGGGCCCTTCGAGCCGCTCCAGCACCAGCTCACCGGGTGCGAGCCCCGCGTCCGTCCGTACACGGGGTGCGGGGAAACCGTGCGTGCGCACGTACGTCATGACGCCGCCCTCGCCGCGCGCGTCGAGTCCCTCGCGGTAGCGGCGCAGTACCCACTGGCCATCGAGGGCGTAGACGTCGGCGGTGCGACCGCGGCCGATCAACTCCCACCGCGGCGGCGGATCTTGTTGCCCAGCCATACCACCGGGTCGTACTTGCGGTCGGCCGCCCGCTCCTTCAGTGGGATCAGGGCGTTGTCCGTGATGTGGATGCCCTCGGGGCAGACCTCGGTGCAGCACTTGGTGATGTTGCAGTAGCCGAGGCCGTGTTCGTCCTGGGCCGTGCGTTTGCGGTCGAGGCCTTCCTCGGATGCCGCGTCCAGGGGGTGCATGTCGAGTTCCGCGACGCGCATCAGGAAGCGGGGACCCGCGAAGGCCGCCTTGTTGTCCTCGTGGTCGCGGACGACATGGCAGGTGTCCTGGCACAGGAAGCACTCGATGCACTTGCGGAACTCCTGCGAGCGGTCGACGTCCTCCTGCATCATCCGGTACTCGCCGGGGCCGACCCCGGCGGGCGGGACGAAGGCCGGGACCTCGCGCGCCTTGCGGTAGTTGAAGCCGACGTCGGTGACGAGATCGCGGACGACGGGGAAGGCGCGCAAGGGCGTCACCGTGATCACCTCGTCGCGCGTGAACACCGACATGCGCGTCATGCACATCAGGCGCGGCCGCCCGTTGACCTCCGCCGAGCACGAACCGCACTTGCCCGCCTTGCAGTTCCAGCGGACCGCCAGGTCGGGGGTCTGTGTCGCCTGTAGGCGGTGGATGATGTCGAGGACCACCTCGCCGTCGTTCACCTCGACCTTGAAGTCCTCCAGGCCGCCCCCGCCGACGTCGCCCCGCCACACCCGGAAGGCCGCCTCGTAGCTGCTCACTCGAAAAGCTCCTCTTCGGCCAGGTACTTCACCAGCTCCTCCTTCTCGAACAGGGCGAGCAGGTCGGCGCGGATGGGTTCGGTGGTCTCGCGGGTGAGCGTGATCTGACCGCGCACCGGGTCCGTGGCAGCCAACCCGCCTGTGGGGTCCCGGAGTTGGCAGAGCAGGTTCGCGCGCCGCCACTCCCGGTTCATCGCCGGATGGTCCTCGCGGGTGTGCCCGCCCCGCGACTCCGTGCGCTCAAGCGCGGCCCGCGCGACGCACTCGCTGACCAGCAGCATGTTCCGCAGGTCGAGCGCCAGGTGCCAGCCGGGGTTGAACTGGCGGTGCCCCTCGACCCCGGCCCGCCGCGCCCGCACCCGCAGATCCGCGAGCCTCCGCAGCGCCTGCTCCATCTCGGCCTCCCGCCGGATGATGCCGACCAGGTCGTTCATCGTCTGCTGGAGCTCCTGATGCAGGGTGTACGGATTCTCGGGCGTGACGCCCTCCTCCTGGCCCTCCGCCGAGAAGGGGCGAAGCGCCTCGGCCGCCGCCGTGTCGATCTGCTCGTCGGCCACGGTCGGACGCGCCGTGCGTGAGACGGCGTACGTCGCCGCGTGCAGCCCCGCCCGGCGGCCGAACACCAGCAGGTCGGAGAGTGAGTTGCCGCCGAGTCGATTGGAGCCGTGCATGCCACCGGCCACCTCGCCGGCCGCGTAGAGCCCCGGCACGCCGCGCGCCGCCGCCGTGTCCGATTCGACCGCGATGCCGCCCATCACGTAGTGACAGGTCGGCCCGACCTCCATCGCCTCGGCCGTGATGTCGACGTCCGCCAGCTCCTTGAACTGGTGGTACATGGAGGGCAGTCGCCGCCGGATGACATCCGCCGGCATGCGGGTCGACACGTCCAGGAACACGCCGCCGTGCGGCGAGCCGCGGCCCGCCTTGACCTCCGAGTTGATGGCCCGCGCCACCTCGTCGCGCGGCAGCAGTTCGGGGGGCCGACGGTTGTGGTCCGGGTCCTCGTACCAGCGGTCGCCCTCGTCCTCCGACTGCGCGTACTTCTCCTTGAAGACGTCGGGGACGTAGTCGAACATGAACCGCTTGCCCTCGGAGTTGCGCAGCACACCGCCGTCGCCGCGCACCGACTCCGTGACCAGGATCCCCTTCACGGACGGTGGCCAGACCATGCCCGTCGGGTGGAACTGCACGAACTCCATGTTGAGCAGCGGCGCCCCGGCCAGCAGCGCGAGCGCGTGCCCGTCGCCCGTGTACTCCCACGAGTTCGACGTCACCTTGAAGGACTTGCCGATGCCGCCGGTCGCCAGGACCACGCTCGGTGCCTCGATGACGAAGAAGCGCCCGCTCTCGCGTTCGTAGCAGAAGGTGCCCGAGACCTGGCCGTCCTCGTCCTTCAGGACCCGGGTGACCGTGCACTCCTGGAAGACCTTCAGGCCCGACTCGTAGTCGCCGGTCTCCTTGAAGTCCTGCTGCTGGAGCTGGACGATCTTCTGCTGGAGCGTGCGGATCAGTTCGAGGCCCGTACGGTCGCCGACGTGCGCGAGCCGCGGGTACTCGTGCCCGCCGAAGTTGCGCTGCGAGATCCGCCCGTCGCCGGTGCGGTCGAACAGGGCGCCCCAGGTCTCCAACTCCCATACGCGATCCGGGGCTTCCCGCGCGTGCAGCTCCGCCATCCGCCACTGGTTGAGGAATTTGCCGCCGCGCATCGTGTCGCGGAAGTGCACCCGCCAGCTGTCCCCGGAGTTCACATTGCCCATGGAGGCGGCGATGCCGCCCTCGGCCATCACCGTGTGCGCCTTGCCGAACAGCGACTTGCAGATCACCGCCGTACGGGCGCCCTGCTCACGCGCCTCGATCGCGGCCCGAAGACCCGCGCCACCGGCACCCACCACGACAACATCCCACTGCTGCCGCTGCACCACACTCATCAGAAGGCCCCAACCATTAGAAGAACCGCGGATCGTCGAAGGCGCCGGACGCGACCAGGTACACGTAGAAGTCGGCGAGCGCGACGCTCACCAACGAGGCCCAGGCGAGCAGCATGTGACGGCCGTTCAGTTTCCCGACCCAGCCCCAGAGCCGATAGCGCACCGGGTGTTTCGAGAAGTGCTTGAGGCGTCCGCCCACGATGTGCCGGCACGAGTGGCAGGAGATGGTGTAGGCCCAGATCAGCGCGATGTTCAGCAGGAAGACCAGCGTGCCGAGGCCCATGTGGCCCCACTCGTAGTTCTCGTCGCGGAACGACAGCACCGTGTCGTAGGACAGGATGCAGGCGACGAGGACGGCCGCGTAGAAGAAGTAGCGGTGGATGTTCTGCAGGATCAGCGGGAACCGCGTCTCACCGCTGTACTTCTTGTGCGGCTCGGCCACCGCGCAGGCCGGCGGTGACGCCCAGAAGCCGCGGTAATAGGCCTTGCGGTAGTAGTAGCAGGTCAGCCGGAAGCCGAGCGGGAAGATCAGGATGAGCAGGGCGGGGGACAGGCCCCACCAGCCGCCGAAGATCTCCCAGTTGGGGCCGTGCCGCATCGGTTCGCAGTTCTCCGCGAGGCAGGGCGAGTAGAACGGCGAGACGTAGGGGGCCGCGTAGTAGTCGGCGTTCGCGAAGGCCCGCCACGTCGAGTAGACGATGAAGGCGAGCAGTCCGCCCGCGGTCGCGGCCGGAGCCAGCCACCAGCGGTCCGTGCGCAGATGGGGCGCGGCGATCGCGGCCCGGGTCCGGCCTCGGACGCCGGTGCCGCCTTTGGTATGGGGGTCTTCGGTACTGGTGGGTTCCGTGCCGGTGGCCAACGAAGCCTCCGCTCGCAGGGACGGGGGACGGGGACGGGGGTCGGGAAGGGAGTGGACGAGGGCGGGTCAGGGCGCGTGCCGGTCCCGCGCGCCGAGCCCCTCGTCGTCCGAGTCGGTCCACAGGGACCTGTCGTACGGGGCGTCGGGGATCGTCACGAGGTCGGGGCGGTGCGGCTTGTCCGGGCTCGCGGCCGACTCGCGCAGCAGGGCGACGCTCTCGCGCAGATGCGCGGTGTCGGCGCGCACTCGGCGCAGATCCGGTCCTCCCGCGACGCCGTCGAGCTGGGGCTGGAGGCGCCCCACGGCGCGCGCGAGGTCGTCGACGCAGCGCTGAACCGCCGTCAAGTCGTCGTGCAGGGACATGACTTGGCCTCACTTCCGCTGGTGCGGCGGAGTTGCTCATGCGCCTGCGAGTGTCGCGCGTCACATTGCCGTTTGTGAAGGGATCCGTGCGGATTGCCGGTGCACGCCGTGGTGCGCGCCCGCGAATTCGCGCCGTCGGGGCGGGCGCCGCCGTGGGCCCCTTTGGGCCGCACGGGTGGCTTCCGGGCGGCCTACGGGCGTGTCGGACGGCACCTCTCCCCGGATCCACTTCAGTTGGCCGATAGATGTGATCAGCTCCATATACCGCCAAACGAGACAAACCGGCCAGCCCCGGAGGTACCCGTGATGCCCCACATCCCCAGGCGCCCAGGAGCCGCCGCACGCTCGGCCGCGTTCCTCGTGAGCGGTGCGCTCGCCGTGACCGCGCTCGCCGGGTGTGGCTCCGACGACCAGGCGGGCCGGCCCGCCGCCGGGCCCGACGTCGCCTCGGCCGCCCGTACGCAGGTCAAGGACGGTGGCACGCTGCGGTGGGCGATCGACGACGTGCCGCAGACCCTCAACTCCTTCCAGGCCGACGCGGACGCGGCCACGAGCCGGGTCACCGGCGCCGTGCTGCCCTCGATGTTCCGGCTCGACGCACAGGGCCGCCCGCAGGTCGACCCCGACTACCTGGAGAAGGCAGAGGTCATCAAGACCGAGCCCAAGCAGGTCGTGCTGTACAAGCTGAACCAGCAGGCGGTGTGGAGCGACGGCCGGGAGATCGGCGCCGCCGACTTCGCCGCGCAGTGGCGCGCCCTGTCCGGCAGGAACAGCGCGTACTGGACCGCCCACAACGCGGGCTACAACCGCATCGAGAACGTCGAGCGCGGCAAGAACGACCTGGAGGTGCGGGTCACCTTCGCCAAGCCGTACGCGGACTGGCGCTCGCTGTTCTCACCGCTGTACCCCAAGGACGTCATGGGGACCCCGGACGCCTTCAACGAGGGCGCGCGCGGCAAGCTCAAGGTGACCGCGGGCCCCTTCGCGCTCGACAAGGTCGACCGGGGCGACAAGCAGGTCACGCTGGAGCGCAACCCCCGCTGGTGGGGCCGCCCGGCCAAGCTCGAGAAGGTGCAGCTCACCGCCGTGCCGCGCGACAAGCGGTCCGCCGCGCTCGCCGCGGGCAAGCTGGACCTCGCCGATGTCGACCCGCAGTCCGCGGGGCGCATCGCGTACGCCGCCCGCGACAAGGGCGCGTCGGGCCCGCTCGCGCACGGACCCGGCGCCGGCGTCACCTCCGGTGAGGCGCTGCGCTCCTGGGCGCGGGCGCACAACGAGGACTGGGAGGTCGCCGAGGCGGAGCTGGAGGCCCGCGCGAAGACCCGCAAGGCCGTGGACAAGTACGCGAAGGAGCAGGCGGGGCTGAACGGCTTCGTCGTCCGCAAGTCGCTCGAACCCGCCTACACGCAGCTCGCCCTGAACGGTTCGAGCGGTCCGCTCGCCGACGAGCGGGTGCGCCAGGCCGTGGCCCGCGCCCTCGACCGCGGCAAGCTCGCCCAGAGCGTGCTCAAGCCGCTCGGTCTTCCGGCCGCGACCGTCGGCAGCCACCTCGCCCTCTCCGGCCAGAACGCGTACGCCGACAACAGCGACGCCCTCGGCAAGCAGGACGCCGGCAAGGCGCAGGCGCTGCTCGCGGAGGCGGGCTGGGTGCGCGGCGGCCCGGTCGAGGAGAAGCAGCAGAAGCCCAGGACGGCGGGCGGCAAGGCGGAGGGCGCCGCGGCCGAGTCCGACGACGGCACGTACATCATGGGAGAGGACGACCAGAAGGCGGGCGACGACGCGAAGCCCGGCGACGCCGCGCCCCCGCTGCTCGGACCCGGTGCCCTCGCCGCCGCGCAGCACTCCGCGCTGCTGCACCAGGCCGACGCCGCGAAGGTGCGCTCCGCCGAGCGGGAGGGCAAGCACGCGGGCGACGCCAAGCAGGGCGCGGCCCCCGGCGCGTACGCCCCGAAGGGGACCCCCGCCCCGCAGCAGGCCGCCGCGAAGGACGCAGGCGAGGCAGGTGGCAAGGAGGGGGCCAAGGCCGGTGCCGCCTCGGGGCAGCTCGCCAAGGACGGCAAGCCGCTGACCCTGAACTTCGTGCTGCCCTCCGGCCCCGACGCCGAGCAGCTGCAGACCGTCGCCGACCGGATCTCGACCATGCTGCAGAAGATCGGCGTCCGCACGGACATCACGAAGGTCGACGACGAGACCTACTTCAAGGACCACATCGCGGCGGGCGATTACGACCTGGCGCTGTACTCGTGGCCCGGCTCCGCCTACCCGGCCACCGACGCCCGCCCGATCTACGCCAAGCCGGTCCCGGCCGCCGACGGCGAGCTCACGGTCGAGCAGAACTACACCCGGGTCGGCACCGACCACATCGACCAGCTCTTCGACCAGGCCGTCGGGGAGCTCGACCAGGACAAGGAGCGCTCGCTCGTCCGGCAGGCGGACGAGCGCATCTGGGCCACCGCAGGATCGATTCCGCTCTACCAGCGGCCCGAACTGGTGGCGGCGAAGGCGAACCTGGTGAACGCCGGGGCGTTCGGCTTCCAGGAGCCCTCCTATGAGGACATCGGCTTCCTGAAGCCGGGTGCCAAGCCCACCGGATCACCTACAGAGGATGCTGGCTGACCTGCGGTTTTCCCGGGCGGGCCGACGCTTCGGCGGTGGCCCGCCCGGCCCGGCGGAGCCGGTGGCCGTCAAGCCACGTACCATGGGGTGAGGCCGTGGCGTGTCCAGCCCGGCAGGGCGCGTGTACCAAAGAAGTACGCGCAGCCGACCCTTCACTCCGGGAGTACGCCGCAATATGGCCACGCGCCACGACATCCGTAACGTTGCCATCGTCGCTCACGTCGACCACGGCAAGACGACCATCGTCGACGCCATGCTCAAGCAGGCCGGCTCCTTCGCCGCGCACGCTGCAGAGTCGCTCGACGACCGCATGATGGACTCGAACGACCTGGAGCGTGAGAAGGGCATCACGATCCTCGCCAAGAACACGGCGGTGAAGTATCACCCCAAGGATGGCGGCGAGGTCATCACGATCAACATCATCGACACCCCCGGCCACGCCGACTTCGGTGGTGAGGTCGAGCGCGGTCTGTCGATGGTGGACGCGGTGGTGCTCCTCGTGGACGCCTCCGAGGGCCCGCTGCCGCAGACCCGCTTCGTGCTCGGCAAGGCGCTCAAGCAGCGGCTGCCCGTCATCCTGTGCATCAACAAGACGGACCGGCCCGACTCGCGCATCGACGAGGTCGTCAACGAGACGTACGACCTCTTCCTCGACCTGGATGCCGACGAGGACCAGATCGAGTTCCCGATCGTCTACGCCTGTGGTCGTGACGGCATCGCCTCGCTGACCAAGCCGGACGACGGCACGGTCCCGGCCGACTCCACCAACCTGGAGCCGTTCTTCTCCACGATCCTGGAGTCCGTGCCGGCCCCGACGTACGAGGAGGACGCGCCGCTCCAGGCCCACGTCACCAACCTCGACGCCGACAACTTCCTCGGCCGTATCGCGCTGCTCCGCGTCGAGCAGGGCGAGCTGCGCAAGGGCCAGACGGTCGCGTGGATGAAGCGCGACGGCACGGTCCAGAACGTCCGCATCAGCGAGCTGATGATGACGGAGGCGCTGACCCGCAAGCCCGCAGAGGTCGCCGGCCCCGGTGACATCTGCGCCGTCGCGGGCATCCCCGACATCATGATCGGCGAGACCCTGGCCGACCCGGAGAACCCGGTCGCCCTGCCGCTGATCACGGTGGACCAGCCCGCGATCTCCATGACCATCGGTACGAACACCTCGCCGCTGGTCGGCCGCGGTGGCACGGGCAAGGGCGCGGACGCCAAGGCGGCCGTCAAGGACCGCAAGGTCACCGCCCGCCAGGTCAAGGACCGCCTGCAGCGCGAGCTTGTCGGTAACGTCTCGCTGCGCGTCCTGGAGACCGAGCGCCCCGACGCCTGGGAGGTGCAGGGCCGCGGTGAGCTGGCGCTGGCCATCCTCGTCGAGCAGATGCGCCGTGAGGGCTTCGAGCTGACGATCGGCAAGCCGCAGGTCGTCACCAAGCAGGTCGACGGCAAGACGCACGAGCCGGTCGAGCGCATGACCGTCGACGTCCCCGAGGAGCACATGGGCGCCGTCACGCAGCTCATGGGCGTCCGCAAGGGCCGCATGGACAACATGTCGAACCACGGCTCCGGCTGGGTCCGCATGGAGTTCGTCGTCCCGTCCCGTGGCCTCATCGGCTTCCGTACGGAGTTCCTGACGAACACCCGCGGCACGGGCATCGCCCACTCGATCCACGAGGGCCACGAGCCGTGGTTCGGCACGCTGACGACCCGTAACAACGGCTCGCTGGTCGCCGACCGCGCCGGCGCGGTCACCCCCTTCGCGATGATGAACCTCCAGGAGCGCGGTGTGCTGTTCACCGAGCCCGGCACCGAGGTGTACGAGGGCATGATCGTCGGTGAGAACTCGCGCGCCGACGACATGGACGTGAACATCACCAAGGAGAAGAAGCTCACCAACATGCGCGCCGCGTCCGCGGACAACACGGAGAACGTGGTCCCGGCCCGCAAGCTCTCCCTGGAGCAGTCCCTGGAGTTCTGCCGCGACGACGAGTGCGTCGAGGTGACCCCGGAGGCCGTCCGCATCCGCAAGGTCGTCCTGGACCACAAGGAGCGCGGCCGCAGCGCTTCGCGCGCCAAGCACAACTGACCTGACGGCAGTTGGGCCCGGTACCCCCGAGGGGGGTGCCGGGCCTTTTGCGTTGCCGCTAGTCTTCACGCGGTCTACGCGCAGTGATATGCCCGGTTGTGGTGTCTCCCAACAGAGGGTCAAAATCCGGTTGAGCGCAAGTGATTAAGTCCATCCCGCAGTCCGGAATGCGGACGCCGGTGGTCGATAGGTATGTAACACGTCCGTTTCGTGGCCCTCTATCTCGGATCTGTTTGTCCGGATTTTGGGAGAAGTACGCATCAGGTGTGATCGAACCGAGACCAAAAGAGTGTGGTCGCGACAGCGACTGTGGCTAATAGTGGTCCGCGTAGAGCTCGGGTCAAAGGGTCACGCGCTAATGGGGGGGCGGCGACTCGCGAGCGCACTGAGGCAGCGTCAACTTCGCCGTCAGGGGTGTCGGCCGGTTGGCGATCTTCTGCCTCCACTTGCAGTGAACGAGTGGACTCATGAGGAGGAACCCATGCAAGGTGCCGCATGCGCCATATGGGTCGCATCGTCCAGGACAGCAGGTGTTGGCCCCGCGGGAGTGTTCAGTCCCACGCCGGCGGCCGAGGTGACGATCCGGCGCTGCGACAGCTTTTGACACTTCCTCAGGGGTGGGCTCACCCCAGTCGTCAGTCCCTCTCGCGCGCTTCGAGTGACGTACGCCGTGCGACGGCCGCCGGATCGTTTTTACCTTCCGACGGCTTCCAACACCTGTGAAATGGACGAATCATGACAAGTCCAATCGAGATTGAGGGCGCCGAGACCTCTTCCGCCTTGGACAAGGAGAGCGCGCCGCAGGGCGACGCGAAGGAGCCCAAGAAGCTCGAGGGGCGCAGCCCCGGCCAGTTGATGTGGCGGCGCTTCAAGCGGGACAGGACGGGCGTCATATCCGCCTGGATCGTTCTGGCCTTCTTCGTGATAGCCGCGCTCGCCCCGGTCATCTGCAAGCTGTACGGCCAGGACCCGTACACCTTCTACGGCCAGGACGACCCCACGCTCCTCAACGAGTTCAACCTGCCGGCAGGTCCCAACGGCGGCATGTCGCCGGAGCACTGGTTCGGCATCGACCCGAACTACGGGCGCGACGTCTTCGCGTATCTGCTCTACGGCATGCGTACGTCGCTCTACACCGCCCTGTGCGCGACGATCGGCATGGTGCTCCTCGGCGTCGTGATCGGCCTCGCGGCCGGCTACTTCGGCGGCAAGATCGACTACTGGCTCGGCCGCCTCACCGACTTCATGATGGCGCTGCCCAACCAGCTGTTCATGGTCGCGGCCATGCCCGTCATCGTCACCGTCTTCGTGGCTCCCGACGAGGAGACGCCGGTCTACGTCCGCTTCCTCGCCATCACCGGCATCATGTGGATGCTCACCTGGATGACCCTGGCCCGCCTGGTGCGTGCGGTGACGCTGTCGCTGCGCGAGCGGGAGTTCGTGGAGGCGGCGAAGGTCGCGGGCGCCTCGCCCTGGCGGATCATCCGCAAGGAGTTGCTGCCCAACCTGGTGACGCCGATCATCGTGCAGGGCACCTACCTGCTTCCCAGCACCATCCTCTCGGTCGCCTTCCTCTCCTTCGTCGGCGTCGGCTACCAAGACCCCACGCCCGACTGGGGCTTGATGTTCGCTACCGCGGCGAAGATCTACGAGGTGGACCCGACCTACTTGTACTTCCCGGGTGTCGCCATGGTCGTTTTCTTCGTGGCGTTCAACCTCTTCGGTGACTCGGTCCGGGACGCGTTCGATCCCAAGACCGGACGCTGAGCAGGCCTCACCGAGGGTCGCTGCCACCCGGGCGCCGGACCGACACAGCCGGATGCGTCAGGCAGCACACAAGGATCACTACTCACAGGCAGGTGGATTCAACTCCATGAGCATCCTTCGTTCGCGCACGGCGCAGGCGACGATCGTCGCCGCCGCTGTCGGCGCCCTCACGCTGACCGGTTGCAGCAGTGGCAGCAACGACAACGACAAGTCCGTGGGCAAGTCCAAGGACGACGCGAAGGCCCAGGCCAAGCCGGTCGTCATGGGTACCGCGCAGCAGTCCGTCGGCCCGGCCAAGGCGGTCCCGGGCGCCAAGAAGGGCGGCTTCGCCCAGGTCTACCAGGAGACCGACTTCTCGCACCTGGACCCGGGCCAGATATACGTCTCCGACGCCGGTCTGCTCTCCAAGCTCCTCTACCGCGGCCTGACCACGTACACCGAGGACGACAAGGGCACCCAGACGGTCGTCGGTGACCTCGCCAAGGACGCGGGCAAGTCCTCGGACGGCGGCAAGACCTGGACCTTCGAGCTGAAGGACGGGGTCAAGGACGAGAACGGCCGCACCATCACCTCGGCCGACATCCGCCACTCCATCGAGCGCCTGTACTCCTCGTTCCTGACGGACGGTCCGACGTACATCCAGCAGTGGCTGTCCGGCTCCGGCACCTCGTACCGCAAGGCGTACGCCGGCCCCTACAAGGGCAAGCACCTGCCGGACTCGGTCCTGGACACGCCGGACGACAAGACCATCGTCTTCCACTTCAAGGAAGCCCACACCGACGCCCCGCAGGCCCTGGCCATGGCGGCGTACTCGGTCGTGCCCGAGAAGACGGACACCAAGCAGAAGTACGACCAGAAGCCGGTCGCCACCGGCCCGTACAAGATCTCCGCCTACAAGCCGGGCAAGAGCCTCAAGCTCGTCCGCAACGACCAGTGGGACGAGAAGACGGACCCGATGCGCCACAACTACGTGGACGGGTTCAACATCGACTACAACGTCTCCAAGGCCGACCAGACCAAGACGATCCTGGCCGACCGCGGTGAGGCCAAGAACGCCGTCATGTTCTCCGGCCAGATCGACGCCACTCAGCTGCAGAAGATCACGACCGACAAGAAGGTCATGAAGCGCACGGTGCAGGGCTACGGCCCGTACGTGTGGCAGCTGAACATGAACATGGACCGCATCAAGGACAAGAAGATCCGCGATGCCATCGCCCTGGCGATCCCGGCCACCGCGGCCGGTCACGCCGACGGCGGCGCCTACGGCGGTGACGCCGCCAACTCGCTGACGTCGCCCTCCACTCCGGGCTACGACGAGAAGTTCGACCCGTTCAACCGGGCCAAGAAGGCGAACGGCGACATCGAGAAGGCCAAGAAGCTCATCGACGAGGCCGGCGCCAAGGGCAAGAAGCTCGTCTACGCCTACGCCAACGTCCCCGTCCGCGTCACGCAGGCGAACCTGATCATCAACAACCTGGAGAAGATCGGGCTCGACATCCAGAAGAAGGAAGTTGACCAAGCCACCTGGTACGAGCAGATGGGCAAGGTCAAGAACGGCATGGACCTGTACATGACCGGCTGGGGCCAGGACTGGGCCGACGGCAACACCGTCTTCCCGCCGTCCTACGACGGTGCCAACATCCAGGACGGCGCCTCCAACTACTCCCACGTGAACGACAAGCACGTGAACGCCGAGAGCGCCCGCATCCAGAAGATCGCGGACGCGGCCGAGCGCGCCAAGGAGTACGCGAAGCTCTCCGAGTACATCTCGACGAAGATCAACCCGGCCGCCCCGATCTACTACACCAAGATCTTCCAGATCGCCGGCTCCAACGTGGGCGGCCTGCGCTACTCGTCGGTGACCAACTACACCGACCCGACGCGGATCTTCCTCAAGAAGTAGTTCGCACAAGGCAGTTCCCGGGGGCGAGGGCGCGGCGGAGCCCTCGCCCCCGGGCCGCCGCACAATCCCCTCCTGGTCTCCCACCGCCGCCGTCCTGAGAGCAGCTTTCTGCCATGCTTCGATTTCTCATACGCCGGACGTCTGGCGCAGCACTCATCCTTCTGCTGATCAGCGCCTTCACGTTCTTCATGTACTTCGCCATCCCACAGGACCCGGCGACGCTCGCGTGCGGCAAGAACTGCACCCCGGACGCGCTGGCGCTCATTCACAAGAACCTGGGGCTCGACAAGCCGCTTCCGGTGCAGTACTGGGAGTTCCTCAGGGGGATCTTCGTCGGCCGTGACTTCGCGGTGGGCCACTGCGACGCCCCGTGCTTCGGCGTCTCGTTCCGGAACAACCAGATGGTCTGGGACACGATGATGGACCGTCTCCCGCTGACGCTCTCGCTCATGCTCGGCGGCCTGGTCGTCTTCCTCATCGTCGGTCTGGGGGCCGGTCTGACCGCCGCCCGCTTCCGCGGCACCTGGATCGACAAGCTCTTCTCCGGCGCCTCCCTGGTGACCAGCTCGTTCCAGATCTACCTGCTCGGCCCGATCGTGCTGGGCATCTTCGTCTACAGCACCGGCTGGCTGAAGGCGCCCAAGTACGTGTCGTTCTGGGAGAACCCGGCGTCCTGGTTCATGGGCCTGCTGATCCCCTGGATCGTGATGGCGACGATCTTCACCGCCAACTACACGCGTATGTCGCGCTCCTCGATGATCGAGCAGCTCCAGGAGGAGCACGTCAGGGCCGCCAAGGCCAAGGGCATGAGCAGTCGCTTCGTCTTCTTCCGGTACGCCTGGCGCGGCTCGCTCATCCCGATCATCACCATCCTCGGCATGGACATCGCCTCGCTGCTCAGCGGCGGCATGGTCACCGAGCTGACCTTCAACCTCTCGGGCATGGGCCGGCTGGCGATCGATTCGGTCACCGGCAAGGACCTGCCCGTCCTCATGGGCGTGATGATCGTCAGCGCCGCCTTCATCATCCTCTGCAATATCGTCGTGGACGCCCTGTACGCCGTGATCGACCCGCGCGTGCGGCTGTCCTAGGAGAACCCCCGTGACCACACTCACCAAGCCCGAGGACGCCCCGGCCCCGACCGGTTCCGACGCGTTCCTCTCGGTACGCGACCTGCGGGTGCAGTTCTCCACAGAGGACGGCGCCGTCAAGGCGGTGGACGGCCTCTCCTTCGACCTCGAGCGCGGCAAGACGCTCGGCATCGTCGGCGAGTCCGGTTCCGGCAAGTCGGTCACCAACCTGACCGTGCTCGGCCTGCACCCCAAGAAGAACACCACCATCGACGGCGAGATCCTCTTTGACGGCAAGGAGCTTCTCACCGCCACGGAGCCCGAGATGGAGAAGCTCCGCGGCAACAAGATGGCGATGATCTTCCAGGACTCGCTGACCGCCCTGTCGCCGTACTACACGGTGGGGCGGCAGATCGCCGAACCGTTCCGCAAGCACACCGGAGCCTCCAAGAAGGAGGGCCGGGACCGTGCCATCGAGATGCTCGAAAAGGTCGGCATCCCGCAGCCCAAGCAGCGCGTCGACGACTACCCGCACCAGTTCTCCGGCGGTATGCGCCAGCGCGCCATGATCGCCATGTCGCTCGCCTGCAACCCCGAGCTGCTCATCGCCGACGAGCCGACCACGGCCCTCGACGTGACGGTCCAGGCGCAGATCCTCGACCTGCTCAAGGACCTGCAGCAGGAGTTCGGCTCCGCGATCATCATGATCACCCACGACCTGGGCGTCGTCGCGAACATGGCCGACGACCTGCTCGTGATGTACGCGGGCCGGGCCGTCGAGCGCGGCAGCGTGCGCGAGGTGCTCAAGCAGCCCCAGCACCCTTACACCTGGGGCCTGTTGGGTTCGATGCCGCGCCTGACCTCGGACATCGACGAGCCGCTGATGCCGATCCCCGGCTCGCCGCCGTCGCTGCTCAATCCGCCCTCGGGCTGCCCGTTCCACCCGCGCTGCGCCTTCACCGACAAGGTGACGGGCGATCGCTGCTCGGGCGAGCGACCGCAGCTCCCGGACGGGCGCGGCTCCGCCTGTCACCTGACGGCGGACCAGAAGCAGCAGGTGTTCATCGAGACGATTCAGCCCCGGCTGGGCTGAGCTGAAACCGGCGACTGGGGCATGACCATGAGCGACAACAACACCAACACCACTACGGCGGTCGCCGACGCGATCCCCGGCCAGCGCGACAGCGACACCGCGCCGCTGCTCCAGGTCCGGGATCTGCGGAAGCACTTCCCGATCAAGGGCGGCTTCCCGATCCGCCGCACCGTCGGTGCGGTCAAGGCCGTCGACGGCGTGGACTTCGAGGTCTACGAGGGTGAGAGCCTGGGCCTCGTCGGCGAGTCCGGCTGCGGCAAGTCGACCACGGGCCGCCTCCTGACCCGCCTGTACGAGCCCACGCAGGGCACGATCACGTACAAGGGCCAGGACATCAGCCACGCGACCCGCAGGCAGCTGGCGCCGATCAGGTCCGAGATCCAGATGATCTTCCAGGACCCGTACGCGTCCCTGAACCCGCGGCAGACGGTCGGTTCGATCATCGCGGGACCGATGGAGATCAACGGGATCAACCCGCCCGGTGGCCGGGAGGCGCGCGTACGCGAACTCCTGGAGATCGTGGGCCTGAACCCGGAGCACTACAACCGCTTCCCGCACGAGTTCTCCGGCGGTCAGCGTCAGCGCATCGGGGTCGCCCGCGCGGTGGCCCTGGAGCCGAAGCTGATCGTCGCCGACGAGCCCGTCTCGGCGCTCGACGTGTCGATCCAGGCGCAGGTCGTGAACCTCCTCCAGAAGGTTCAGCGGGAGATGGGCATCGCGTTCGTCTTCATCGCCCACGACCTGGCCATCGTGCGGCACTTCTCGCAGCGCGTCGCCGTGATGTACCTCGGCAAGATCATGGAGATCGCGGACCGCGACTCGCTCTACAACCGCCCGCGTCACCCGTACACGCACGCGCTGATGTCGGCCGTGCCGGAGGCGGACCTCGACGTCGAGAAGCGGGAGCGGATCCGGCTGGAGGGCGACGTGCCCTCCCCGATCATGCCGCCGTCCGGCTGCCGGTTCCGCACGCGGTGCTGGAAGGCGCAGGACAAGTGCGCCACGGAGGAACCCCCTCTGGTCCAGATCTCCGGCAACAGGTCCGGGCACCTCACGGCCTGCCACTTCCCTGAGGAGCCGACCATCGAGGCGCGTGCCGAGGACATCGTCCTCGACCCGGCCCTCGCGGCCCTCGAGAGCGACGACAAGTCCTGAAACCCGCCCGACGCCCGGCCCCGGTGTTCTCACCGGGACCGGGCGCCGGCATGTCCGGGCGTGTTCCGTCCTCTTGCGGAGGCTGCCGCGTCCCGAGAAGCCGACCGTTGACGAGGATCATCCCCGGGGCTTTGCTGGCCCGATGTCCAGCATCCGCATCGAAAAGGTGAACGGCGACGCCTCGGCCCACGCCTGGCGGCACGTCCACAACCACGTCATCCCCACGCACCACCTGTCCCTCGACGACGTACGCGAGCGTTCCGGGCGCAACGTTCTGGAAGTCGCCCATCTCGACGACACCCTCATCGGCTGCACGACCGTGCGCCCGCCCACGAGCGAGACGCCGGCGGCGACCGTCATCGCCCGCGTCCTCCCCGACCATCGTGGTCGGGGCTACGGCGTGCAGTTGTACGAGCGTGCTCTCGCGCAGGCGAGGGAGCTCGGCGCCGAGGACATCGAGACGGTGGTGCTGACGTCCAACGAGGACGGTCTTCGTTTCGCGCGGCAGCGTGGGTTCGTCGTGATCGAGGAGTATGTGCTGCCGGGCGAGACGATTCCCTGGGTCGATCTCCGATTGCGGGCCGACGTGCCCGGTGCGGGGGAGTGACGGCGACCTCCCCGCTGCCCCGCCCTCAGATGGGTGACATAACAGGCGTATCCGGTCCTCCGCGGGTCCAATAGCTCCAAGGCTCGTCCCCGTACCGCCCTCTGGAGGACCCTGATGCGCCTCGGCCTGCGTACCGGCGCTCTGGCCGCCGCCCTGGTGCTGGCCGTGCCCTGGCTCGCGTCGTGCGGTGCCACGGCCACCGAGTCGGGTGTCGTGCGGGCGAAGTGGGGCGACCCGCAGAACCCGCTGGAACCCGCCAACACCAACGAGGTCAACGGCGGCAAGGTCCTCGACATGATCTTCCGGGGGCTCAAGCTCTACAACCCCGACACCGCCGAGCCCGAGTACGCCGTCGCCAAGTCGATCTCCAGCGACGACGCGCAGAACTTCAAGGTCACGCTGAAGGACGGCTGGAAGTTCGCGGACGGCACGAAGGTCACCTCGCAGTCGTTCGTCGACGCCTGGAACTACGCCGCCTACCTGCCCAACGCGCAGATCGGCGCCGACTTCTTCGGCTACATCGACGGATACGACAAGGTCCACCCCGACAAGGGGAAGCCCACGGCGAAGAAGCTGTCGGGGCTCAAGGTCGTCGACGACACGCACTTCACGGTCAAGCTGAACCAGAAGTTCTCGCTGTTCCCCGACATGCTCGGCTACGCCGCCTTCTCGCCGCTGCCGAAGAAGTTCTTCACCGACCACGACGCCTGGCTGGAGAAGCCCTTCGGCAACGGCCCGTACGAGGTCACGGACTACGAGCGCGGCGGCCGCATGAAGCTGCGCCTCAACGACCAGTACAACGGCACCAAGCCCCGCAACAAGGGCGTCGACCTGCTCGTCTACACCGACGACAACACCGCGTACACCGATGTCGTGGCCGGCCAGCTCGACGTGACCGACGCCGTCCCCGCCGAGCAGCTCAGCAACCTCCACAAGGACATCGACAACCGGTACATCAACACCCCGGCCGGCATCATCCAGACGCTGATGTTCCCCATGTACGACAAGGAGTGGGCCACCGCCGACGCCCTCAAGGTCCGCCGGGGCATCTCGCTGGCCATCAACCGCGAGCAGATCACCGACAAGATCTTCCAGAAGACCCGGATCCCGGCCAAGGACTGGACGTCCCCGGTGCTCCGCGACGAGGGCGGCTACAACCCCGACATCTGCGGCGACCGCTGCGAGTACAACCCCAAGAAGGCCAAGCAGCTGATCGACGAGGGCGGTGGCTTCCCCGGCGGCAGGCTCGTGCTCAGCTACAACGCCGACACCGGCAACCACAAGCAGTGGATCGACGCCATCTGCAACAGCGTCAACCGGGTCATGGGCAACTCGAAGGCCTGCGTCGGCAACCCGGTGGGCACCTTCGCCGACTTCCGTACGCAGATCCAGAGCGGCAAGTTCAGCGGCCCGTTCCGCAGCGGCTGGCAGATGGACTACCCGCTGATCCAGAACTTCCTGCAGCCCGTCTACACCACGGGCGCCCCCAGCAACGACGGCAAGTGGAGCGACAAGCGGTTCGACGCGCTGATCAACAAGGCCAACGCGGACCCGGACCCGAAGAGCGCGATCAAGGACTTCCAGGACTCCGAGCGGATCCTCGCCGAGCAGTTGCCGGCGATCCCGCTCTGGTACCAGAACGGCACCGCCGTCTACGGCACCCGCGTGCACGACGTGAAGCTCAACCCCTTCAGCGTGCCGGTCTTCGAGGAGATGACCGTCAATGACTGAGAACCACGACCGCTCGGGTTACGTGAGGGAGGTGCCGTGGGGCGTTATGTGATCCGACGGCTGCTGCAGATGATCCCGGTGTTCATCGGCACCACGCTGCTGATCTTCCTCATGGTCAACGTCATGGGTGACCCGACGGCGGCGCTCTGCGGCGACAAGGCCTGCGACCCGGCCACCCAGGCGGCGCTGCGCGAGCAGTTCCACCTCGACAAGCCGCTGGTGCAGCAGTACCTGATCTACCTCGGCAACATCTTCCAGGGCGACTTCGGCACCGCCTTCAACGGAGACTCCGTCTCCGATCTGATGCTGCGCGCCTACCCCGTCACCATCAAGCTGACGTTCGTGGCGATCGTCTTCGAGATCGTCATCGGCATCGGCCTCGGCGTCATCACCGGTCTGCGCCGCGGCAAGCCCATCGACACGGGCGTGCTCGTCCTGACCCTGGTCGTGATCTCCGTGCCGACCTTCGTCACCGGCCTCGTCGCCCAGCTCTTGTTCGGCATGCAGTGGGGGATCGTCAAGCCCTCGGTGGCGTACGAGGCGCCGCTGAGCGAGCTGATCCTGCCGGGCCTCGTCCTCGCCTCGGTCTCCCTCGCGTACGTGACCCGGCTGACCCGCACGTCCGTCGCCGAGAACGCCCGCTCCGACTACGTCCGCACCGCCGTCGCCAAGGGTCTGCCACGGCGCCGCATCATCTGGCGGCACCTGCTGCGCAACTCGCTGATCCCGGTGGTCACGTTCATCGGCACCGACATCGGCGCCCTGATGGGCGGGGCCATCGTGACCGAGCGGATCTTCAACATCCGCGGCGTCGGCTACCAGCTCTACCAGGGCATCCTGCACCAGTCCTCGCCGACCGTGGTCGGCTTCGTGACCGTCCTGGTGATCGTCTTCCTGCTCGCCAACCTCATCGTCGACCTGCTCTACGCCGTCCTTGACCCGAGGATCCGCTATGCCTGAGCCCGTCACTCCGGTCACCGTCGAGGCCCAGCTGACTCCTGGCGCGCCCGAGGGCGGCGGCGCCGAGGGGCCCGCGCGCTCGCTGTGGTCGGACGCCTGGCGCTCGCTGCGCCGCAATCCGGTCTTCATCGTCTCGGCGCTGATCATCCTGTTCCTGGTGATCGTCGCGATCTGGCCGCAGCTGCTCGCGAGCGGCGACCCCAACGACTGCGACCTCGCCCACGGCCAGGACACGTCCAGCTCCGGGCATCCCTTCGGCTACGACGCGCAGGGCTGCGATGTGTACACGCGCACCGTGTACGGGGCCCGGGCCTCGATCACCGTCGGCGTGTGCGCTACCGCCGGGGTGGCGCTGCTCGGCGGGATCCTGGGCGCGCTCGCCGGCTTCTTCGGGCGGTGGGCGGACGCCCTGCTGTCCCGCGTCGCCGACATCTTCTTCGGCATCCCGGTCATCCTCGGCGGCCTCGTCCTGCTGTCCGTGGTGACCTCGACGACGGTGTGGCCGGTGGTCGGGTTCATCGTGCTGCTCGGCTGGCCGCAGATCTCCCGTATCGCCCGCGGCTCCGTCATCACGGTCAAGGAGAACGACTACGTGCACGCGGCGCGCACCCTCGGCGCCTCCAACTCCCGGATCCTGCTGCGCCACATCCTGCCGAACGCGATCGCCCCGGTGATCGTCGTCGCGACCATCGCGCTCGGCACGTACATCGCCCTGGAGGCGACGCTCTCGTTCCTCGGCGTCGGCCTCAAGCCGCCCGCGGTCTCCTGGGGCATCGACATCTCCAACGCCGCCCCGTACATCCGCAACGCCCCGCACATGCTGCTGTACCCGGCGGGAGCGCTGGCCCTCACGGTGCTCGCGTTCATCATGCTCGGCGACGCGGTGCGCGACGCCCTCGACCCCAAGCTGAGGTAGCCGCACATGGCTCTGCTGGAAGTACGCGACCTGCACGTCGAGTTCCGTACGCGCGACGGAGTCGCCAAGGCGGTCAACGGCGTCAACTACACCGTCGACGCGGGGGAGACACTCGCCGTGCTCGGCGAGTCCGGCTCCGGGAAGTCCGTCACGGCGCAGGCCGTGATGGGCATCCTCGACATGCCGCCGGGCCGGATCGCCAGTGGCGAGATCCTGTTCAAGGACAAGGACCTGCTGAACCTCAAGGAGGAGGAACGGCGGAGGATCCGCGGCGCCGAGATGGCGATGATCTTCCAGGACGCGCTGTCGTCGCTGAACCCCGTCCTCACGGTGGGGGAGCAGATCGGCGAGCTGTTCGTCGTCCACAAGGGGATGTCCAAGAAGGACGCGCGGGCCAGGGCCGTCGAGCTGATGGACCGGGTGCGCATCCCGGCCGCGAAGGAGCGGGTGAGCCAGTACCCGCACCAGTTCTCCGGCGGGATGCGCCAGCGCATCATGATCGCGATGGCGCTCGCCCTTGAGCCCTCGCTGATCATCGCCGACGAGCCGACGACCGCCCTCGACGTCACCGTGCAGGCCCAGGTCATGGACCTCCTCGCCGAGTTGCAGCGCGAGCTCAACATGGGGCTGATCCTCATCACGCACGACCTGGGTGTCGTCGCGGACGTCGCCGACAAGATCGCCGTCATGTACGCGGGCCGGATCGTCGAGCAGGCGCCGGTGCACGAGATCTACAAGGCGCCCGCCCACCCGTACACCAAGGGCCTGTTGGAGTCGATCCCGCGCCTCGACCAGAAGGGCCAGGAGCTCTTCGCCATCAAGGGGCTCCCGCCGAACCTCATGCACATCCCGCCCGGCTGCGCCTTCAACCCGCGCTGCCCGATGGCCCAGGACGTGTGCCGCACGGACGTCCCGCCGCTTGCCCGCGTCTCCGAAGAACGCCGCAGCGCCTGCCACTTCTGGAAGGAGACGCTCGATGCCGCAGCAAGGTAAGCACGTGAGCAAGGACGACCTGAAGCGCGAGGGCAGGATCGCCGAGCACCTCCTCCACAAGGCACAGGCGGAGAACGACTACGCGGAGAACGGCTCGGCCTCGGGGCACGAACCCCTCCTCCAGGTACGCGGGTTGACCAAGCACTACCCGCTCACCCAGGGCGTCCTCGTCAAGAAGCAGATCGGCTCGGTGAAGGCCGTCGACGGGGTGGACTTCGACCTCGGGCAGGGCGAGACGCTCGGCATCGTCGGGGAGTCCGGCTGCGGCAAGTCCACGGTCGCCAAGATGCTGGTGAACCTGGAGCGGCCGACGGCCGGCGTCATCAAGTACAAGGGCGAGGACATCACCACGCTGTCCGGCCGCGCCCTGAAGGCGGTCCGGCGCAACATCCAGATGGTGTTCCAGGACCCCTACACGTCGCTCAACCCCCGTATGACGGTCGGCGACATCATCGGGGAGCCGTACGAGATCCATCCCGAGGTGGCCCCGAAGGGCGACCGCAGGAAGAAGGTCCAGGACCTCCTCGATGTCGTCGGGCTCAACCCGGAGTACATCAACCGGTACCCGCACCAGTTCTCCGGCGGCCAGCGCCAGCGCATCGGCATCGCGCGCGGGCTGGCGCTGCGCCCGGAGGTCATCGTCGCGGACGAGCCGGTGTCCGCGCTCGACGTGTCGGTGCAGGCGCAGGTGATCAACCTCCTGGACCGGCTCCAGAACGAGTTCGACCTTTCGTACGTCTTCATCGCCCACGACCTGTCGATCGTGCGGCACATCTCCGACCGGGTCGGCGTGATGTACCTGGGCCGCATCGCCGAGATCGGCTCGGACGCCGAGATCTACGACTACCCGACGCACCCCTACACGCAGGCGCTGCTCTCCGCGGTGCCGGTGCCCGACCCGGAGGCGCGCGAGGGCCGCGAGCGCATCCTGCTCTCCGGCGACGTGCCCTCGCCCGCCAACCCGCCCTCCGGCTGTCACTTCCGCACCCGCTGCTGGAAGGCGCAGCAGCGTTGTGCGGACGAGGAGCCGGTGCTGGCCGTGCCCGAGGTCTTCCGGGGCGGCGACACCCCGGCGAGCCACCCCTCGGCCTGCCACTTCGCCGAGGTCTGACGGGTCTTTACACGCAGGCAATCCGGCCGACGCGGTGCCGATATGTGACCCGGCCAGAGTGTCTCGTGTACGGCCGTGCGGGTGCCGTGAGCCGGGCCGGAGCGCATGTCGCTCCGGCCCGGTGGCCGTGCGCTACAGCCCCAACGACCGCTTCAGGAAGTCGACCTGGAGCAGCAGCAGGTTCTCGGCGACCTGCTCCTGGGGCGTCATGTGGGTCACGCCGGACAGCGGGAGCACCTCGTGCGGGCGGCCGTCCGCGAGCAGTGCGGAGGACAGCCGCAGGGCGTGCGCCACGACCACGTTGTCGTCCGCGAGCCCGTGCACGATGAGCATCGGCCGGTGCTGCTCGGCGGCCTCCGTGAGCCCGTCGTCGGTCACCAGGGAGCTCTTCGCGTACGTCTCGGGGGACGCGGCCGGGTCGCCCAGGTAGCGCTCCGTGTAGTGCGTGTCGTACAGCCGCCAGTCCGTGACCGGGGCACCCGCGATGCCCGCGTGGAAGACGTCGGGGCGGCGCAGCACGGCGAGCGCCGACAGGTAGCCGCCGTAACTCCAGCCGCGCATCGCGACCTTGGAGAGGTCGAGCGGGAACCGTTCTGCGAGCGCGTGCAGCGCCGTGACCTGGTCGTCGAGGGTGAGCGTGAAGTCACCGTGGATCGACTTCTCGCGGCCGGGCGAGACACCGGGCGTGCCCCGGCCGTCCGCGACGATCACCGCGAAGCCCTGGTCGGCGAACCACTGCGAGGTCAGATGGGGGTTGTGGGCCGCCACGACGCGCTGCCCGTGCGGGCCGCCATAGGGGTCCATGAGGACCGGAAGGGGACCGTCCCCCTCCTCGTAGGAGGAGGGCAGGAGAACGGCGCACGGGATGCCCTCGGCCTCCGTGAGGGTGACGCGCGGGCTGAGCAGCGGGCGCTCGGCGTGCGAGGCGATGTCGACCGCCTTTTCGGGGGTCCTGCCCTCGCGCTCCACGCGCGCGTGTGCGCCGGGCCCATCGGGTGTGGCGCTCACGAGGACGGTGACGTCGCCCGAGCGGACCGCCGAGTGCACACCGGGCGTGGAGGTCACGCGCTGCACGCCGAGTTCGTTGACCCGGTAGACGTGCACCTCGCCGGTCTCCGGCGACGCGGCGTCGACCCCGGCCGAGGCGGAGACGAGCACGTCGCTCGCGCCCACGTCGAGCACCGCGCGGACGTGCAACTGGGGCCCGGTCAGCGGCCGCTCGCCCACCGCGAGGACCCGTGCGCCCCCCTCGTCGGCGATCCGCACGAGCTGTCCGCTCGGCGACCAGCAGGGCACGCCGGGCAGCAGTTCCAGCCACTCGTCGTCCTCGTCGGCGTGCACCATCCGCGTCGAGCCGTCGTCCGTGTTGGCCGCGAGGTAGAGCGCGCTGCGCTGGTCGCGGGCCTGGACCAGGAGCAGCGGGGCGCCGTCCGCCGACCAGTGCACGCGGGCCAGGTACGGGTACGCCTTGCGGTCCCAGGTCACCTCGGTGCGGTGGCCTTCGAGGTCGTACGCGAAGAGGCGCACGTCGGCGTTGGGCGTGCCGGCGCGCGGGTAGGCGACGCGGGCCGGCACCCGGTCGGGGTGCGCGGGGTCGGCGATCCACCAGCGCCGTACGTCGGCGTCGTCGGCGCGGGCCACGAGCAGGCGGTCCGAATCGGGTGACCACCAGTGGCCGCGGTACCGGGACATCTCCTCGGCCGCGGCGAACTCCGCGAGGCCGTACGTCACGGTCTCCGACTCCGGCTCCGCGAGCGCCCGGTCGTCCTCGCCCTCCGCGCCGACGACCCGCAGCGCGCCCCGGGCGACGTACGCGATGTGCCGTCCGTCGGGGGAGGGGCGCGGGTCCAACACGGGTCCCGGGACCCGCAGTTCCCGCGCGGTGCCGACGCGCAGCTCGGCCGCGAACAGGCGCCCCGACAGGGTGAACGCGGCCAACTCGGCGGCGGCGTCCGTCGCGTAGCCCACGATGCCCGCACCGCCCTCGCGGCTGCGCTCGCGCCGGGCCCGCTCCTCGGCCGACAGGTTCTCCGCGGCCCCGCCGAGCAGGGCCACCGGGTCGGCGGCCACCCGCTCCTGACCACCCGCCACGTCAAGCACCCACAGCGCGTTCGCCCGATCGGTACCCGAGGAGGAACGCAGAAAGACGACACGCTCGCCGTCCGGCGCCACCGTGAAGGCACGCGGCGCCCCCAACGTGAAGCGCTGGGTACGCGCGTGCTGACGGGGGAAGGTCTCGATGGTCATTGAGGCAGCCTAGGGCCCTCCTGGCGGATCCGGCTGGGTCCGGACGGCCGTGAACATTCGGTGCCGACAACGCCGCAGATGTGCGTGCCAGGGCCCGCGACTCCAGCAGGATCCGCCAGGAGGGCCCTGGGGAGAGATGAGGTCTGCGCGCCCCCGTGCGCTCCCGGTCGCATCGTGTGCTCCCCGATCGCGACTCGTGCGCGGGTACGGATAGTTATGATCGTTAGCACTGTGTGGGTACGAGTCCGTCGGCGACCGGATCACTTTGGAGGAGGACCGCTGTGGCACTCTCGATCTCGGCCGTGGTGCTGTTCGCGATCATTGTCTTCATCCTGATCAAGAAGTCGGGATTGAAAGCGGGGCACGCGGTGGTGTGTGTGCTCCTGGGTTTCTACCTGGCGAGTTCATCCATCGCCCCCACGATCCAGCAGCTGACGACGAACGTGGCGGACATGGTCGGCGGCATCAAGTTCTGACCGTGTCAGTGGGGCGTTCTAGGCTGTGGGCATGACGGAAATGCCAGGTAGGCGCCTGCTCCTCGTGCATGCGCACCCCGACGACGAGTCGATCAACAACGGCGCCACCATGGCCAAGTACGCCGCCGAAGGCGCCCAGGTCACGCTGGTGACCTGCACGCTCGGCGAAGAGGGCGAGGTCATTCCGGACGAACTGGCCCATCTCGCGCCGGACCGGGAGGATCTCCTCGGCCCGCACCGGATCGGCGAGTTGGCCGCCGCCATGAAGGAGCTCGGCGTCACCGACCACCGCTTCCTGGGCGGCCCCGGGCGTTTCCGCGACTCCGGAATGATGGGCGCCCCGCAGAACGAGCGGGAGGGCGCCTTCTGGTCCACCGATCTGGACGAGGCCGCCGCCCACCTCGTCGCCGTGATCCGCGAGACCCGCCCGCAGGTCCTGATCGCGTACGACCCCGACGGGGGCTACGGGCACCCCGACCACATCCAGGCCCACCGCGTCGCGATGCGCGCCGCCGACCTCGCCGCCGAGACCGCCTTCCGGCGCGACCTCGGGGAGCCGCACACGATCGCCAAGGTCTACTGGAACCGCGTGCCGCGCACGGTCGTCGAGGAGCGGTTCCGGTGGCTCGCGGGCGTGCTCGACGCCACACCTTTCGACGTCGCCGCCGTGGTGGACGACGTGCCGGGCGTCGTCGACGACGAGCGGATCACCGCGGCGGTCGACGGGCGGCCGTACGTCGAGCGGAAGGCGGCCGCGATGCGCGCGCACGCCACCCAGGTCGACGTGCCGGAGGCGGGCGCCGTCTTCGCGCTCTCCAACGGACTCGCGCAGCCGCTGTTCGACATCGAGTACTACGAGTTGGTGCGGGGCGAGCCCGGATCGCCGTACGAGAAGGACCTGTTCGAGGGTCTTGAGGGAGTGACCGAGCGATGAGCGGCGACAAGAACGGGCGGGCCGCGGCGTCCAGCGGCAAGGCGGCTCCCGCGGGGTCGGCTGCGCAGAACGTCGACCTGCCCTTCAGTTTCAGCGGGTTCGGAGCGGGGCGGACTGTCGCCCTGATTGTCCTTTTCATCCTCGGTGCGGTCGTCGCGGTCGGCGGGGCGCTCGTCCAAGGAGGCTGGTTCCCGGGCGGGTTGCTGCTCGCGCTCGTCGGGGCGATCGGCCTGTTCCACGGAGGGGCGCGCATCGCGCGCGGTCGCGCGGGGGCGATCGCGCCCGCGGCGGGCTGGGTGCTCGCGGTGATCCTGCTCACCGCGAGCCGCCCCGAGGGTGACTTCTTGTTCGGCGCGGGAGTCGGCTCGTACCTCTTCCTCCTCGGAGGGATGGCTGTCGCTGTGATGTGTGCCACCTTCTGGCTGCCGGGGCAACCACCCGTGCCCACCGCCCGACTTGGGAAGTGACGTAGCACTTTGGGTCGTCGTGCGGCGCGTCCGGTTCCGGATTCGTCATCCGTCGCACAGTGACTTCCGGCGGCGGCCAGTATGGTGGTGCGCGCCGCCGAGCAGCCCGCGAGAGGTCGAGACGGGCGGCGGAGCCAACCGGGAGAACCTGCCTTGAGCCGTGAAACTGACAGTTCGTCCTCCGGGCCCCAGGGGCGCGGCGCTGCCGCCTACCCGTCGGGGACGCCTCCGTACGGATCGCCCGCGCAGGGCGCGGCGTCCGGTGACGCCGATCCGACGCCGCCGGGCGACCAGGGCGCCCCGGAGTCACCCAAGACCGAGACGACGCTGACGACCCGGATCCGGATCAACATCCCCGGCTCCCGGCCGATCCCGCCCGTCGTCATGCGGACGCCGATGAGCGATGTCGACGCCAATCCGGAGAGCGGCGCCGGCAGGGGGGCCGACACGGGCCCCGCCGCCCCCGCGCCAGACGCGACGCAGGGCGGTCGCCCAGCGGCGCCCTCCTCGTACGGTGGCCCGGCGGACACGGGCTCCGCGCCCGCCGCCCCCGAGGCGTCCGCGCCCGCTGCTCCCGCGCCGCAGCGCGAGGAGAAGACGAGCGACTGGTTCGCGCCGCGCAGGTCGCGCGGCGGTCCCGCGACCGACGCGGTTCCGACGGTCGGCATGGGCGCCCCCACGCCGCCCGCCCCGGGCCCCAACGGCGGCGGCCCGTCCGG
>NZ_JAOZYC010000141.1:0-518 GCF_035798155.1 Streptomyces endophyticus | reverse complement strand
AAACAACTCAAAATGCAGTCTGCCATCCTACTCTGCTTCGCTGCCCTAGTAGCTTGCACCTACGCCAAGGTGTTCATACCACCCGGTTATCTGGAAACCCACCCAGATTTCAACCCATACTCTAAATCAGTACGCCGACCAAGGGATCTGACTTGGGAACGCAACGCTGGAAGAGGCCAGATCTTTGGTACTTTGGGAAGCACGGATGATTCTGTATTCGGCCGAGGTGGCTACAAGCAAGACATCTTCAACGACCACCATCTGCCTGGGTATGTACGGTTATTGCACAGTCAGGTGCCAGCCCGGCGGCGAAGGCTTCGCCTGTTTTACGGGTACGCTCGTCGACATCAGCAATAATCGCGACCTGACCAGACTGCGGGCAGCCCTTTTTCGCCAGCAATCCGTCGGCTACCAGACGCTGGCGTTGGTAATGTCCGAGATAGGCGATTAGCTCACCACCGCGCGGTGTCAGCCAACCCAGTTTTACCGGCCAGGTTGGCCATGCGTCTGGGGTGACA
>NZ_JAOZYC010000140.1:0-77047 GCF_035798155.1 Streptomyces endophyticus | reverse complement strand
GGCCGACGCCCCCGGAGGGGGCGGGTGGGTGGGAGATGGGCGTGGTAGGCAGCAGGGCAAGGCCATCGCCATCGCCTACGGGGCAGCGGGGCAGCCGGGCGGCGGGACGGCGGGACAAGCCAAGCCCCGGCGGACGGCGGGGCGAATCAAGCCCCGCGGGCGGCTGGGCACATCAAGTTCCCGCGGACGGGTGGGCACACCAAGCCCCGCCGGCGATTGAGGCGCGGGGTCCGAGGCAGCGCCCCGAGTCCGTAACACCGGTTCCGCAGGATCAGCCCCGCCGGCGCTTGAGGCGCGGGGTCCGGGGCGGAGCCCCGTGGCGTGGGACACGTCGAGCGGTCCGGGGCCGGAGCCCCGTGGCGTGGCACCGGTCCAGCGGCCCGGGCCGGAGCCCCTATCTCCGGGTGACGTACACCTGGTAGTCGCCGGAGGCCCCGGCTGCCTCAGCCCTTGCCCTTCTTCTTCGCCGGGTTGCGGGTGCGGCGGGAGGTGCGGCGGGTGTACTGGTCGCGGGCCGTTTCGTATTCCTGGCGGCGGAGCTTTTCGCCGGGGGCCTCGACCAAGCAGCGCAGGGCGTACGCGATCAGGACGCCTACGAAGCCGATCGCCAGGAAGCCGCGCAGCGAGGCCTGCTTCTCGGGGTCGTGGCGCTCGGTGAAGCCGGTGCGGGTGCGGGCGAAGGCGAGCGCGCTGCAGACGGCGAACATGACCACGAGCAGCAGGTTCACGAGGGATCCGATGTCGGCGATCGCCAGGCCCTCGTAGGCGAACCGGAGGATGAAGCAGCCGGCGACGGCCAGGGCCAGCGCGCCCACGCCGACCGCGGCCCGGCGCAGGCCGTAGTTGCCGCTGTGGTCGACCCAGGTCGTGCCGAAGAAGCGGATGTCCTCGGGCTGGGGCCCCGGGGCCGGGGAGGTGCTGGGGGTGCCGGTTTCGTCGCTCACGCCCTCGATTATCACCGGACCGGACCGCGAGGCCCGCAGCCCGGCCCCTCTGTGTGGCTCAGGCGCAGCGCGGCGCCACGTAGCCGTCACTGCCTGTCTTCACATAGGTGTCGGAGACGTACTCGCCGACGCCGATGTTGTCCCAGACCTTCGACGTGCCGTACGGGCCCGCAACCGCCTGGCCCGGCTTCTGGCAGAAGATCGGCACCTTCGCGCCCAGCGGCAGCACGCGCACCACGCGGTACTGCGTGCCGGGGCCGCTGCGCACGTTCACGTTGTAGCCCGGGGCCACCGTGTAGTACATCGCCGCTGCCGCCGCTTCCACGGACTGCCTGGGCTGACTGGGCTGAGCGGACTGTTCCTCTACTGGCATGTTGCTGTGCCTCCCCGTCGAACGAGTCCCGTTCAACGTTCATTGAGGGCCCGTTGAAATGTATGCACTGAGCTGTCGAACACGCAGGCTAGCAAGGCCCGTTCGTCCCGTACGAACCACCGTCCGAACCATCGACTAGGCTCCGTGCGTCGCGCGCGCACGGAGATCGCGACGTCATCCACGGGGGTGGACATGCCGTCACACAACAGCATCGGGACCGGCGCGGAAGCGGAACTTCCGGAGTACGCCGGGCACTATCGGCTCGAGGAGCGCCTGGGCGCGGGCGGCATGGGCGTCGTGCATCTGGCGCGGTCGGCGGCGGGGCTGCCGCTCGCGGTGAAGGTGGTGCACGCCGAGTTCGCGGAGGACCCCGAGTTCAGGGGACGCTTCCGGCAGGAGGTCGCGGCCGCGCGGCGGGTCAGCGGGGCCTTCACCGCGCCGGTCGTCGACGCCGACCCGGAGGCCGAACTGCCGTGGATGGCAACGTTGTTCATACCCGGCCCGACCCTCGCCGAGTACGTCAAGCGGAACGGTCCCCTGGCGCCCGCGCAGCTGCGGCACCTGACCGCGGGCCTCGCGGAGGCGCTGCGCGACATCCACCGCGCCGGGGTCGTGCACCGCGACCTGAAGCCGAGCAATGTGCTGCTCGCCGAGGACAGCCCCAAGGTCATCGACTTCGGGATCTCCCGGCCCAAGGACAGTGAACTGCGCACGGAGACCGGCAAGTTGATCGGCACGCCGCCGTTCATGGCACCCGAGCAGTTCCGCCGCCCGCGCGAGGTCGGGCCTGCCGCCGACGTGTTCGCGCTCGGCTCGCTCCTGGTGCACGCGGCGACGGGCCGCGGCCCGTTCGACTCCGACAGCCCCTACCTGGTGGCGTACCAGGTGGTGCACGACGAACCGGATGTGTCCGGCGTGCCCGATGACCTGGCGCCGCTCGTCCTCGGCTGCCTGGCGAAGGAGCCGGAGGAGCGGCCCACGCCGGACGAGCTGATGGCCCGGCTGCGGCACATCTCGGCGCGGTACGACACGCAGGCGTTCATACCGGCGCAGCGGGCCCCGGTCGAGCCGTCCACAGATCCCACCGATTTCACTGATTCCATCGACAACTCACCTGAAGAGGCGTCGAGTTCGCCGACCCCGCAGAGGCGGCCGCGCCCCCGCACGCTCGTCACCCTCGCCGGCGTCCTCGCGCTGAGCGGCGCGCTCACCGTGCCCCTCCTCTGGGGGAGCGACCCGGGCTCGGGCACCGGCACGCGCACCGCCCCGGCCGGCTCCCCCGCCACGTTCCACCCCTGGCAGCGGGCGCTCGGCCCGGGTGCCGCGCCCGTCTGCTCGTACGGGGCCGGGAGCCTGAACTGCGCCGTGCCCGGTGCGCTCGCCGTCTCGCTGGATCCGCGGGACGGCTCGGTGCGGTGGAAGCGGAAGGCGTCCGGTGCGGCGGGCGACGTTGGCGGGGCGGCGCCTGTCGTGTCGGGTGGGCTGGTGCACGCGCTCACCCCGGACGGGTCCCGGCTCGTCGCGATGGCGGCCGATACGGGCAGGACCCGCTGGTCGATGGATGTGTCGCGGTTCCAGGGGCAGGTGCGCCAGGCGGCGGGGCGGGTGCTCCTCGCGGCGCCCGACGGCACACTCAGCGCGGTCGACAGCGCGACCGGGAGACGGGAATGGCACCGTCGGCTCCCGGGCGCGTCGACGACCCCGCCCACTCTCTCGTACGTCGGTGGGGACCTGGCCTACGCGGCGACGCCGACGCCCGACGGGACGAACACGCTGGTGAGCGCGGTGGATCCGGCGACGGGTGACGTCCGCTGGCAGCAGAGGTCACCGGGCACGGCGACCCCGCTCGGAGTGTCCGGCGGGGCCGTCTGGTGCACGCAGCGGGGCCCTTCGGGCGAGACCGTCGCGCTCGTCGGCCATCGCCTCACGGACGGGGCGGTGGCACGTCGCGTACGGCTGTCCCTGCCGCTGCCGTCCGCGACGGCGGCGCTGCACGGCGGCACGGTGTATCTGCTCGCGGCGGGCGGCGCGTTGGTGGCGCAGGACCTCGCGTCCGGCAAGCAGGTGTGGCGGTCGGAGACCTCCGTGAGCCGGGGCTCCGCGCCCGCCGTCGACGCCGCCTCCGACCGGGTGTACGTGTCGGCACCCGACGGCCGGCTGCTCGCCGTGGACCGGCGCACGGGCCGTCCGGTCGGCCAGAGCGGCCCCCGGCCGGCGGGCCGCTCCGACCGGGTGGTGGCCGATATCCCGGCGCCGGTGGTGAGCGGCGGCCGGGTGTACGGGAGCGCGCCGGACGGCACCGTTTCCGGTGCCGCCACAGCGGACGGTCCCTAGGCCCTGTCCTAGCCGAGCTGCGACACGTCGCGGACCGCGCCCGTGTCGGCGCTGGTGGCCATCGCGGCGTAGGCGCGCAGAGCGGCCGAGACCTTGCGCTCGCGGTTCTTGGGGGCGTAGACGCCGCCCAGGGCCTCGCGGCGCGCGGCCAGCTCCTCGTCGCTCACGAGGAGTTCGATGCCGCGGTTCGGGATGTCGATGCGCACGCGGTCGCCGTCCTCGACGAGCGCGATGGTGCCACCGGCGGCGGCCTCGGGCGAGGCGTGGCCGATGGACAGGCCCGACGTACCGCCGGAGAAGCGGCCGTCCGTGACGAGCGCGCAGGCCTTGCCGAGGCCGCGGCCCTTCAGGTACGAGGTCGGGTAGAGCATCTCCTGCATGCCGGGGCCGCCCTTGGGGCCCTCGTAGCGGATGACGACGACGTCGCCCTCCTTGATCTGCTTGAGCAGGATCTTCTCGACGGCGTCCTCCTGCGACTCGCAGACGACGGCCGGTCCCTCGAAGGTCCAGATGGACTCGTCGACACCGGCGGTCTTCACGACGGCGCCGTTCTCGGCGAGGTTGCCCTTCAGGACGGCCAGGCCGCCGTCCTTCGAGTACGCGTGGGCGACGTCACGGATGCAGCCGCCGGCGGCGTCGGTGTCGAGGGTGTCCCAGCGCTCGGACTGCGAGAAGGCCTCGGCGGAGCGCCTGCACCCGGGGGCGGCGTGCCACAGCTCGCTCGCCACTTCGGTCGCCGCGCCGCTGCGGATGTCCCAGTCGTCGAGCCATTCCTTGATGGACGGGGAGTGGACGGTGTGCACGTCCTCGTGGAGCAGTCCGCCGCGGTACAGCTCGCCGAGGATCGCGGGGATGCCGCCGGCGCGGTGCACGTCCTCCATGTAGTACGTGCCGCCGGGCGCGACGTTCGGGGCGACCTTGGCCAGGCAGGGGACGCGGCGCGAGACCTCGTCCATGTCGGCCAGGGTGTAGTCGAGCTCGGCCTCCTGCGCTGCGGCGAGCAGGTGCAGGATCGTGTTCGTGGAGCCGCCCATGGAGATGTCGAGCGCCATGGCGTTGTCGAAGGCGGCGCGGGTGGCGATGTTGCGCGGCAGGACCGACTCGTCGTCACCGTCGTAGTACCGCTTCGCGATCTCGACGACCGTTTCACCCGCCTTCTCGTACAGCGCCTTGCGGGCGGTGTGCGTGGCGAGCACCGAGCCGTTGCCCGGCAGGGAGAGGCCGATGGCCTCGGTCAGGCAGTTCATGGAGTTGGCCGTGAACATGCCGGAACAGCTGCCGCAGGTCGGACAGGCGTTCTCCTCGATGCGGAGGATGTCCTCGTCCGAGACGCTCTCGTCGACCGCGTCGCTGATCGCGTTGACCAGGTCCAGCTTCCGGACCGTGCCGTCGACCAGCGTGGCCTTGCCGGCCTCCATGGGGCCGCCGGAGACGAAGACCGTCGGGATGTTGAGACGCAGGGCCGCGTTCAGCATGCCGGGGGTGATCTTGTCGCAGTTCGAGATGCAGATCAGCGCGTCCGCGCAGTGCGCCTCGACCATGTACTCGACCGAGTCCGCGATCAGGTCGCGGGACGGGAGGGAGTACAGCATGCCGCCGTGGCCCATCGCGATGCCGTCGTCGACGGCGATCGTGTTGAACTCGCGGGCGATGCCGCCCGCGGCCGTGATGGCCTCGCTGACGATGCGGCCCACGGGCGCCAGGTGCGTGTGACCGGGCACGAACTCGGTGAACGAGTTGGCGACCGCGATGATCGGCTTCCGGCCGATGTCCGCACCGGGTACACCGGAGGCACGCATAAGGGCGCGGGCGCCCGCCATGTTGCGGCCGTGGGTGACTGTGCGGGACCTCAGCTCGGGCATCGTCGCTCGCTCCTTCAGAGGGATAAAAGACTGTTTCCCGAGCCTACGCCGCCGATCCAAGCCCTGGACAGGGTGTCCGAATGCCGGGACAACCGTCTCACGTGCTGCTACAGGGGCGGCGCCCTCACGGACCGGTCAGATGCCCCTGCACCACGGGGGCGAGCCGCCCGATGATCCACTCCAGATCCGCGGAGGCCAGCGGCTCCGCCCTCACCACGTAGCGGATCATCGCCGTGCCCACGAGCTGCGCGGCGGCCAGCGAGGCCCGCAGTTCGGCCTCGCCCTCCGGCAGGTCGAGCCGCTGCGCGATCCGCGCGAGCAGCTGCGTGGCGACGAGCTTCCGGAAGACGCCGGCGGCCACCTCGTTGTTCAGGGCGGACCGCACGATGGCGAGCAGCGGCGCCCGGGTCGCGGGCGCCTCCCACACGCCGAAGAAGAACCGGGTCATGCGCTCGCCGACCCCCTCCAGCGGCCCGTCCTCCAAGGCGTCGGGGGCCTTGAGGGCAGGCGCGAGCGCCACCTCGATCGCGGCCGCGAACACCTGCTCCTTGGTGCCGAAGTAGTGGTGCACCAGGGCCGAGTCCACCCCGGCGGCCTTGGCGATGCCGCGCACCGATGCCTTGTCGTAGCCGCGCTCGGCGAAATCCTCGCGGGCCGCGTCCAGGATCCGCTCCCGCATGCCGGGACCGGCGTCCTGCCGCGCGCGCGGGGGCCGGCCCCGGCGGCGCACCGGCTCGGTCATGAACGCGGCACCCGCGCGGCCGACGCCAGGTGCAGGCGGGCGAAGGCGAGGGCCTCCGCCAGATCGGCCTCGCGCTCGGCGCTGGACATGGCGCGCCGCGTATTGACCTCGATGACGACGTGCCCGTCGAAT
This sequence comes from Streptomyces endophyticus, assembly GCF_035798155.1. Taxonomy (NCBI): domain Bacteria; kingdom Bacillati; phylum Actinomycetota; class Actinomycetes; order Kitasatosporales; family Streptomycetaceae; genus Streptomyces; species Streptomyces endophyticus. The sequence goes on along the minus strand of NZ_JAOZYC010000140.1, from coordinate 70,660 downwards.
CCGTTCACGGCGAGGCGGTCCAGGAGTTCGGCGCAGGGCTGCGTGCCGCGGCCGGGCACCAGGTGCTCGTCCTTGCCGGAGCCGCCGCCGTCGGCGAGGTGCACATGCCCGAGCCGGTCTCCCATCCGGTCGATCATCTGCATCGCGTCGGTCCGCGCCGTCGCGGTGTGGCTGAGGTCGACCGTGAAGTGCCGGTAGTCGTCCTTGGTCACGTCCCAGTCGGGGGCGTACGCGAGCATCTCGCGGTCCCGGTAGCGCCACGGGTACATGTTTTCGACCGCGAAACGCACATCGGTCTCGCCGGCCATCCGCCAGATGCCCTGCACGAAATCCCGCGCGTACTGGCGCTGCCAGCGGAACGGGGGGTGCACGACCACGGTCGACGCCCCCAGCTTCTCCGCGGCGGCCCGCGCGCGCTGCAGCTTCACCCACGGGTCCGTCGACCACACGCGCTGCGTGATCAGCAGACATGGCGCGTGCACGGCGAGGATCGGGATGCGGTGGTAGTCGGAGAGGCGGCGCAGGGCCTCTATGTCCTGGCTGACGGGATCGGTCCAGACCATGACCTCGACACCGTCGTAGCCCAGGCGCGCGGCGATCTCGAAGGCCGTCGCCGTCGACTCCGGATAAACAGAGGCCGTGGACAGCGCGACCTTCGCATCCGGGATGCGCACCACTGGTTCTGCCACGGGGACAGGGTACGGCCCTCGCGTCGGGGTGGGGGCGCCCACCCGATTGATCACGCCGTGGGCAGGTGATCCAGGCGGCGGAGGATGACGCCCTCGCGGAGGGCCCAGGGGCAGATTTCCAGGGTTTCGACGCCGAAGAGGTCCATCGCGCCCTCCGCCACCAGCGCCCCGGCGAGCAGTTGTCCGGCCCGGCCCTCGGAGACTCCCGGGAGCTCGGAGCGCTCCTCCACGGTCATCGCGGCGAGCTGCGGCACCCAGTCCTCCAGGGACTTCCGCTTCAACTCCCGCTGTACGTAGAGGCCTTCCGTCGAGCGGGCCGCCCCGGCGAGGCGCGCCAGCTGCTTGAACGTCTTCGATGTGGCCACCACATGGTCCGGCGCCCCGAACCGGCTGAACTCCCCCACCGTGCGCGCGATCTGCGCCCGCGCATGCCGCCGCAGCGCCTTCACGTCGTCCGGATTCGCCGGGTCCCCCGGCAGCCAGCCCGCCGTCAGCCGGCCGGCCCCGAGCGGCAGCGACACCGCGGCGTCCGGCTCCTCGTCGATGCCGTACGCGATCTCCAGGGAGCCGCCGCCGATGTCGAGCACCAGCAGCCTGCCCGCCGACCAGCCGAACCAGCGCCGGGCCGCCAGGAACGTGAGCCGCGCCTCCTCCTCGCCGCTGAGCACCCGCAGTTCGACGCCCGTGGCGTCCTTGACCCGCGCCAGGACGTCGTCGGCGTTGCTGGCCTCGCGCACCGCCGACGTCGCGAACGGCAGCAGGTCCTCCACGCCCTTGTCCTCGGCCGCCACCAGGGCTTCTCTGACCGTCCCGATCAGCAGGTCCACGCCGTCGGGCCCGATCGCCCCGCGGTCGTCGAGGAGTTGGGCGAGGCGCAATTCGGCCTTGTGCGAGTGCGCGGGCAGCGGGCGGGCGCCGGGGTGTGCGTCCACCACGAGCAGATGGACCGTATTCGAACCCACGTCGAGGACACCGAGTCTCATATAGGGAACGCTACTGCTCCGCACGGCTTGCCCGTCCAGGAAGGTCCTGTTGAAGGCGGCGTCGCCTTTACTCTGGAACGGTGCCAAAGACGAAAAAGGCCAAGGCCGACAAGAGCGACAAGAAGACGAAGTCGGCAAAGCAGGAGCTGAAGGAGCCGAAGGGCCGGCAGAAGGACCTCCAGAAGCAACAGAAGCAGCGGGCCAAGGCGGACGAGAAGCCGATCGACTTCCCGCGCGCGTGGGTCGAGTTCCCGGATCCGGCGGACGACGAGCAGATCTTCCGCTGCGATCTGACATGGCTGACCTCTCGTTGGAGCTGCATCTTCGGCAGCGGCTGCCAGGGCATCCAGGCGGGCCGCGCCGACGACGGCTGCTGCACGCTCGGCGCCCACTTCTCCGACGAGGAGGACGAGAAGCGGGTCGCGGAGAACGTGGCACGCCTCACGCCGGACATCTGGCAGCACCACGACATCGGCACCGAGACCGGCTGGGTGTCGACGGACGAGGACGGCGACCGCCAGACGCGCCCGTACGAGGGCTCGTGCATCTTCCAGAACCGGCCGGGCTTCGCGGGCGGCGCGGGCTGCTCGCTGCACATCCTGGCGCTCAAGGAGGGCCGCGAGCCCCTGGAGACGAAGCCGGACGTCTGCTGGCAGCTTCCGGTCCGCCGTACGTACGAGTGGATCGAGCGGCCCGACGACACCAAGGTGCTCCAGGTCTCGATCGGCGAGTACGACCGCCGTGGCTGGGGCCCGGGCGGCCATGACCTGCACTGGTGGTGCACGTCGGCGACCTCGGCGCACGGCGCGGGCGACCCGGTCTACGTCAGTTACGGCCCCGAGCTCACGGAGCTGATGGGCAAGGCCGGCTACGAGAAGCTGGTCGAGCTGTGCGAGGAGCGTCTCGCGGCCGCGCCCAAGGGCCTCCCGCTGCTCGCCCCGCACCCGGCCGACCCGGCGTAACGCGCACATCCGGCGGTCCGGGACCGGACGTCAGGGGGTCCCCGACGGCGAGCCCGTCCCGGACCCCCCGGTCCCGGAGGGCGACGCCGTGTCGGACGGGGGCGCCGAGTCGGAGGGCTCGGGGTCGCTCGGACTCGGCGTCGAGCTCTCGGTCGGCGTCGGGTCGGGCGAGGAGTGCGTCGGCGTGGGGGGCGGCGTCGGCTCGGACGGGGACGACGGGACGGAGTGGGACGGCGAGGGACGCGAGGTGCCGCCGCCGCCCCCGGACCCGGAACGCCCGTACCCCTCAAGGGAGATGACCGCCCCGGAGGGGTCGATCCCGACGTGCGCTGTCCAGTGCCCGCGCGGCTCCCGGTACTCGTTGACGTAGACGTGGATCGTGAGGGACTCGCCGGGGCGCAGCGTGCCCGCGGCCTGGCTCAGGTACAGCCATGACGCGTCCGTGGAGGCGGTCCAGTCGACGGGCGAGCGGCCCGAGGCGGTGAGCGTGATCGCCGTCGCGTTCCCGCTGGGCTGCGCCTCCACGGTGATACGGCCGGGGCCGCGCCCCCCGTGCCCGGGCGGCGAGGTGACCTCTACGGAGACATCGGGTGAGCGGCTGCCCGCGGTGAAGCTCGGGTCGGGGCTCGTCCGCGCGTTCCCCGCGTTCTCGTACGCGCCGCCGGTCCGCTCGCCGTCGAGGCTGTCGGCCGTGCCGTCCTCGCTGGCCGTCACGGAGCGGCCGTCCGCGGCCTCACCGGTCAGCGGAGCGCCCCTGTAGGCGGCCCACAGGGCGAGCACCGGGGCGGCGACCACGGCGGCGACCACTGTCGTCGTCACGGCACGCGAGCGCAGCCGGTCGCGGCGGGCGGCGCGGTCCTTGGGGTCCATCGGGTAGCCGCGCCGGTCGAAGCGCGGGGCGCCCGGGTGCCGGCCGTGCATCGCGAAGTGCAGGGCGGGCCGCGGGGCTTCCACGAGGGGCAGCGCGGCGGGCGTCACCGAGGTGCCGGGCCAGGCGCGGGGCGCGGCGCGCTCGGCGGTGCGGCGGCAGCGCGGGCAGTCGTCGACGTGCCGGACCAGCTCGCGGCGCAGGGCGGCCGAGAGGAGCACCTGGTTGTCCCCGGTGAGGCGGGCGACGCTGGGGCAGGTGCCGGTCTCGACGACGGCGAGGGCGGCACGGGTCCGCTCGACCTCGCAGGCCGCGGTCGAGAGCAGCTCGCGGGTGGCGGTGGGGTCGGTGCCGAGGACGGCGGCGACCTCGCGCGGCGACAGCTGATGGCGCACGGCCAGCTCCAGGGCCTCGCGCTGCTCGGGGGTCGTGCCCGCGGCTTCCGGCCAGGCGAGCTGGGCGAGCTGCCGCCTGCGCTCCTCCTGGAGGAGCCCGTCCTGAGGCCGGCCGCCGCCCTCCTGCGCGCTCTGACGCCGCCGATTGGCCTCGGCCAGACGGCGCAGGCAGGACCAGCGGGCCAGCGCGTAGAGCCAGGCCCTGCGCTCGGCGGGAGAGTCGCCGGCCGGGGCGCGCGAGCCGCGCCGCTCGGCGAGCGCGAGGGCGTCACCGAGCGCCGCGGTCGCCTCCTCGTGATCGCAGAGCACGGAGAGGCAGTAGGTGAACAGGCCGTCCAGACAGGACTCGTAGCGGGCGGGCGGGCGCTGCGGGGCGGTACGCGGCTCCTGCCGCCTCGCCCCGGTGCGGTGCGCCCGGTGTGCGCCGGTGGTCTGTGTGGGAGTTTCCGGCCTGCTGCTCATCACCGTGCGACCGTAGGCGCAGCACGAGGGGGCTTCCTCCCCCTTGAGCACATTTAATCCTTACGGGTGAAACGATCCCTCAAAAGAGGACAGGAACCCGTCATTCCGTGGCCAGCACGGCTACGCGGGGCGACCTCAGGGGTGGCCCACGGATGGCCCACGGATGGCCCATACGCGGTTGAGGCGTGGTGGCGCGGACCGCGCCCGCTCGTTGTCAGTCCTGCCCGCTACGGTTTCGTTCATGGCTGCCCGTACCAAATCCAAGGACCGTCCGTCCTACCGCTGCACCGAGTGCGGCTGGCAGACGGCCAAGTGGCTGGGCCGCTGCCCCGAGTGCCAGGCGTGGGGGACGGTCGACGAGTACGGCGCGCCCGCCGTGCGCACCACCGCACCGGGCCGCGTCGCCACGTCGGCGCTGCCCATCGGCGAGGTCGACGGCAGGCAGGCGACCGCCCGGCCCACCGGCGTGCCCGAGCTGGACCGGGTGCTCGGTGGCGGCCTGGTGCCCGGCGCCGTGGTGCTGGTCGCGGGCGAGCCCGGCGTCGGCAAGTCCACGCTGCTGCTCGACGTGGCGGCCAAGTCGGCCAGTGAGGAGCACAAGACCCTCTACGTGACGGGCGAGGAGTCGGCCTCCCAGGTCCGCCTGCGCGCCGACCGCATCCACGCGATCGACGACCACCTGTACCTGGCCGCCGAGACCGATCTGGCCACCGTCCTCGGCCACTTGGACGCGGTGAAGCCGTCGCTGCTCGTCCTGGACTCCGTACAGACGATCGCGTCCGGGGAGATCGACGGGGCGCCCGGTGGGGTGTCGCAAGTGCGCGAGGTCGCGGGCGCACTCATCCGCGCCTCCAAGGAGCGCGGCATGTCCACGCTCCTGGTCGGCCACGTCACGAAGGAGGGCACGATCGCGGGACCGCGCCTCCTGGAGCACCTGGTGGACGTCGTCCTCAGCTTCGAGGGCGACCGGCACGCGCGCCTGCGCCTCGTACGAGGCGTCAAGAACCGCTACGGGACGACGGACGAGGTCGGCTGCTTCGAGCTGCACGACGAGGGCATCACGGGCCTGGCCGACCCGAGCGGCCTGTTCCTGACCCGGCGCGCCGAGCCGGTGCCCGGCACCTGCCTGACCGTCACCCTGGAGGGCCGCCGCCCGCTGGTCGCCGAGGTCCAGGCGCTCACGGTCGACTCCCAGATCCCCTCCCCGCGCCGCACCACGTCCGGCCTGGAGACCTCCCGCGTCTCGATGATGCTGGCCGTGCTCGAACAGCGCGGCAAGATCAGCGCGTTGGGCAAGAGGGACATCTACTCCGCGACGGTCGGCGGCGTGAAACTCTCCGAGCCCGCCGCAGACCTGGCCATCGCGCTGGCCCTCGCCTCCGCGGCGAGCGACACCCCGCTCCCCAAGAACCTCGTGGCGATCGGAGAAGTAGGCCTCGCGGGTGAGGTCAGGCGGGTCACGGGCGTGCAGCGCCGGCTCTCCGAGGCGCACCGGCTCGGGTTCACACACGCGCTGGTCCCGGCCGATCCGGGAAAGGTCCCGCCCGGTATGAAGGTCCTGGAAGTCGCCGATATAGGGGATGCTCTGCGAGTGCTGCCGAAGGGTCGTCGCCAAGACGCCCCACGGGAGCCGGAGCAGCGCCGGTAGACTTTGCCCTGGTCTCGCCCGTGCGTGCGAACGCAAGGGACGAAGGCAAGAGCCCCAGGGCACCCCAAAGTCTGCGATCCGGAGGAGTGCAGTGGCAGCCAATGACCGGGCGGCAACTCCCGGCAAGTCCGGCGGAAGCTCCGGTGCGGACAGTCTGATGCGCGCCGCGCTCAGCGCCGTCGCGCCCGGAACCGCCCTGCGCGACGGCCTGGAGCGCATCCTCCGCGGCAACACCGGAGGCCTGATCGTCCTCGGCTCCGACAAGACGGTCGAGTCGATGTGCACGGGCGGTTTCATCCTCGACGTGGAGTTCACGGCCACGCGCCTGCGCGAGCTGTGCAAGCTCGACGGCGGCATCGTGGTCTCGTCGAACCTCGACAAGATCCTGCGGGCCGGCGTCCAGTTGGTGCCGGACCCGACGATCCCCACGGAGGAGACCGGCACCCGGCACCGCACGGCGGACCGGGTCTCCAAGCAGGTCGGCTACACCGTCGTCTCGGTCTCCCAGTCGATGCGCCTGATCGCGCTGTACGTGGACGGGCAGCGCCGCGTCCTGGAGGACTCGGCGGCGATCCTGTCCCGGGCCAACCAGGCCCTCGCGACCCTGGAGCGCTACAAGCTGCGCCTCGACGAGGTGGCGGGCACGCTCTCCGCCCTGGAGATCGAGGACCTGGTCACGGTCCGGGACGTCTCGGCGGTCGCGCAGCGCCTGGAGATGGTGCGCCGCATCGCCACGGAGATCGCCGAGTACGTGGTCGAGTTGGGCACGGACGGCCGGCTTCTGGCGCTCCAGCTCGACGAGTTGATCGCGGGCGTCGAGCCGGAGCGCGAGCTGGTCGCGCGGGACTACGTCCCCGAGCCCACCGCCAAGCGCTCCCGCACGGTCGCGGAGGCGCTGGTCGAGCTGGACGCGCTCAGCCACGCGGAGCTGCTCGAACTGCCGATAGTGGCACGGGCCCTGGGCTACACCGGCTCCCCCGAGGCGCTCGACTCGGCGGTGTCCCCGCGCGGGTTCCGGCTCCTGGCCAAGGTGCCGCGCCTTCCCGGCGCCATCATCGACCGCCTCGTGGAGCACTTCGGCGGCCTTCAGAAGCTGCTCGCCGCCAGCGTGGACGACCTGCAGACGGTCGACGGGGTCGGCGAGGCGCGGGCGCGCAGCGTGCGTGAGGGCCTGTCGCGGCTGGCGGAGTCGTCGATCCTGGAGCGGTACGTCTGAGGTCACCCGGCGCGCGGTCTCGGGGCTCTGCCCCGGACCCCGCGCCTCAAACGCCGGCGGGGCTTGAGTGGCTCAGTCTTCCTTCAGGACGAACGACGTCTGTGCCTCGGGGAGTTGCGCCGCCTTCACCTCGACCAGATACGTACCGGGAGACGCCGCCCCCGCCGAGGGAGTCGCACACTGCGGCGCGCTCGGCCGCAGATCCCACGTGTAGTCACGCTGAACCGTGCCGCCCGCAGGGGCCCGCAGCACCATGTTCCCCGCCCCGGCCGGGCAGTCGTCGGAGGACCAGAACGGCTTGTCGTCCTCCGCCTTGGTGATCGTGACCACCGCGGTCTTCGGCCCGAGGTCGACCTTGCAGGACTTGTCCGCCGTGTTCTTGGCGACGAGTTGGAGCTTCGGCTTGTCCCCGGGCGCGTACGAGTTGTGGACGCTGCGCACCTTCAGGGTCACGCCGCCGGCCGTGCAGTCCGGGAGCCTGGAGCCGGCCGGGACCTGGTCCCCGGAGGAGGTGCCCCCACTGCCGCCACTGCCTCCGCCGTCACCGGAGTCACCGCCCGCGGCATCGTCCGAACCGCCGGACCCCCCGCCGGAGCCGCCGGAACCCGAGCCCGAACCCGAGCCTCCCGAGCCGCCGGAGCCGCCGGACTCGTCGCGCCCGCCGGGGTGTTCGCTGATCGCGGGCCCCGTGCCGGAGGGCCCGGGCGTGATGGACTCCGTCGGACTCTTGCCGCCGGAGCCGTTGGCGCCGTTGTTCCCGCCGCCACCGCCCAAGTTGACGATCCATACGGTCAGCAGCGCGAGCAGCGCCACCACGGACAGCAGAACGACCCTCCGTCGCCAATAGATGGTGGAGGGGAGCGGCCCGATCGGATTGCGCAGAGATCCCACGGCTCAAACCTTACGAGAGATCGGGCCGTTGTCCGGTGCTACCCGCCGCCTCACACACCAAGTTTTCCGGATCATCATCACGCGCGGACCGCCGGACGGGCTCCCGGACCCCTGCCGATCGTCAGGTTCGGCCTCCGACCATCGCTGGATGTGACAGCCCTTGGGTATTGCATACTGTCCGTCACCATGGGAACCATCGACTCCGACCTGTATCGCGGCATCACCGATTTCGCCCACGACACTCCTTCGTGGTTTCAGCACCTCATGGAGGTGTGGACGGAACTGGGTCTGCTGCTGTTCGCCGTGCTCTTCGTCGTCGCCTGGTGGCGGGCGCGGGGCAATGACCCGAGGGCCTTCGCCGTCGCGGTGCTCGCGCCGCTGGCCACCGCGGTCGCGTATGTGATCAGCGAGGTGGTCAAGTCGGGGATCGACGAGGAGCGGCCCTGCCGCGCCGTCTCGGGCGCCCTGCCGTCCCTGATCGACTGCCCGGTCTACGGAGACTGGTCCTTCCCCTCCAACCACGCCACGATCGCCGCCGCCGCTGCCGTGGGCCTCGCACTGGCCTGGCCGAAGGTCGGCTGGTTCACGGTCCCGATGGCGATCCTCATGGCGTTCTCGCGCGTCTTTGTAGGCGTGCACTATCCGCATGACGTCGCGGTGGGGCTGCTGCTCGGCACCCTGGTCGCGTTCCTCGTCGTGCGTCTGCTGACGCGGCCGGGGGCGCGGGTGACCGAGGCGATGCGGGGGTCGGGGAACGGGCTGGTGCGGTGGTTCGCCGGCCCCGGGCCCGCCGGGGCCGGCGACGGCTCGACGCCCGGGGCCCGCTCACGACGCGGCTCGCACCGGCGCTGAGCCTCCGGTACGAGGCGGGTCCGGCTACGTCAGCAGTCCCGCCTCGTACGCCACGATGGCCGCCTGTACGCGGTTCTTGACCTCAAGGCGCTCCAGGACGGCGCTCACGTACGCCTTCACCGTCCCCTCCACGAGATGCAGCCGGTCGGCGATCTCCGGGTTCGACAGTCCCGCGCCGACCAGGCCGAGCACCTCGCGCTCGCGCGGGGTGAGGGCCCCGACGCGCTGCCGGGCCGCGGCCTCCCGGGTCAGCCGGCCGCCGCCGAGCCCGTCGATGACATGCCGGGCCACCTTCGGCGACAGGAACGCGGCGCCGCCCGCCACCGCCCGTACGCCCGCCATCAGTTCGTGCGGGTCGCCCGACTTGAGCAGGAAGCCGGTCGCGCCGCCGCCGAGGGCCCGCGCCACGTAGGCGTCCTCGGAGAACGTGGTCAGCATCGCCACGGCCGTGCCCGGCACCGTCGCCGTGATCTCCTCCGCCGCCGCCAGGCCGTCCAGGCGCGGCATACGGATGTCGAGGAGCGCGACGTCCGGGCGGTGGGCCTGGGCGAGGCACACGGCCTCCCGTCCGTCGGCGGCCTCCGCGACGACCTCGAAGTCCCCGCCCGCCGCGAGGATCGCGCCGACGCCGGCCCGGATCATCGCCTCGTCGTCGGCGAGCAGCACCCGGATCCGTCTGCCCGGCTCGCTCAGCGCGCCCATTCACGCTCCTCTTCCTGTACCTGGTCGGCGGTGCCCGCCTTGGGGATCACCGCTTTGTCGATGAGCGTGTGCGACGCGTCGTCGGCGAAGCAGAGCCTGAAGTGCTCGACCGTCACGAATAGTTCGCCGCTCGCCCGGTAGTAGCGGCAGTCGGCCTGCGCGGGCGGTGGCGTGGGCGCGCGCTCGACCGGCGGGTCGCTGATCGTGCGCGCGGGCAGCCGCGACTCCACATCGGCGAGCGGCGTGCCGACGCGCAGCTGCACGTACGCCTGCGGGGTGAGGACGGCGTGCGTCTTCGTATACGCGTACCAGGTGAACGCCCCGCCGATCAGGACGGTTCCCGCGACCGCGGCCGCCCCGAAGGCCAGGCCCACCCGGCGTCTGGCGGTGCGGCGGGCGTGCACGAAACCGGCGTCGCCGGGGTTGCCGCGTGGGGCGCCGGGCGCGGGAAGGCGGGCGCTCACCCGGAATCCGCCGTCGTGCGGGCCGGCGTCGAAGCTGCCGCCGAGCGCGGTGATCCGGGAGCGCAGACCGAGGAGTCCGGTGCCGCTGCCGGACGGTGCGGCGGACGCGTCGGCCGGGCGGGCATTGGTGACGGTGACGGTCGTGGTGGTGCCGTCCTGCCGGGCCTCTACGGCGACGGGGGCGCCCGGCGCATACTTGGCGGCGTTCGTCAGGGCTTCCTGGACGACTCGGTAGGCGGTGCGGTCCTCGGTGTCGGGAACGTTCGCCGGGGTGCTCACCAGATGCACCGCGAGACCCGATCCGGCTGCCCGGTCGACGAGTTCCGCGACGGTCTCGCCGGGCGGGGCGAGCGGGGCCTGCTCGTCGTCCTCCTCGCGCAGCAGGCCGATGATGGCGCCCAGCCGATCGGTGGCGTCGGAGGCGGCGGAGCGGAGGTCGGCGGCGGCCGTGCGGTGCGCTTCGGCGAGGCCGAGGGTGACCTGGAGGGCGCCGGCGCGCAGGGCGATGAGGCTGAGTTCGTGGCCAAGGGAGTCGTGCATGTCCTGCGCGATCCGGGCCCGTTCGCGCAGCCGGGCGCGGTCCGCGACGATCCGGTGCTCGCGCTCCAACTGCTCGGCCCTGGCCCACCCTGCGGCCGTCAACTCCCGGCTCTGCCGCCAGTACCGCCCGATGAGCCACGGGAAGACGGCGCCGAACAGCAGCGTCCCCATGAGCACCAGCCACTCGGCGGCCGGGTCGACCTGCCGAATGCTGATCTTGACGGTGCCGGCGACGGCGAGCGCGCCGAAGGCGAGGAGGGACGGACGTACGGCCGGTGACCGCAGCCCCATGAGGTACGCGAAGACGGCGAGCGCGCCCCCGTACGAGAGCGTGAACAGGGACGACGCGGCGGCCAGGCCCGGCGCGGCCGCGAGCAGAAAGGCGATGGCGGGCCGACGTCGGTGCAGCGCGGCGGCGGCCCCGAGCGCGACGATCCCGGCGAGCTGCTGCCAGGTGCTGTCGGGTTCGTGCAGATGCAGCCACTCGACGGCGAGCACCGGAAGCGCGAGCGCCCCCCAGAGCAACAGGCCGACCAGCAGAACGCGACGTCGAGACTTCACGCCACGGACGCTACAAGCGAGATGACGCGTGCCGCCCCTGCCGATCGTCAGGTCCCCGACGTTGGGCAATCCGCCCGTGCCGGCCGACCACACCTCGCCGTGGCCAGCCCACCGCCTTGGGCCCACCCCGCCGCTTGCGACCGACGCGGCCCCCACGTTGAGCAATCCGCCGCCTTGGGCGCTTCCCTGCCCTTTCCGGCCGATGCCGCCTCCACGTTGGGCTCCGCCCTGCCTACTGTGGCCGTGCCTGCCCGGAGCCCCGGGCAACCCCTCCCGCCCGTTGCGGTCAACCGCACCACGCCGTGGCCGGCCCACCACCTCGGACCCCACCCCGCCCGTTGCGACCGGCCGCAACTTGCCTTGGGCAATCTGCCGCCTTGGGCGGCAGGGTGGGCAAGGCGGCGCCCGGTGCCGCGCACCCACAACATGGGCGCCGACCCCGGCACGGCGCCGGGCCCCGGTCGGGCCGAAGCCCCCGGAGGGGGCGGGAGGGTGGGAGATGACCGGACCCCGGCACGGCCGGAGGAGGCACCGCGCCCCGCACCGATCGCATGGGCGCCGCCCCCGGCACAGACCCCCAACCCCGGCACCGCGCACCCGCCACGACGGTCCCGGCCCCCGGCACAGACCCGGAACCCCGGCGCCGCGCACCCGTCACCACCGACGCCAACCCGGGCACAGCCCCCGCCCCCGGCACCGCGCTCCCCCGCCCCGGCCCCCACACATGGCAGGATCGGACGTGCCATGACTGCGCTCACAGAGAACCCCGAGAACGCCGAGAACGCCGATCTCCACGCACCGGTCATCGACTGGTTCACCGAGCACGCTCGCGACCTGCCCTGGCGCCGCCGCGACGCGGGCCCGTGGGGCGTGATGGTCAGCGAGTTCATGCTCCAGCAGACCCCCGTCAACCGCGTGCTCCCGGTGTACGAGCAGTGGCTCGCCCGCTGGCCCCGGCCCGCCGACCTCGCCGCGGAGGCGCCCGGCGAGGCCGTCCGTGCCTGGGGCCGGCTCGGCTATCCGCGCCGCGCCCTGCGCCTGCACGGCGCCGCCGTCGCCATAACGGAACGCCACGGCGGCGACGTACCCACCGGCCACGCGCAGCTCCTCGCGCTGCCCGGCATCGGCGAGTACACGGCGGCCGCCGTCGCCTCGTTCGCGTACGGCCAGCGGCACGCGGTGCTCGACACGAACGTGCGGCGGGTGTTCGCCCGCGCCGTGGCCGGCGTGCAATACCCGCCGAACGCGACCACCGCCGCCGAGCGGAAGCTGGCCCGGGAGCTGCTGCCCGAGGAGGACGACACCGCCGCCCAGTGGGCCGCCGCCTCCATGGAGTTGGGCGCCCTGGTGTGCACCGCCAAGAACGAGGAGTGCCACCGCTGCCCGATCGCGGCGATGTGCTCCTGGCGGCTCGCGGGCAAGCCCGCGCACGAGGGACCGGCGCGCCGCGGCCAGACGTACGCGGGCACGGACCGCCAGGTGCGCGGCAAGCTGCTCGCCGTGCTGCGGGACTCCGTCGCCCCGGTGCCGCAGGCGGTGCTCGACCGGGTGTGGGACGAGCCGGTGCAGCGGGCCAGGGCCCTGGACGGCCTGGTCGACGACGGCCTGGTGGAGCCGCTCGCGGGCGGCCTCTACCGGCTTCCGCAGGGCTGAGCCGGGGCGCCCGGAGCTCCACGGCGCCCTTCGTTACACAACCGACGGGTAGTCGTGCGGTGGCCGCTGGCCGGAACGGACAACGCCGTGACAACTCCTCCGTAACTTCTTCCTCGTAACCGCACACAACCTGTGCGGACCACGGGGATTGCGGGAAGCGGGAGGCAGTTGATCATGGCGCATGCCGGTGAGGTGCTCGGGTTCGAAGAGTACGTGCGGACGCGGCAGGACGCCCTGCTGCGCAGCGCCCGGCGTCTCGTGCCCGACCCGGTCGACGCCCAGGACCTGCTGCAGACCGCGCTCGTACGGACGTACGGGCGGTGGGACGGCATAGCGGACAAGCGCCTGGCCGACGCGTATCTGCGCCGCGTCATGATCAACACGCGGACCGAGTGGTGGCGGGCGCGCAAGCTGGAGGAAGTGCCCACCGAGCAGCTGCCGGAGTCCTCGATCGACGACTCGACGGAGCAGCACGCCAACCGCGCACTGCTGATGGACGTCATGAAGGTGCTCGCTCCGAAGCAGCGCAGCGTCGTGGTGCTGCGACACTGGGAGCAGATGTCCACAGAGGAGACGGCCGCCGCTCTCGGAATGTCGGCCGGAACCGTGAAGAGCACGCTGCACCGGGCCCTTGCCCGGCTCCGTGAGGAGCTGGAGAAGCGAGAGCGCGAGGAACTGGCCGGCCGCGCGCTCGACGTTAAGGAGCGGGAGCGTTGCGCGGCCTAGGCATACGCGCCTCTGGGATTCGTACGTCCCTGATGCGGGGGCGTTCCGCCCTGATGCGGGGCATAAAGGCGGGGAGCGCGGCGATCGCCGGGCTCGCCGCCATCGGGCTGTTCGCCGGGGTCCTCGCGGCGTGCTCGACCGGAGGCACCGGCGCCCGTGACGAGGGCCCGGCCCGCACGGACCCGGTCGGGTCGACGGCGGCGGGCAGCGCGAGCCCCTCGGCCTCCGCCTCACCGAGCGCCCCGAGCTCCGCCGAGGCGGTGGGGATGGTGAAGAAGGACCCGAAGGTCGGCGCGGACATCAAGCGCGACCTGAAGCCGTGCGTGGCGGACGAGTACCCGGTCGACGTGAGCTACGGAACGCTGACCGGCAGCTCCCGGAGCGACGTCGTGGTGAACGTGATGACCTGCGGGGACGCGGTCGGCATCGGCACGTACGTGTATCGCGACGAGGGCGGCACGTACAAGAATGTGTTCAAGGACGAAGAGCCCCCGGTGTACGCGGAGATCGACCGGGGTGATCTCGTGGTCACCAAGCAGGTGTACGAGAAGGGTGACTCGGTCGCCTCACCGTCGGGCGAGGAGATCCTCACGTACCGGTGGGGCGGGCGCGGGTTCACCCAGGAGAGCCGCACGCACAACGATTACAGCAACGCGGTGGACGGGGAGAGCCCGGCGCCTTCGGACGACGCCGGCTGAGACACGTGGTGGAGGAGAGATCGGATGGCTGTCATGGGCGGTGAGCGCAAGGGCGAGCCGACGCACGTCCTGTTCGTCGAGGACGACGACGTCATCCGCGAGGCCACCCAGCTCGCCCTGGAGCGCGACGGTTTCGTGGTGACCGCGATGCCGGACGGGCTCGCGGGCCTGGAGGCGTTCCGGGCGGACCGGCCGGACATCGCGCTGCTCGACGTCATGGTGCCGGGGCTCGACGGGGTCTCCCTGTGCCGCCGCATCCGCGACGAGTCGACGGTTCCGGTGATCATGCTCTCCGCGCGCGCGGACTCCATCGATGTCGTGCTCGGCTTGGAGGCGGGGGCTGACGACTACGTGACGAAGCCGTTCGACGGGGCGGTGCTCGTGGCCCGGATCCGCGCCGTGCTGCGCCGCTTCGGGCACGCGGGCGGCGCTGCGGCCGCGTCCGGCGCGGCCGAGGAGGGCCTCGCGCCCGGCCACGGGGCGCTGCGCTTCGGCGACCTGGAGATCGACACGGACGGCATGGAGGTCCGCAAGGGCGGGGAGCCGGTGGCCCTGACGCCCACCGAGATGCGCCTGCTGCTTGAGTTCTCCTCCGTGCCCGGCTCGGTGCTGTCCCGCGACAAGCTCCTGGAGCGCGTGTGGGACTACGGCTGGGGCGGCGACACCCGCGTCGTCGACGTCCATGTGCAGCGGCTGCGTACGAAGATCGGCCAGGACCGGATCGAGACGGTCCGCGGCTTCGGCTACAAGCTCAAGGCCTGACCGGGCTGATGGGACAGCGCATATATGGGACAGCGCGTATGAGGAGGGGCACCACAGGGGCCGCGTCGGCGGCTGCCGTGCCGACGCCGCGCGCCACGGGTGCCGAAGGTGCCACGGGTGGCGAAGGTGTCGCGGGTGCCGAAGGTGCCGCGGAGAATCCGGCCGCCGCCGGGCCGTCGGCCGCCGTGCGGAAGACCGCCCGCTCCTGGATCCCGCACGGCCTGCGGACCGGTGTGCGCTGGAAGATCAGCGTCGCCATCGCCTTCGTGGGCGCGCTCGTCGCCGTGGCACTCAGCCTCGTCGTGCACAACGCGGCCCGCGTCTCGATGCTGGACAACGCGCGGGACGTGCAGGACGAGCGGATCCAGTTCGTGCAACGGCAGTACGAGGCGCGCGGCGGCAATCTGCCCGTCGGCTTCAAGGTGGACGACCCGGTGCTCCCGCACGACCTGCGCGCGAAGGCCCAGGAGGGCCGCCGCGTCACCTACGTGTCGGAGTCGGCCAGCGGCGTGCCCGACATCTGGGCCGCGGTCCCGCTCAGCAACGGCGGGATCCTCTCGGTGCACACCCGGTTCGCCGACCGCAGCGCCACCGTGATGAAGGACCTCGACAAGGCGCTGCTCATCGGCTCGATCTCCGTCGTGCTCGGCGGCAGCGCGCTCGGCGTCCTCATCGGCGGCCAGCTCTCCCGCCGCCTGCGCAAGGCGGCGAGCGCGGCCCGCGATGTCGCGGCGGGCCAGAGCGACGTCCGCGTCCGGCGCGCCATCGGCGGTGTCGTACGCGACGAGACGGACGATCTCGCGCAGGCCGTCGACGCGATGGCCGACGCCCTGAAGCAGCGCCTTGAGGCCGAGCGCCGGGTCACCGCCGACATCGCGCACGAGCTGCGCACGCCGGTCACCGGGCTGCTCACCGCCGCCGAACTGCTGCCCCCCGGGCGGCCGAGCGAACTCGTCAAGGACCGCGCGCAGGCGATGCGTACGCTCGTCGAGGACGTCCTGGAGGTGGCGCGGCTCGACAGTGCCGCCGAGCGTGCCGAGTTGCAGGACATCATGCTCGGCGAGTTCGTGGAGCGCCGGATCGCGGCCCGCGCGGGCGACGGCGTCAGCGTCCGGGTGATCCACGAGTCCGAGGTGACGACGGACCCGCGCCGCCTGGAGCGCATCCTCCTCAACCTACTGGCCAACGCCTCCAAGCACGCACGCCCGCCCATCGAGGTCAGCGTCGAGGGCCGGGTGCTCCGGGTGCGCGACCACGGCCCCGGCTTCCCGGAGGAGCTCCTGGAGGACGGGCCGAGCCGCTTCCGCACCGGCGCCGCCGACCGCGCGGGCCACGGCCACGGCCTGGGCCTGACGATCGCGGCGGGCCAGGCCCGGGTGCTCGGCGCCCGCCTCACGTTCCGCAACATCCGCCCGCAGGGCGCCGACCACGACGCCCCCGCCGAGGGCGCCGTGGCCGTGCTGTGGCTTCCGGAGCACGCCCCGACGAACACCGGGAGCTTCCCGATGGTGCGGCTGCCCTAGGGCCCTTCTGACGGATCTTGCTGGAGTCGCGGGCCCTGGCACGCACATCTGCGGCGTTGTCGTCGGTTGCCAACGCTCCGCGTTGACGCCCTCCTCCGCCTTGCAGCTGCACGCACCAGACCCCACTCGCCCGCACCGCCCGTGGACGCCGTCCGCGTCCAGCCTGATCCGTCAGAAGGGCCCTAGGCGACCGGGCAACTAGGCGACGGGTTCCGTCGTTGCCGGCTCCTTGTCGGCAGGCCCCGCCCCCCGCAGCACGACCTCCTTGACGAAGACCGCCGCGAGCAGCGCGGCGAGCGCCACCACGGAACCCAGCAGGAACGCCGAGTGCGTGCCGGAGGAGACCGCGAACTGGTAGGCGTCCCGCGCCTGCTCCGGCAGCTTCGCCAGGCTCGCCGCATCCAGCTGCGCCGACTGCTCGGTGATCTTCCCGCCGAGCGCCCCGGCCCGCTCCGCCATGACGTCCTGCACCCGGTTGTTGAACAGCGCGCCCATGATGGCGACGCCGAACGACGAACCGAGGGTGCGGAACAAGGTGGTGGACGAGGACGCGACGCCCATGTCCTTCATCTCGACGCTGTTCTGCGCGACCAGCATCGTGATCTGCATCAGACAGCCCATCCCGGCGCCCAGCACGGCCATGTAGAGCCCGGACGTGAACCGCGACGTCCCGGTGTCCATCTGCGCGAGCAGGAACAGACCGGCGATCATCAGGACGCTGCCCACCACCGGGAACACCTTGTACTTGCCGGTGTTGGTGGTGACCCGGCCCGCGATCAGCGAGACGACCATCATCGCGAGCAGCATCGGAAGCAGCAGCAGACCGGAGTTGGTCGCGGACGCGCCCTGCACGGACTGCTGGTACAGCGGCAGGAAGAGCACCGCGCCGAACATCACGAAGCCGGTGATGAAGCCGATCACGGACATCAGCGTGAAGTTGCGGTTGCGGAAGATGTGCAGCGGCACGATCGGCTCGGCGGCCTTGGTCTGCCAGAACACGAACCCGACGAGCGCGGCGACGCCGATCCCGATCAACTCCATGATCATGGCGGAGTCCCAGGCGTACTCGCTCCCGCCCCACGTGGTCACGAGCACGATCGAGGTGATGCCGACGGTGAGCAGCGCGGCACCGAAGTAGTCGATGGAGTGCGCGGCCCGCTTCTTCGGCAGGTGCAGCACCGCGGTGATCGCCACGAGGGCGAGGATGCCGAGCGGCACGTTGATGTAGAACGCCCAGCGCCAGCCGAGGTGGTCGGTGAGGGTGCCGCCGACCAGCGGCCCGCCGATCATGGCGAGGGCCATCACGCCGGCCATCATGCCCTGGTACTTGCCCCGCTCACGGGGCGGAATCAGATCGCCGATGATGGCCATGACCCCGACCATCAGCCCGCCGGCGCCGAGCCCCTGCACGGCCCTGAACCCGATCAGCTGCCCCATGTCCTGGGCCATTCCGCTGAGCACGGAGCCGAGCAGGAAGATCACGATGGAGGTCAGGAAGGCGCCCTTCCTGCCGTACATGTCGCCGATCTTCCCCCAGATCGGCGTGGAGGCGGCGGTCGCGAGCGTGTACGCGGTGACGACCCACGACAGATGCTCGAGTCCACCCAGCTCTCCGACGATGGTGGGCATCGCGGTGCCCACGATCATGTTGTCGAGCATGGCCAGCAACATGGCGAGCATCAGCGCGAGCAGCACTACTCGCACGCTGCGCGGCTGTTTCACCGGCTCCTGATCCGCTGTCGCGGGCTGCACCGCCGCCTGTGTCATGGTCCCCACTCCCCCTGCGTCACCCGGGACTTACTTGTCGCCCGGCTAGTTACCTACAATGGGGAAAGTAGAGCGCCAACTAGCCGGGCGTCAAGTAAGTTTTTTCCCAAGGGCACGAGAGGCAGCAGCCGATGGTCACGGGCAGCAGTAAGCCGCAGCAGCGCCGCGGGGACACCCGCCAGCGCATTCAGGACGTGACCTTGGAGCTCATCGCCGAGCAGGGGTACGAGAAGACGTCGCTGCGGGAGATCTCCGAACGCCTCGGTGTGACGAAGGCCGCGCTCTACTACCACTTCAAGACCAAGGAAGACATCGTCGTCAGTCTCTTCACGGACCTGATGAGGCCGATCGACGACGTGATCGCGTGGGCCGCCGAGCAGCCGCCGACGCTCGAGGCCAAGCTCGAGATCCTCGGCCACTACTCGAGCGCACTGTCCGACGCCGCCCCGCTCTTCCGTTTCATGCAGGAGAACCAGGCGACGATGCGCGAGCTGAGCATCGGCGAGAACTTCAAGGAGCGGATGACGTCCCTGCTCGACCATCTGCTCCCCGAGGACGTCACGCTGACCGACCGGGTCCGCTGCTTCAGCGCGCTGTTCTCGATGCACGCCGGGATGTTCGTCCTCAGAGACGTCGAAGGCGACCCCGAGGAGAAGCGCAAGGCCATCCTCGAGGTCGCCTCCGACCTGGTCACCCGGGCCCATCACAGTTGACGGGCCGATGCGGCGGGCGTCGTCAGACGCTCACGCCCTCCTTCTTCAGGAAGTTGACCGGGTTGACCGCCGAGCCGTAGTCCGCCGTCGTGCGGATCTCGAAGTGCAGATGCGGGCCGCTGGAGTTGCCGGTGTCGCCGGACAGCGCGATGTGGTCGCCCGTGCTGACCGTGTCGCCGACCTTCACGTCGATCCGCGACAGGTGCGCGTACTGCGAGTACGTGCCGTCGCTGTGCTTGATGACGATGGCGTTGCCGTACGCGGCGCCGTCACCGGCGCCATTGCCGCCGGCCTTGACGACGGTGCCGCCGTGCACGGCGGAGACATCGGTGCCGACCGACACCGCGAAGTCCTGGCCGGAGTGGTGGCCGCTGGCCCACATGGCGCCGCCCTGCGAGTAGCCGGCGGAGAGCTCGTAGTCCTTGACCGGGTCGATCCAGGACGCGGCCTTCTTCTCCTCGGCCTTCTTCTTCTCCGCCTCGGCCTGCTTCTTCGCCTTCGCGGCGCTGTCGGCGGCCTTGGCCTGAGCGGTGGCCTGGGCCTCGAGGGAGGAGGCGGCGATACCGGGGAGGGCGGTGGCGTCTGCGGAGTCGGCGACCGCGGCCCCGGTCCCGAGCAGCGCCGACACTCCGAATCCGGCGGCCACGACGGCAGCCCGCTTACGGAGCATCGACGTACCGGGGCGGTGGGACTGGGTGCGCTTCGACATATGGGCAGACCTCTCGAACTGGGACATGAAGTGGCCCGGCGCACTGCCTCGTGCTGCCGGACCGGCCATCCCTTGGTAACCCGACCCCCCATCGCCACCCAAAACGCCCATCTACGACACCGCCTCGTAGGCCCACCCCGAAAACGGCCCGCACCATCCGGCGACCCGAGCGGGCTCGCGGATGCCCGATTTATGCACTCATCCTTGGTTTAACCGCACTTCATCGCCGTACGCCCCGGCTGTTACCGGAACCCATCGGCCGTGTAACAGCGCGGCCGACCCACCACCGGCCCACTATTTCCGTTAGTACGTGATGCACGTCCTATGCGGCATGTCACCGACGGGCAAGATCCAACAGCTCCCGGATGTGACCGGGGCTACGCCCCTCCACACAAAAAACGGGTGGGCCCGAACCGTTCCGTCAGGAACAGTTCGGGCCCACCCGTATCAGGCTCGCCCCGGAGGGGTTACGCGTCCTTGCTCAGGTTCGGCCCGGCGGAGCCGCCCGCGGCCGCGTCCTCGATCGGCGGGGCGTCGGGCAGTGCCGCCTTCTCCTCGCCGCGGAAGGTGAAGGTCTTGTTCTCGCCCTCGCCCTCCGTGTCCACGACCACGATGTGGCCCGGGCGCAGCTCACCGAAGAGGATCTTCTCCGAGAGGGTGTCCTCGACCTCGCGCTGGATCGTGCGACGCAGCGGTCGCGCGCCGAGCACGGGGTCGTAGCCCTTCTTCGAGAGCAGCTCCTTGGCGGACTGCGAGAGCTCGATGCCCATGTCGCGGTCCTTGAGGCGCTCGTCCACCTTCGTGATCATCAGGTCGACGATCTCGAGGATGTCGCTCTGGAGCAGCTGCGGGAAGACGACGACGTCGTCGACACGGTTGAGGAACTCGGGGCGGAAGTGCTGCTTGAGCTCGTCCGAGACCTTGTTCTTCATGCGCTCGTAGTTGGACTTCGAGTCACCCATGGCGGCGAAGCCCAGGTTGAAGCCCTTCGAGATGTCACGGGTTCCAAGGTTGGTCGTCATGATGATGACCGTGTTCTTGAAGTCCACGACGCGGCCCTGGGAGTCGGTCAGGCGACCGTCCTCCAGGATCTGCAGAAGGCTGTTGAAGATGTCCGGGTGAGCCTTCTCGACCTCGTCGAAAAGAACCACCGAGAACGGCTTGCGCCGCACCTTCTCGGTCAGCTGACCGCCCTCTTCGTAACCCACGTATCCGGGCGGGGAACCGAAGAGACGCGACACCGTGTGCTTCTCGCTGAACTCCGACATGTCGAGGGAGATCAGCGCCTCCTCGTCACCGAAGAGGAACTCGGCGAGAGCCTTGGACAGCTCCGTCTTACCGACACCGGACGGGCCCGCGAAGATGAACGAACCACCCGGACGCTTCGGGTCCTTCAGACCGGCCCGCGTACGGCGGATCGCCCGCGAGAGCGCCTTGACGGCGTCCTTCTGGCCGATGACCCGCTTGTGGAGCTCGTCCTCCATGCGCAGCAGACGCGAGGACTCCTCCTCGGTCAGCTTGAAGACCGGAATGCCGGTGGCGGTCGCGAGGACCTCGGCGATCAGCTCGCCGTCGACCTCGGCGACGACGTCCATGTCGCCGGCCTTCCATTCCTTCTCGCGCTTGGCCTTCGCGGCGAGCAGCTGCTTCTCCTTGTCGCGGAGAGAGGCCGCCTTCTCGAAGTCCTGGGAGTCGATGGCCGACTCCTTGTCGCGACGCACGCCCGCGATCTTCTCGTCGAACTCGCGGAGGTCCGGCGGCGCGGTCATCCGGCGGATGCGCATCCGGGAACCGGCCTCGTCGATCAGGTCGATCGCCTTGTCCGGCAGGAAGCGGTCCGAGATGTACCGGTCGGCCAGGGTCGCGGCCTGGACGAGGGCCTCGTCCGTGATGGAGACCCGGTGGTGGGCCTCGTACCGGTCACGGAGACCCTTCAGGATCTCGATCGTGTGCGGCAGCGACGGCTCCGCGACCTGGATCGGCTGGAAGCGGCGCTCGAGGGCCGCGTCCTTCTCCAGGTGCTTGCGGTACTCGTCGAGCGTCGTCGCACCGATGGTCTGCAGCTCACCGCGGGCCAGCATGGGCTTCAGGATGGAAGCCGCGTCGATGGCGCCCTCAGCGGCACCCGCACCGACCAGCGTGTGCAGCTCGTCGATGAACAGGATGATGTCGCCGCGGGTACGGATCTCCTTGAGCACCTTCTTGAGGCGCTCCTCGAAGTCACCGCGGTAGCGGGAACCGGCGACCAGCGCGCCGAGGTCAAGCGTGTAGAGGTGCTTGTCCTTCAGCGTCTCGGGCACCTCGCCCTTGACGATCGCCTGGGCGAGGCCCTCGACGACCGCCGTCTTGCCGACGCCGGGCTCACCGATCAGGACCGGGTTGTTCTTGGTCCGGCGCGACAGGACCTGCATGACGCGCTCGATCTCCTTCTCGCGCCCGATGACCGGGTCGAGCTTGGACTCACGAGCGGCCTGCGTCAGGTTGCGGCCGAACTGGTCGAGCACCAGGGACGTCGAGGGGGTGCCCTCGGCAGGCCCGCCACTGGCGCCGGCGGTCTCCTTGCCCTGGTAACCGGAGAGCAGCTGGATGACCTGCTGCCGCACCCGGTTGAGGTCTGCGCCCAGCTTGACCAGGACCTGGGCAGCGACGCCCTCGCCCTCGCGGATCAGGCCGAGCAGGATGTGCTCCGTGCCGATGTAGTTGTGGCCCAGCTGAAGGGCCTCGCGGAGCGACAGCTCCAGGACCTTCTTGGCACGGGGGGTGAAGGGGATGTGACCGGACGGGGCCTGCTGGCCCTGGCCGATGATCTCCTCCACCTGCTGGCGGACCGCCTCGAGCGAAATCCCGAGGCTCTCCAGGGCCTTAGCGGCGACACCCTCGCCCTCGTGGATCAAGCCCAGGAGGATGTGCTCGGTGCCGATGTAATTGTGGTTGAGCATCCGGGCTTCTTCCTGAGCCAGGACGACAACCCGCCGCGCGCGGTCGGTGAACCTCTCGAACATCGTTAATCGCTCCTCAGAGCGGTCAGGCAGTTAGGGGTCGGTCCCCTCCCTGTCCTTCCGCAGCTTAGTCCCGCAAGCGGGGACCGCTCATTCCATCTGCCGACACCCGTTCATGGTCTCCTGCCCCGAACGCCGACAACTGCTCCAACCCGATGGTGCGAGACGATGTTCCCGCAGGCCAGGCAGATACCCCCACCATCAGTACGCCGATGGCGAACGCAGGCTGCCCTTCCCGCACGTGTCGCCCCTCCCACTAGGGATGTCTTACCCGTAAGGACTGACACTCCATGCGGCGCGCCCTGGTTCCCTCCGCTACGGGCGAACACCTTCGCGCCGCCAAGCGCCTCCGCACGCCCCTTTTGCAGACACGGTACGCATGCACTCGGCGACAGCACGTAACCCCGGAGCGTCGGTGGCTGTTGCTCCTGGCATGGTCACCACCTCCGGCACGACCGTTCCCGCTCCCCGGCACCCGCTGACCGACACCGGACGCGATCCGGTGCGGCGGTGGTACGAGGACGAGCTCGGCTGGGCGACCGCGCCCGGCTCCGACGGCGCACTGCTGCACACCGGGCTGCGCTTCGACGTCCTGGAGGTGCCGGCCGACGCCGGCTTCGCGATGCTGCGCAGACTCGATCCCCGGTCACCGGTGGCCGTGCGCGGGGAAACGATGCGGCTGCTGGTCGCCGCGGGCAGCGCGGACGAACTACCGGGGCTGCTCGACTGGCTGGAGTGGGGGGCACTGCCCCTGGACCTCGTCGCCGTCGGGGCGGGCGGTCTCATCGACGCGCCGACGCCTCCGGGCTGGTCCGGCTCGCAGGAGGCCGCTGTCTGGGTGCGGCCCCCCGAGCCCGGCTGCGAGGTGGAACCGGTGCTACCGGCCCTGACGAGCCTGACGGCCGTCTCGACCTGGTCGGTCGTGGGGGGCGGTGGGGGCGCCCCCGATCTCGTACGCCTCGTGGACACGGCGGCGACGCACTGCCACCGGGCCCGGCTGCGTCGCGGCGCTGCTGCGCCGGCGACCACGTCAACAAAGCGACCAATGCGGCCGTCCCGTCAGCCGTTGGCCTTCTCGTAGGCCTCACGGATCGACTGGGGAACGCGGCCGCGGTCGTTGACCTCGTAGCCGTTCTCCTTCGCCCACGCGCGGATCTGCGCGGTGTCCTGGTTGCCACCGCCGGACGTGGCGCGCGCCTTGCCCCGGCCGCTCGAGCGGCCACCGGTGCGACGACCGCCCTTGAGGTACGGCTCAAGGAGGCCACGGAGCTTGTCCGCATTGGCGGTGGTGAGGTCGATCTCGTACGACTTACCGTCGAGTGCGAACGTCACCGTCTCGTCCGCCTCGCCACCGTCGAGGTCATCGACAAGAAGGACCTGAACCTTCTGTGCCACCGGA
Organism: Streptomyces endophyticus; assembly: GCF_035798155.1. Classification (NCBI taxonomy): domain Bacteria; kingdom Bacillati; phylum Actinomycetota; class Actinomycetes; order Kitasatosporales; family Streptomycetaceae; genus Streptomyces; species Streptomyces endophyticus. The sequence continues at coordinate 46,478 of NZ_JAOZYC010000140.1, read as the reverse complement.
TTTCCTTTCATCGAAATCTGAAGGGCGGCCCCGCGACCACGGCCGCTGATTCGCCGTCCCCTTGTTATATGCAGTACTGCAGTACGTCGGAAAGCAAACCGCTTTTGCCCGAAAAACACAAACCCCTGGCTGAGATCGGGGAGAGATCCCGGAGTTGAACACTGCCCGCCCGGCCCAAAAACATGCGCGATTCGGACATAGGGAACCGTTGCAAGCACGCATGCCGGAATAGCGTCCGGCGGCGATCACAGATGCAGAAGCATCCGGCTGTTGCCCAAGGTGTTCGGTTTCACTCGTTCGAGACCGAGGAACTCTGCTACACCCTCGTCATAGGAACGCAGCAGCTCACTGTAGACATCGGTGTCGACCGTATCGACGGGCGTCTCGCCGATCTCCACGAAGGCGTGCTTGGCGAAGAACTCGACTTCGAAGGTGAGGCAGAAAACTCGCCGAACACCGATCCAGCGCGCGGTCTGCAACAGCTTCTCAAGCAGCAGATGTCCGACTCCGGACCCCTTGACCTGGGGATCCACCGCGAGTGTGCGGACTTCCGCGAGGTCTTCCCACATGACGTGCAGTGCGCCGCAGCCGACGACCGCGGCGTTGTCGTCGCGTTCCGCGACCCAGAACTCCTGGATGTCCTCGTAAAGCGTCACGGTGGCTTTGTCGAGCAGGATCCCCTGTCGGCTGTACGCGTCGAGCAGGCGGCGCACCTCCGGCACATCGGCCGTCCTCGCCCTGCGTACGGTGACTGCTTTACGGGTCGATTCGACGGTTGACCCGACTTCGGGGAGCTCTGCTGGCATGCCCGGACGCTATCGCCCGGCCCCGTCGCCCGCTTCCTCGGGGGCCGAGGGGACTTCAGCCGGCAGTTCGGGTGAGACGATCCGCATGGCATCCCTGAGTGCCTCGCGCTGGCCCGGCGACATCATCCCGAAGAACGCGACGAGCGCGGCGGCCGGGTTGTCGCTCTGCGCCCAGGCCTCGTTCATCAGCGCGGCCGAGTACGCGGCCCGTGTGGAGACCGCCTCATATCGATAGGCCCGGCCTTCCGCTTCGCGGCGTACCCAGCCCTTCTGATGAAGATTGTCCAATACGGTCATGACGGTCGTGTAGGCGATGGACCGTTCCTGTTGGAGGTCCTCCAGGACTTCCCTCACGGTGACCGGGCGGTTCCACTTCCACACCCGCGTCATCACTGCGTCTTCGAGTTCTCCCAAGGGGCGCGGCACGAGAAGCACAATAGTGGGAGAAGTCGGTAATTCAACGTGGGACGTGGCGTTGATCGCCAAGCAATGACAAAAGGGGCGCCCGATGGGCGCCCCTCACTGCGGTTTCCGTACTGGTCGCGTCCGCGCTCAGGCGGTCGCGTCCTGTTGCCGAGTGGACTCGGCACGCGCGATGGCAGCGTCGACGGCCGCGTCCTCCTTGGCCTTCTTGTCGCCGCCCTGCGACTTCACGATGGTCACGATCAGACCGATGAAGAACGCGGCCATCACGACCGGGGGCACGAGCGCGGAGACATAGTCCATGCCCCCAGAGTAACTACCCAACAGCCAGCCGCTGCGTCGGGGCCGGAGGTTGAGTGGGGCGGCGCTTCGGTGGGAAGACCTCGGCGGGGGTGGGGACCGGGCGTGGCGGGGTCCCGGGGGGCGGTGCCGCGGGTTTGCCGTCGTCCGCCGCCGACAGTCCGCCGGGCAGGGCGAGCAGGTGGGTGCGGGAGGCCGGGACGCGGGGCCGGTACCGCGCGTCGAACTTGTCGCGTACGCCCTGTTCCGCCAGGTCGTGGCAGCGGGCCAGGAGGGCCGCCGCACCAGGGTTCCCGGGCAGCGCGCGCAGTGCCGCGAGGTCGTCGGCGCCGGGCCTGTGGCCCGCCGCCAGGGACTCCTTGAGGAGGCTCAGATAGCCGGGAGCGGAGCCGGGCAGGGCGGCCCGGTAGCGGTCGAGGTCGGAGCGGAGGAAGGCCCGCATGCGGATGCCTTCCCGGCTCGCTTCGTCGACCGACTCCGCGAGTCGCAGACAGGCCCGGACGTCCTCGTCCGAGGCGGGGCTTGGATGGAGGGCGAGGGCGAGGGCGCGTCGGAGCACACGCAGCTCTTCTGCGCCGAACGCCATACCGCCGCGGTTTCCGTAGGGCGTGGGCATGAAATGACGGTACGGCCTATTACGGACAAATCGGCTTAACCGGCAATTCCCGGGCGCGCCTTACCGGGGCACCCGAGGGCGCGCCCTCAGAGCCGCGAGACGTTCCGCTCGTACACGAGGCGCAGGCCGATCAGCGTCAGCCACGGCTCGTGCTCGTCGATCACGGTGGCCTCGCCGAGGACCATCGGCGCGAGCCCGCCCGTCGCGATGACGGTCACGTCGTCCGGGTCGTCCGCGAGCTCCTTCGCCATCCGGTTCACGACCCCGTCGACCTGGCCCGCGAACCCGTACACGATGCCCGCCTGCATCGCCTCGACCGTGTTCTTGCCGATGACGCTGCGCGGCCTGGCCAGCTCGATCTTGCGCAGCTGGGCGCCGCGCATGCCGAGCGCCTCGACGGAGATCTCGATGCCGGGCGCAATCACGCCGCCCGCGTACTCCCCGCGCGCGGACACCGCGTCGAAGGTCGTCGCCGTGCCGAAGTCCACGACGATCGCGGGGCCGCCGTACATATCGACGGCCGCGACCGCGTTGATGATGCGGTCGGCGCCGACCTCCTTGGGGTTGTCCATGAGGATCGGCACGCCGGTCTTGATGCCGGGTTCGACCAGGACGGCGGGTACGTCGCCGTAGTAGCGGCGGGTGACCTCGCGCAGCTCGTGCAGCACGGAGGGGACGGTCGAGCAGATCGCGATGCCGTCGATGCCGTCGCCCAGTTCGTCGCCGAGCAGCGGGTGCATGCCCATCAGGCCCTTGAGCAGGACGGCGAGTTCGTCGGCGGTCCTGCGCGCGTCCGTGGAGATGCGCCAGTGCTCGATGATCTCCTCGCCGTCGAACAGGCCGAGAACCGTGTGGGTGTTGCCCACGTCGATGGTGAGCAGCATCAGGCGTCCGCCTCGCGCAGGTCGAGACCGATGTCGAGGATCGGCGAGGAGTGGGTCAGGGCGCCCACGGCCAGGTAGTCGACACCCGTCTTCGCATACGTAGCGGCGTTCTCCAGCGTGAGGCGGCCGGAGGACTCCAGGAGCGCGCGGCCGTCGGTGATCGCCACCGCCTCCTCCGTCTCGCCCGGCGTGAAGTTGTCCAGGAGGATCAGGTCGGCGCCCGCGTCGAGCACCTCGCGCAGCTGGTGCAGGGTGTCGACCTCGACCTCGATCGGCAGCCCGGGGAAGCGCTCGCGCACGGCCTGGAAGGCCTGGGCCACGCCGCCGGCCGCGACCACGTGGTTGTCCTTGACCAGGGCCGCGTCCGACAGGGACATGCGGTGGTTGACGCCGCCGCCCATGCGGACCGCGTACTTCTCCAGGGAGCGCAGTCCGGGGGTCGTCTTGCGGGTGTCGCGGACCTTCGCCTTCGTACCGTCCAGAACGTCCGCCCACGCGCGCGTGGCGGTCGCGATGCCGGAGAGGCGACACATGATGTTGAGCGCGGTGCGCTCGGCGGTGAGCAGGTCGCGGGTGCGGGTGGTGACCGAGAGCAGCTTCTGCCCCGCCTCGACCCGGTCGCCGTCCTCCGCGTGCCGCTCGACCTCGAACTCGTCCGTGGCCACTACGGAGATGACCGCTTCGGCGACGCGCAGACCCGCCACGACGCCCGCCTCGCGGGCCGTGAAGTCGGCGGTGGCGACGGCCTCTTCGGGGATCGTGGCGACGGTCGTGACGTCCACGCCGCCGTCCAGGTCCTCGGTGATCGCCATGTGGGCGATGTCCTCGATCTCGACCGGGTGCAGGCCCGCGTCGAGCAGCAGCTGGGCGAGCGACGGGTCGAGGCCGCACTCCATGACGTCGGTGGCGTTCTCGGTGTCTGCTGCGAGGCCCTGCGCACAGCCGCAGTCGTCGCCGCAGCCGCCGCTGGCGGCGAGGGGGAGGTCGGGGGTGGCGCTCACGTCGGTCACTGCTCCTGAGGGTTCTCTGCCGTTGCCGGGAAGTCTGCTGTGGGTGTGGTGTACGTGGCCAGAGTCCTGTCCGGATTCAGGCGTACGACGATGTGGCGGCGCCACGTGGCATCGTCTCGGTCCGGGTGGTCCTCGCGCCAGTGGCAGCCGCGGGTCTCCTCGCGGCGGCGGGCGGCGGCGACCAGGACGCGGGCCACGCACAGGAGGTTGGTGGCCTCCCAGGTGTCGACACCGGGCTCGGCCGTCTTGCCGTTCTCCGTGAGGGAGTTGACCGCTTCGGCGTGGATGCGGCCGAGCCGGGCGGCGGCCTCGGCGAGGGAGTCCGCGGAGCGCAGGACGCCCGCGCCCGCCGTCATCGCGCGCTGGATGGCGAACCGTGCCTCCGAGGGCAGGAGGGGGTTCTCCGGGGTCCGCGGGTGGTCGACCGGCGCCGGTACGCGCGCGGGGAGGCCGTTCTCCGCGTGCTGCCGCTCGATGTCGTCCGCGATGCGCTCCGCGTAGACGAGGCCTTCCAGGAGGGAGTTGGAGGCCAGCCGGTTCGCCCCGTGGACGCCCGTGCAGGCGGCCTCCCCGCACGCGTACAGGCCCGGCACCGTGGTGCGGCCGAAGAGGTCGGTGCGGACGCCTCCGGAGGCGTAGTGCGCGGCGGGGGCGACCGGGATGGGCTCGGTGACCGGGTCGATCCCGTGGGCGCGGCAAGCCGCGAGGATCGTGGGGAACCGGTGCTCCCACATGTCGGCGCCGAAGTGCCGCCCGTCCAGGTACATGTGCTCGGCGTCCCGCTCCTGCATGCGGCGCATGATGCCCTTGGCGACGATGTCGCGGGGCGCCAGTTCGGCGAGTTCATGCTGCCCCACCATGAAGCGCACGCCGTCCGCGTCCACCAGGTGCGCGCCTTCGCCGCGTACGGCTTCGGAGACGAGCGGCTGTTGGCCCTCGGCGTCCGCGCCCAGGAACAGCACGGTCGGGTGGAACTGGACGAATTCCAGGTCGCTGACCTCGGCGCCCGCGCGCAGGGCGAGGGCCACGCCGTCGCCCGTGGACACGTGCGGGTTCGTGGTCGCCGAGAAGACCTGGCCCATGCCGCCGGTCGCGAGGACGACGGCGGGCGCCAGGACCGCGCCGACGCCGTCGTGCTGGCCCTCTCCCATGACGTGCAGGGAGACCCCGGCCGTGCGGCCTTCGGTGTCCGTCAACAGGTCGAGGACCAGGGCGTTCTCGACGGTTTCCACACCACGCGCGCGTACGGCTTCCACCAGCGCGCGGGAGATCTCCGCTCCGGTCGCGTCGCCGCCGGCGTGCGCGATGCGGCGCCGGTGGTGGCCGCCCTCGCGGGCCAGCTGGAGGTCTCCCTCGGCGGACTCGTCGAAGTGCGCACCGGTCTCGATCAGTCGGCGGACGGCGTCGGGGCCCTCGGTGACGAGGGTGCGCACGGCCTCCTCGTCGCACAGTCCCGCGCCCGCGACCAGGGTGTCGTCCAGGTGCTGCTCGGGGGTGTCGCCCTCGCCGAGGGCCGCCGCGACGCCGCCCTGCGCCCAGCGCGTGGAGCCGTCGTCGAGGCGGGCCTTGGTGACGACGACCGTGCGCAGGCCCGCGGCCTGGCAGCGCAGCGCCGCGGTCAGGCCCGCGACTCCGGAGCCGACGACCACGACGTCCGCCGCGACGTTCCAACCGGGGGTGGGGGCGTGGAGCCTTATGCCGGTGCTGCTCATTCGTGGCCTCCGAAGGTCAGCGGCAGGTTGTCGATGAGGCGGGTGGCGCCCACGCGCGCGGCGACCGCGAGCACGGCCTCGCCCTCGAAGCCGTCGGTCACGTCGGTGAAGTCGCGCGGGTCGACGAGCGCCACGTAGTCGAGCTCGATCGGCGGCTGGAGGCGCTTGGCCTCATCGAGGATCAGGCGGGCCGCCGCGAGGACGGCCGAGGGACAGCCAGGGGACGCCGTGGCGACGGCGTGTGCGTCGGCGGCGGCACGGGCCTCGCCGATCCTGCCGAGCGCCTTGGCCCGCGCGCGCGGGGTCGGGCTCTCGGCGGCACGCGCGCGCAGGGCCTCCTGCGCCGCGTGCCGGTCGCGGCCGGTGAACAGGGCGTCCGAGAGGGCCAGCGCGGTGCGGCGCTCGGCCGGGGACAGGTAGCGGTTGCGGGAGGAGAGCGCGAGCCCGTCGGTCTCGCGGACCGTGGGCACGGCGACGATCTCCACGTCGAAGTTCAGATCGCGCACCATGCGGCGCACCAGGGCGAGTTGCTGCGCGTCCTTCTGGCCGAAGAGGGCCACGTCCGCGCGCGTGAGGTGCAGCAGCTTGGCGACCACGGTAAGCATGCCGTCGAAGTGGCCGGGGCGTGCGGCGCCTTCGAGCCGCTCCCCCATGGGGCCCGCCGTGATGCGGACCTCGGGCTGCCCGCCCGGGTAGACCTCGTCGACGGACGGCGCGAACACGGCGTCCGCGCCCGCCTGTTCGGCGATCTTCACGTCCGCTTCCAGGGTGCGCGGATAGCGGTCGAGGTCCTCGCCCGCGCCGAACTGCAGCGGGTTCACGAAGACGGTGACGACCACTTCGCCGTCCGCCCCGGCGCGAGTGCGGGCCGCACGGATCAACGTCGCGTGGCCCTCGTGCAGGGCGCCCATCGTCATGACGACGACGCGCCGCCCGGTACGCGTGCGTGCCCGCATGTCCTCGCCCTTGTGGACGAGCCGCGTGTGCGACGTCTTCGTAGGGCTCGCTTTTATGGAGTCCGTCTTTGTGGAGTCCGTCTTTATGGAGTCTGTCTTTATGGAGTCTGTCGGGCTCATCGGGTCTCCTCCGCACCGGTCGCGAGAACGCCCAGCAGGTCCTCCGCGAGCTCCGGCTTCAGCAGGCCGTGCGCGAGCGCCCGGTCGGCGGTCGCACGGGCCATCGCGAGATAGCCGGCGACGGTCTGCGGGGCGTGCTTGCGCAGCTCCGTGATGTGGGCGGCGACGGTGCCCGCGTCGCCGCGCGCCACCGGGCCCGTGAGGGCCGCGTCGCCGGACCTGAGCGCGTTGTCGAGCGCCGCGCCGAGCAGCGGGCCCAGCATCCGGTCGGGAGCGCCCACACCCGCCTCGCGGAGCAGTTCCATGGACTCCGCGACCAGGGTGACCAGGTGGTTGGCGCCGAGCGCGAGGGCCGCGTGGTAGAGCGCGCGGTTCTCCTCGGCGATCCACTCGGGTTCGCCGCCCATCTCGATGACCAGGGCCTCCGCGGCCAGCCGCAGCTCCTCGGGCGCGGTGACACCGAACGAGCAGCCCGCGAGGCGCTGGACGTCGACGGGGGTGCCCGTGAACGTCATCGCGGGGTGCAGCGCGAGCGGCAGGCCACCCGCGCGCAGCGCCGGTTCGAGGACCTTTGCGCCGTACCGTCCCGAGGTGTGCACGAGCAGCTGCCCGGGCCGTACGGCGCCGGTCTCGGCGAACCCCTCGACGAGGTCCGGCAGGACGTCGTCCGGGACGGTGAGGAGCACCAGGTCGGCCTGCGCGAGGACCTCGGCGGGCGGCACCAGGGGCACGTCGGGCAGCAGCGTCGCGGCCCGTCGCACGGAGGCGTCGGAGACTCCGGAGACGGCGACGGGGCGGTGCCCGGCCAGTTGCAGGGACGCGGCGAGCGCGGGACCGACGCGGCCCGCGCCGACGACGCCTACGGTGAGGCGGGCGGGGCGGTCCTTGGGGTCCATGGGTTCGAATCGTGGGTTCGGAGGGGGTGTTGTCACGAGGCGATGGCCTTCCGTTCCAGTCCGCTCGGGGTACCGGACGATTTCTCGTCATGTTAACGCTATCTGTGGGGGCGGGTCCCGGCTGTCCACAGGCTGTGGGCAAGCGCACGTGGTTGCGCCATGATCGACAGATGGACGGAACCGCCGAGAACACTGCCACCTCCGAGAAGACGCGGGCCGAACGGCTGATCGCGGCATTGCGGGGTGCGCGACGCACGCTGGCCCGCAGGCCGAACGAGGCCACGCTGGGCGAGCGGTGGGAGAGCCTGTCCGCCGCGGCGGCGGTGGCCGACCTGTCGGGCGACGTCGACATCTACGGGGACGGCGTCGTGGCGGACCTGGAGACGAAGGTCGCCGCGCTGCTCGGCAAGGAGGCGGCGGCGTTCTTCCCCACCGGCACCATGGCCCAGCAGGTCGCGCTGCGCTGCTGGGCGGGCCGCACCGGCAACCCCACGGTGGCCCTGCATCCGCTGGCGCACCCCGAGGTCCACGAGCGCGAGGCGCTGACCACGGTGACGGGGCTGCGCACCGTGCACCCCACGAGCGCGGCGCGGCAGATAGGCGCCGAGGACGTGCACGACCTGGACGAGCCGTTCGGGACGCTGATGCTCGAACTGCCGCTCAGGGACGCCGGATTCGTGCTGCCCACCTGGGAGGAGCTGGAGGAGGTCTGCGAAGCGGCACGCGCGCGTGACGCCGTGATCCACTTCGACGGGGCCCGGCTGTGGGAGACCACGGCGCACTTCGGGCGCCCGCTGGCCGAGATCGCGGAGCTCGCGGACAGCGTCTACGTGTCGTTCTACAAGTCGCTCGGCGGCCTCAGCGGCGCGGTGCTCGCGGGCCCGTCGTCGTTCGTCGGCGAGGCCAGGGCCTGGCGGCACCGCTACGGGGGCCAGGTCTTCCAGCAGTTCCCGCAGGCGATCGCGGCGCTGGCGGGTCTTGAGCAGGAGCTGCCGCGGCTGCCCGAGTACGTGGCGCACGCGCGCGTGGTCGCGAAGGCGCTGCAGGAGGGCTTCGCCGAGGCCGGTGTCTCCGGGGCCCGGGTGTTCCCCGAGGTGCCGCACACGCACCAGTTCCGGGTCTGGCTGCCCTACGACGCCGAGGTGCTCACGGAGGCCGGGATCACGCAGGCGGAGGAGACGCGGACGGCACTGTTCGCGCGCTGGTCGGACGAGGGCACGGTGCCGGGGCTCGCGACGACGGAGGTCACGGTCGCCGCGGCAGGGCTGGAGTGGGGCCCGGACGACGTCCGCGCGGCCGTCGCGGACTTCGTGGGGCGGATCCCCTCGTAGGGGCGGGTCCCTCTGTAGGGGCGGATCCCCCTGTAGGGCCGGATCTCCCTGTAGGAGCGGGTCCCCCTGTAGGGGGCGGGCTCAGCAACCGGCGGGATGGCCGCGGCGCCCCGAGAGGCGGCGTCCCGACAGCCGGCGGGCCAGGGCCGCCCGGATCCGGCCGCGGGCCGGGCGGCCGGCCACGACCGCCTTGAACCGGCGGTAGTCGCGCAGCTCCCGGAAGGCGGCCACCTCGTGCAGGCCGGGCGCCGGCGGGGCCGCTTCGCCGCGCTGAGCGGCGCGGTAGAGGTCGATCGCGTACTGCTGGGTGACGCTCATGTCGAACACCTCGCCCTTCATCTCGATTGTCACACTGAGCCCCGGAATCAACCTGTTTGCTGCCGTTCGGGGCCGATGGATACGAGATTGCGCCCGGCGCCGCCGTGCCGTCACGTCGATTGACGGGAGCCGTCAATCGACGACCCGACTGTCAGTGGCGGCGTGCACCATGGGGTCATGAGCGTGAGCATCGACATCACGGGCCTGACGCCCGAGGGCATCGACGTCGTGCCCTCGCCCCTGGCCGAGCTCGGCACGGCGCTGCACGCGCTGTCGGAGCCCGCGCACCATCCGGGGCTGCAGGGCTGGACGACGAGTGTGTCCACGCGCCTGGATCCGTGCCTCGCCGACCGGCTCTGCGAGGCGGACTTCCTGTGGCGTACGACGTTCTCCGACGTCTTCATGCCGTTCGCCGGCATACCGGGGCAGCGCACACTGCCGGGTGCCACACTCGCCGCGGACCTCGACCTGCTCGACAAGCTGTCCGACGAGCAATTCGTAGACGCGGCCCTGGAGTTCACCTGCCTGATGTCCTACGGGACTCCGGGGCACAACCGGCTGTCGGACCCGCACACCCGTGAGCGTGCCCTCGAGCTCGCGGCCGCGCGCGGGGCGCCCCAGGTGCGCTTCACCAAGCGGCTCTTGGACGATCCGCCGGCCATGCGCGCCTGGTTCCGCGAGCTGATGGAGGACTGCGACGAGGCGTTCTTCGCGGACACCTGGCCGCGCCTGCAGCACCAGTTGGCCGCGGACGCGCGGCACAAGAAGGAGCTGCTCCGCCGCAAGGGCATACGGGAAGCGCTCACGTCCGTGTCCGCGGCGGTCTCGATGGACGAGTCGGGGCGCACCATCTCCGTCGACAAGGTCGTGGAGGGTCGTACGGTGACGGCGCACGGCGGCCTCGTCCTGTTGCCGACGAGCCTCGGCTGGCCGCACCTGATGGTGCTGCACCGGCACAGCTGGCAGCCGGTGATCCACTACCCCGTGGCCTCTCCCGGCCTTACCGCGCCGCCCTCCGTGGAACAGCTGACCCGGAGGATGTCGGCCCTCGCCCACCCGATGCGGATACGCCTGTGCCGGCATCTGGCCCGCGGCCCGTACACGACGGGTGAACTGGCCGACGCGCACGGCATGTCCGCACCGGAGATATCACGGCACCTGTCGGTGCTGAAGAAGGCCGACCTGATCACGACGCGGCGGCGCGGTCGCTATGTGCAGCACCAGTTGGACCTGAGCGTGGTCTCGCGCCTCGGCGGGGACTTCATCGAGGGAGTGCTCCGCTGACCGCCCGGGCCCGGGCCACCGGGCTTCAGGCCCCGGCGCCGCCCGCCCGGACGAGCCCCGTCTCGTAGGCGAGGACGACGACCTGGACCCGGTCGCGCAGGTCGAGCTTGGTCAGGATGCGGCCCACATGGGTCTTCACCGTGGCCTCGGACAGGACCAGGCGCGCGGCGATCTCGCCGTTGGAGTGCCCCTGGGCGACCAGGACCATGACCTCGCGCTCGCGCTCGGTGAGCCGCTCGAGCCGCTTGTGCTGCGGCTGGTCGGGGCTGCTGGGCAGCATCGGGGCGAACCGGTCGAGCAGGCGCCGGGTCGTGGACGGGGCGACCACCGCGTCGCCGCTGTGCACGGAGCGGATCGCGGTGAGCAGCTCACCCGGCGGCACGTCCTTGAGCATGAAGCCGGAGGCGCCCGCCCGCAGCCCCGAGAACGCGTACTCGTCGAGGTCGAAGGTGGTCAGGATGAGGACCTTGGGCGGATCGGTCTCGGCGCAGATCCGCCGCGTCGTCTCGACCCCGTCGAGCTTCGGCATCCGGACGTCCATGAGGACCACGTCCACGGAGGTCGAGCGCAGCACCTCCAGCGCCTCGACGCCGTCGCCCGCCTCGGCGACGACCTCCATGTCCGGCTGTGCGGCGAGCACCATCCGGAAGCCGGTGCGCAGCAGCACCTGGTCGTCGACGAGCATGACCTTGATGGACATCGGGCGGTCCTCACTTGTACGTGTCGATGGACTTGTACGTGTCAATGGGCGGGCTTGAGAGGCAGCAGCACGCTGATGCGGAAGCCACCGCCGGGCCGCGGCCCCGCGTCCAGCGTGCCGCCGACCATACCGACGCGCTCGCGCATCCCGATGAGGCCGTGGCCGCGGCCGTCCGCGCCCCCGTCCTCGTACAACTCGTGCGGGGCGCCCTTGCCGTCGTCCTCGACGAGCAGCCCGAGGCCGTCGTCGAAGTAGACGAGGCGGACGCTGGCGCCCGCGTTCGGACCGGCGTGCTTACGGGTGTTGGTGAGGGCTTCCTGAACGATGCGGTACGCGGTCAGCTCGACGCCGCTGGGCAGCGGACGCGGGGTGCCCTCCACCCTGAAGTCGACCGGGAGGCCCGCCGTGCGCACCTCGTCGACGAGCTCCTCTATCTGCTCGACGTCGGGCTGCGGAACGTACTCGCCGGCCTCCTCGTGCTCGCCGGTGCGCAGCACGCCGAGCAGCCTGCGCATCTCCGCGAGCGCCTGCCTGCCGGTGCCCGAGATGGTCTCCAGGGCCTTCTTGGCCTGGTCGGGCGCCTGGTCGAGGACGTACGCGGCGCCGTCGGCCTGCACCACCATCACCGACACGTTGTGCGCGACGACGTCGTGCAACTCGCGTGCGATGCGCGCCCGTTCGGCCGCCACCGCGACCTTCGACTGCGCCTCGCGCTCCTTCTCCAGGCGGTTGGCGCGCTCCTCCAGCTGTGCCAGATACGCGCGTCTGGTGCGCAGCGAGTCGCCGAGCACCCAGGCGAGGGCGAACGGCACCATCTGGAAGACCGTGATGAGGATCAGGCCCGTGGTGCCGATCTGGCCGGCGGTGGGCCAGCGGAGCTGAGCGAGCGGCGCCGCGAGCAGTCCGCCGATCAGGCCGAAGCGGGACGCCCAGCGCGGGCCGCTCACCGCGCAGGTGTAGATGATGACCAGCATCGCGAAGTCCGAGGGGTTGACCCGCGCGTCGAACACCAGCTGGCCGAGGCCCGTGGCCACCGCGAGCAGCAGCATCTTCTCCGGCATCCGGCGGCGCAGCGCGACCACCAGGGACATCAGGACGGCGCAGACGAGCAGCGCCACCTCGTTCCCGTGCCGCGCACCTCCGGCACCGTTCGCCCCGGCCACGGACATGCCGAAAAGAATCACGGCCCAGATGCCGTCGACCCATGTCGGGTGCCTGCGGATGAAGTCGTAGACGCGCTGCACGTAACCCAGAGTAGGGAAGCGTGCAGCGTGCAGGGGTCAACCGGAGGGTCGATCCGGACCCGGCGCGCGTACTCCTGAAGGTGGAGGGACCCCACGGCGCATGCGCCCGGCGCACATAGCCTTCGGGTGTGGAGAACGGACAACAAGGGGCACCGCGCGGGTGGCGCGCGGCCACCGAAGAGGCGCTGTACGGACCGGCCGGCTTCTACCGGAGGCCCGAGGGTCCTGCCGGGCATTTCCGCACGTCGGTGCATGCGTCGCCGCTGTTCGCCGGGGCCGTCGCCGAGCTGTTGTGCCGGGTGGACGCGGCTCTCGGCGAGCCCGCGGAATTGGCGTTCGTCGACATGGCGGCGGGTCGCGGCGAGCTGGTTTCGCGCGTCCTACAGGTGCTGCCCGAAAAAGTGGCGCTACGCGTGCGTGCCTACGCCGTGGAAAAGGCGGAACCTCCCGCAGGTCTCGACCACCGGATCGAGTGGCGGGCCGAGCCGCCCACCGGCGCCTCCGGACTCCTCTTCGCGAACGAGTGGCTCGACAACGTGCCCCTGGAGGTCGTCGAGACGGCCGCCGACGGCACGGCCCGGCTGGTCCTCGTCCGCGAGGACGGCACGGAGACCCTCGATACGGCGCCCCTCGACCAGGCCACGACGGACTGGCTGCGCCGGTGGTGGCCGCTGCCGCCCGAGCCGGGCCTGCGCGCCGAGGTGGGTCGGCCCCGCGACGCCGCCTGGGCGGCCGCTGTACGCACCCTGGAGCGCGGCCTGGCGGTGGCGGTGGACTACGCGCACACGCGCGCCTCCCGGCCGCCCTTCGGCACGCTCACCGGCTTTCGCGAGGGCCGCGGGACGACGCCCGTACCGGACGGTTCCTGCGACATCACGGCGCACGTGGCACTGGACGCGTGCGCGACCGCCGCGGGCGCCCGTCTCCTCACCCAGCGCGCCGCCCTGCGGGCCCTCGGCGTCACCGCGGGCCGCCCGCCGCTGGCCCTCGCCTCGCAGGACCCGGCGGCGTACGTCCGGGCGCTCGCGGGCGCCGGAGAGGCGGCGGAGCTGACCGCGCGGGGCGGGCTCGGCGACTTCGGCTGGCTGGTCGAACCGGTCCGCCTGCCGGTGGACGGCCTACTTGTCGATGTCCCCGACCACGAAGAACAGTGACCCGAGGATCGCCACCATGTCGGCGACGAGCGTCCCCGGAAGCAGTTCGGTCAGCGCCTGGATGTTGTTGTACGAGGCGGAGCGCAGCTTGAGCCGGTACGGCGTCTTCTCGCCCTTGGAGACGAGGTAGTAGCCGTTGATGCCGAGCGGGTTCTCCGTCCACGCGTACGTGTGGCCCTCGGGTGCCTTGAGGACCTTCGGGAGGCGCTGGTTGACCGGGCCCTGCGGGAGTTCCGCGATCCGGTCGAGGCAGGCGTCGGCGAGGTCGAGCGCGTTGTGCGCCTGCTCCAGGAGGCACTCGAACCGGGCCAGGCAGTCGCCTTCTTGTCGCGTGACGACCTTCAGGGTGCCCTGCAGCTCTCCGTAGGCGAGGTACGGCTCGTCGCGCCTGAGGTCGAAGTCGACGCCGGAGCCGCGGGCGATCGGGCCGCTGACTCCGTAGGCGTGCGCGGCCTCGGCGGACAGCACGCCCACCCCGCGCGTACGGCCCCGGAAGATCTCGTTGCCGAGGACGAGGTTGTCGTAGACGTCCATACGGGAGCGCACGCTCGCGACGGCCGCACGCGCGCGGGTGTTCCAGCCGAGCGGCAGGTCCTCCTTGAGGCCGCCGACGCGGTTGAACATGTAGTGCATGCGCCCGCCGGAGACCTCCTCCATGACGTTCTGGAGTTCCTCGCGCTCACGGAAGGCGTGGAAGACGGGCGTGATTCCGCCCAGTTCGAGCGGGTACGAACCCAGGAACATCAGATGGTTGAGCACGCGGTTCAGCTCGGCGAGCAGCGTTCGCAGCCACACGGCGCGCTCCGGTACCTCCATGCCCAGCATCCGCTCGACGGCGAGCACGACGCCCAGCTCGTTCGAGAACGCGGAGAGCCAGTCGTGGCGGTTGGCGAGCATCACGATCTGCCGGTAGTCGCGTGCTTCGAAGAGCTTCTCCGCACCGCGGTGCATGTAGCCGATGACCGGCTCCGCGTGCTGGATCCGCTCGCCGTCGAGCACGAGACGCAGGCGCAGCACACCATGGGTGGAAGGGTGCTGCGGACCGATGTTGAGCACCATGTCGGTGCTCTCCGCGGCACCACCGATGCCGACCGTGGCCTGAGTCGTGGGCGTCATGGACACAGTCTCTCGTACGTAGGGTGAACCCATGAAGACAGGGCCGACGGGGGCGACAGGGTCGACAAGCACGACAGGGCCGGACTGGACCGGGCTGCCCGCCGGGTTGCTGAAACTGCGCCGCCTGCTGCTGCTCGTGTGGCTGGTGCCGCTGACGGTGGCACTCGGGGTGCTGCTCGCCGTGTTCGTGGGCCCCGGATGGGCGGCGTTCGCCGTGCTCCCGCTTGGGGCCATGGTCTGGGGCTGGGTGATGCTCGGCCGCAACTGGCGCTCGTGGCGGTACGCGGAGCGGGCCGACGACCTGCTGATCAGCCGCGGCGTCCTGTGGCACGAGGAGACGATCGTGCCGTACGGGCGGATGCAGCTCGTCGAGGTGACATCCGGCCCGCTGGAACGGAAGTTCGGCCTGTCCAGCCTTCAGCTGCACACCGCCGCCGCGGCCACCGACGCGACGATCCCCGGCCTCGCGCCCGCCGAGGCCGAGCGGCTGCGCGACCGCCTCACCGAACTCGGCGAGGCCCGATCGGCGGGCCTGTGACGGCCTCCCGCGTCCCCGACGGCGCCCCGGCCCAGGAGCCCGCTCAGGACGTGCGAGAGCGGCGTCTGCACCCCGTCACGCCGCTGCGCCGCGCGTGGGCGCCCATCGCGATCCTGCTCGGCTGGGCCGTCCACGACATGGACCAGGCGCAACGCCAACTGGCCCACCTCACCACCGCCATGCTGCTGATCGGCATCGGCGTACTGGTTCCGGCGGCCGCCCTGTACGGGTTCCTCACCTGGTGGTTCACGCACTTCGCGGTGACCGACACCGAACTGCGCATCCGTACGGGCCTGTTGTTCCGCCGCACCGCCCACATCCGGCTCGATCGCCTCCAGGCGGTGGATGTCACGCAGCCGCTTCTCGCCCGCTTCGTAGGCGTGGCCAAGCTGAAACTCGACGTAGTAGGAGCCGACAAGAAGGACGAGCTCGCCTTCTTGGGCGAGCGCGAGGCCGGCAACCTGCGTGCCGAACTCCTCGCCCGGGCTGCCGGATTCGCGCCCGAGTCGGCGCAGGACGTGGGCGAGGCGCCGGCGCGGCCGATCCTGCACACGCCCCCGCGGATGCTCGCGGTGGCGCTGCTTCTGACGGGCGCCCCCTGGGCGATGCTGCTCGCCGCGGTCGCCGTCCCGACGCTCCTGTGGTTCGCCACCCACAACCTGTGGACAGTGATCGCGGTCGCGGTGCCACTGGTCGGTGGGGCCTTCACCAACAGCGCGGGCCGGTTCATCAAGGAGTACGACTGGACGGTCGGCGAGTCGCAGGACGGGCTGCGCATCGACCACGGGCTGCTCGACCGGGTGCACGAGACGGTGCCGCCGGGGCGGGTGCAGACCGTGCGGATCGTCGAGCCGCTGCTGTGGCGGCGCCGCGGCTGGGTCCGCGTCGAGCTGCACGTCGCCGGGTCGTCGAACACCGTGCTCGTCCCCGTGGCGCCGCGCGAGAACGCCGAGGACGTCGTCGCGCGGATCCTGCCGGGGGTCTCGGTGCCGAAGCCGGCCGACTTCACGGGGGCGGAGCGGCGCGGGCGCTGGTGCGTGCCTGTGTGGTGGCGGAGCTACGGGGTGGCGGTCACGGAAACGGTGTTCGCCGCGCGCCACGGACTACTGCAGCGCCACATCTCGCTCGTCCCGCACGCCAAGGTGCAGAGCGTGCGCCTCACTCAGGGGCCCTGGGAGCGGCACTGGCGCGTCGCCGACCTGCACCTCGACACGGGCGCCAACAAGACGGTGACGGCCCGCCTGAGGGACGCGGACGAGGCGGCCGACCTCCTGCGGGCCCAGGCGGACCGCTCTCGCACCGGACGGCGGGACGCACGGCCGGACCGGTGGATGGCGGGGGCGTGAGGCGTCACGCCTGAAGTGCCGACCTCAGCTCGCCCATGTCGATCTGCTCCGTCTCGTCGTGCGCGGTCAGGTCGATGACCTGCTGCTCGCGCTCGGCGTCCTCGGGGGTCTCGGCATCGTCGGTGTTGTTGTCGCTGTTCTCGGCCTCGGCCTTGACCTCTGCCTCGACCTCCACCTCGGCCGCGACCTCCGCCGCCAGCTCCTCGCCCACGACATCCGCCAGGTCTTCCTCGCCCTGCGGGGAGAGCCCCGCGCCGAAGAAGTCGAAACCGCCCTGAGGGACCTTCCGCGTGGGTGCCGCGGGTACGACCATCGCGGCGGCAGGCACGGTGAAGTGGCCGGCCGCCGCCTCGGACTTCCCCCGGGAATCGGCCTCCTCCGCCGCGGGCGCCGCCGGTTCGGGCCGCGCGAGGCGCTTGAGCGCGACATTGGCCCGCCGGTACATCTCCGGGGTCGGCCGGCCCGGCACGGCCGGGGGCACGGGCGGCAGCGCCCTCGCCGGGGCCGCGGCCTCTATCGCGAGCCGACGCCGGCCTTCGAGCGCGCTGGCCCGCTCCGTCTCCGCGTTCGCGTACCGCCGCAGCAGCGCCGCGTGCTCGCCCCGCAGCGCGGCGAGCTCGGCACGCTTCGCCCGCAGCTTGCCCTCCAGGCGGGTGCGCAGCTCGCGCGACTCGTCGAGGTCGCCCTCCAGCTCCGCCACGGCCTCCTCGTGCCGCCACCGCTCGCTCGCGGCGCCGCGCGTCAGGTCGGCGACCCGCTTGCCCGCGAGCCGGTCCCAGCGGCGCATCACCACGGCGCCGACCACGGCGGCAGCCGCGGCCGCCGCGGCGACGCCCCGCAGAACGAGCGGATCCTCGGACAGCCAGGCGGCCCCCGCGCAGACGAGAGGCACACCGGCGATCACCGTCGGCGGCAGGAGGCGGTGCAGGGGCGGAGAATGGCGGTGGCGTCCACGTGGCATGGCCAGAAACTTACCGCGCGTAGGCAAATCTTGAAGCCCCGCCCGGCAATATTCGGACACACCTGTCACAGAAACCACCTAACCCCCGTACGGGCAAGGCCACTTACCGTCGCAGATAGCACTCGCCTCTCGCTCGATCGGCTCTCGTTCCATCGGCACGCGCCGATCAAGATCATTTAGCGATGAGGCCCTTCGACTCCAGATACTCCTTCGCGACATCGCCTTCCTTCTGCCGCTCGGCGTCGACCTTCCGGTTCAGCTCGACGAGATCATCGGTCGTGAGCGCCTTCGTCAACTTCCCGAGGGCATCGGCAATCTTCTTGTCGCCCGCATCCTTGGCGTTCACAACCGGAACGATGTTGTCCGCGTTCTGCAGCTTCTTGTCGTCCCGCAGAAGAACGAGCCCGAAGTTCTCCAGCGTCGCGTCGGTCGTGGTCGTCAGGACCAGCTGGTCCGTGCCGTTCTTCACCGCCTGCTTCGACTGCGTGGTGCCGACGCCCTTGGGATCGATTCCCGTGACATCGATCCCGTACGACTTCTTGAGTCCCGGCGCGCAGAACGGCCGGGTCTCGCATTCGTCTCCGGCCGCGATCTTCACCTTCTGGCCAGACTTGCCAAGATCCGAAAGCGTCTTCAACTTGTGCTTCTCGGCAAAGCTCTTGCTCACCGCGAACGCGTTCTGATCGACGGCCTCTCCCGCGTCCAGAACCTTCAGCCCCTGCGGCTCGGCCAGCTTGCGCAGCGCGGTCACCGTGGCATCCACATCGCTCGACGCGACGGGCTTCGCCTTCGACCCGTTCTTCTTCAGGTTGAGGAATTCGGCGAGGGTCGCCGCGTATTCGGGCACCACGTCGATGGCGCCCTTGGCGAGCTGCGGTTCGTAGATCTCGCGGTTCTCCACCGTCTTGACCGACGCGTCGTACCCGGCGTCGTCCAATATCTGCCGGTACAGCTCACCGAGCACCTTGGCCTCGGTGAAACGCGCGGCGCCGATGACGACCTTGCCCTTCCCGCCGCCACCCGACCCGCCCGCACCGTCCTTGCCCTCCAGGCTGTCGCCACCGCACGCGGTGAGCCCCGCGGTCAGTGCACCCACCGTCACGGCCGCCAGGGCCACTCGACGCGTTCTGCTGTTCATCGCTCTCCTCGTCGCACTGCCGGAACTGACAACAAACCCAGGCCCTCAGGCCCGGGCCCCAAACCCGGGCCCCTTGGTCACGCCCGCCTCCGCATGGGGTCGAAGACCCGCCCCGCCGCGACGAACAGGCCCTCCGCGACCAGCGCCAGCGCGGCCACGAGCACCGCACCGGCGACCACCTGCGGGGTGTCCTGGAGGTTGAACCCCGCCGTGATGATCCGCCCGAGCCCGCCCTCCCCGGCCATCGCCGCCAGCGTCGCCGTCGCGATCACCTGCACCGTCGCGGACCGCAGCCCGGTCATCACCAGCGGGTACGCCAGCGGCAGTTCGACGCGGGCGAAGACCTGGCCGCCGCTCATGCCCATGCCGCGCGCGGCCTCCACCACCGACCGGTCGACCTCGCGCATCCCCACGTACGCGTTGGTGAGCAGCGGCGGCACCGCGAACAGCACCAGCGCGATCAGCGTCGGCACATCGCCGTGCCGGCCGAGCGGGGTGAGCGTGAGCAGCACGAGGACGGCCAGCGTCGGTACCGCGCGCCCCACGTTCGAGATGTTGATGGCGAGCGCGCCGCCCTTGCCCTTGTGTCCGAGCCACAGGGCCAGCGGCAGCGCGATCAGGCAGGAGACGGCGAGCGCGACACCGCAGAAGTACAGGTGCTCGGCGAGGCGGTGCCACACCCCCTTCTCCCCTTGCCAGTTGGCACCCGTGGCCAGCCAGTCGTAGGCCCCCGATATCGCGTTCATGCCACCTTCTCCGGCTCGACGCGCGCCGTGTCACCGCGGCCGCGGAGCCCCCGTATTCGGAACCCGCCCCGCGCGGGCGCCCCCACCCTCGTCCACGGCGTCAGCCACCGCTGCACGCCGAGCAGCAGCAGGTCCGCCAGGACCGCGAGCAGTACGCACAGCACGGACGCGGTGAGCACCTGCGCCTTGAAGTCGCTCTGCAGGCCCCCGACGATCAGCGTGCCGAGCCCGCCGTAGTCCACGATCGAGCCGACCGTCGTGAGCGCCACCGTGGAGACCGTCGCGATCCGCACCCCGGCCAGCATCGCCGGGAGCGCCAGCGGGAGTTCGACCTCCCACAGCAGCCGCAGCGGCCCGTACCCCATCCCGCGCGCGGCCTCTCTCGCCTCCTGCGGGACCGCCTGCAACCCCGCCAATATGTTCCGCACGAGGATCGTCAGGGAGTACAGCACGAGCCCAGTGACCACCAGCGAGACCGAGAGCCCGAACAGGGGCAGCAGCAGCGAGAACATCGCGAGCGACGGGATCGAGTAGAGCACCGTGGTCACGCCGAGCACCGGCCCCGCGAAGGCCCGGGCGCGCCGGGCGAGCAGCGCGAGCGGGAAGGAGATGAGGACGCCGATCACCACCGACGCAGCCGTGATGCCGAGGTGCTGGACGGTCGCGTCGACCAACTCCTGGCCGCGGGTGCGCACATACTCCCCGCACACCCAGTCATTGGCCACCAGGCAGTTCCGCTCGCTCACGCCGGCCACCTCCCCCGATTCCCCGAACGTATGTCAGCCGGCCGCACAGCCGCACGCACGTTTCCAACTGCCGACGACCCTAGCCCCGACCACTGACAACGGCCGAGCCCCGGCCTACGAGCGCAACACGGCGTTCACATGACCGCCTCACCGGGGCATCCCCAACCGGGCCGCGTCCCGGCAGAATGGGGTCCCATGATCCGGTTCGAGCACGTCAGCAAGCGGTACGCGGACGGCACCACCGCCGTCGACGATCTGTCCTTCGAGGTGAACGAGGGCGAACTGGTCACGCTCGTCGGCCCGTCGGGCTGCGGCAAGACCACGACGATGAAGATGGTGAACCGGCTCATCGAACCCACCGCGGGCCGGATATTCCTCGACGGCGACGACATATCCGGGGTCGACCCGGTCCAATTGCGCCGCCGCATCGGATATGTGATCCAGCAGGTCGGCCTGTTTCCGCACAAGTCGGTCCTCGACAACACCGCGACCGTGCCGCATCTGCTGGGCGTCAAGCGTGCCAAGGCCCGTGCGCGGGCGGCGGAGTTGCTCGACCTGGTGGGCCTCGACCCGAAGCTGTTCGGAGAGCGCTACCCCGAGCAGCTCTCCGGCGGCCAGCGCCAACGGGTGGGCGTGGCCCGGGCCCTGGCGGCCGACCCGCCCGTCCTGCTGATGGACGAGCCGTTCGGCGCGGTCGACCCGGTGGTGCGCGAGCACCTGCAGAACGAGTTCCTGCGCCTGCAGCAGACGCTCGGCAAGACCGTTCTGTTCGTCACGCACGACATAGAGGAGGCCGTCCGCCTCGGCGACCGTATAGCCGTCTACGGCGAAGGTCGTATCGAGCAGTACGACACTCCGTCGGCGGTCCTGGGCACCCCCGCCACCGACTACGTGGCCGACTTCGTGGGCGCCGACCGCGGGCTCAAGCGCCTCTCGGTGACGCCCATCGAGGAGGGCGACCTGGAGCAGCCGCCCGTCGTGCACCTCGACGACCCGCTGCCCAGGGAGCTCGACGCCCGCTGGGCCGTCGTCCTGGACCACGACAACAACCTGCACGGCTGGATCTCCGCCGAGCACGCGCGCGTGGCCGCGAACAAGGGCGACACCGTGCGTGACCACGCGCGCCGCATGGAGGCCTGGCTGCCGGTGGGCGCCCCGCTCAAGCAGGCGTTCGCGACGATGCTCCAGCACGACGCGGGCTGGATCGCGGTCATCGACGAACACAGCGCGGGCCGGTTCCTCGGCGTGCTCACCCCGGCCCGGCTGCACGAGGCGCTGCGCCGCTCCACGGCCGCGGACGCGCGGGACATCACGCGCGCGGAGGTCGACCTGGAGACGGTGGAGCAGCTCCTCCCCTAGCGGGGCCCGCCGTTCACACTCTCGTGGGGTTCGCCGTTCATGAGTGAACCCGGGCCGCTCCGCTTCCGTCCTACAGGACGTACGTCACGGATGCGGCATTCGCACCGTGTTCATATGTCTCGCGGGGCGAGCGGCAGGAGGAGGCGCGGGGATGCGGCGGATCGCGGGCGCCTGCCTCCTGGCCGGCGGCGCGGACATCGTGGCCGGTGTCCTGCCGCGGTTCGCACGAGGCCGTACAGGCGCTGTCACGGAGGCCCTGCCGGGCTCCCTCGGCCCGTACGCCGCGGCCCTCGCGCTCGGCAGCGGCGTCCTGCTCGTCCTGCTCGCACGCATGCTGCGGCGCCGCAAGCGGCGGGCCTGGTGGGCGGTGATCGTGCTGCTGCCGCTCGGCGCCGCCGGGCAGTTCGCGTACCGGGGCCCACTCATGGGGATCGTCGGCGTCGCCTTGTCCCTGGTGCCGCTGTGGCTCCTGATACGCGACCGGAAGTGGTTCGACGCGCCGCCCGACCCGCGCGGCCGCTGGCGCGCCCTGGCCAACTTCGTGCTCCTGGGCGCGGGTTCGCTGCTGATCGGCCTCGCCGTCGTCAGCGCACACCCGGCGCGGCTCGTCGGCGCCCCGAGCCTCGTGGACCGCCTGGAGCACGTCCTGTGCGGACTGCTCGGCACGGAAGGGCCACTCGTCTACGGAGGCGGCGCGGCGCGCACCGTCGCCCTCTCGCTCGGCGCCCTCGGCCTGATCACCGCGCTGACCACGCTCTACCTCGCGTTCCGCCCCGAGGGCCCGGCCGGCCGCGACAAGGGGATCGTGTTCTCGCCCAGCGGCAAGGCGGCGGTCCGCTACCGGGTCGTGTCGGGCGTGATGCTCGCCAAGGGCGACCCGACGGGCGACGTGGAGGCGTGGCCCGGAGCCATGGAGCGCT
Source organism: Streptomyces endophyticus (assembly GCF_035798155.1). NCBI lineage: Bacteria > Bacillati > Actinomycetota > Actinomycetes > Kitasatosporales > Streptomycetaceae > Streptomyces > Streptomyces endophyticus. The sequence goes on along the minus strand of NZ_JAOZYC010000140.1, from coordinate 23,854 downwards.
TCATGGACGAGGCGCGGACCCACTCCTGGACACCGGCCGTCATGGACTGCTCCGAGACGGGGTGCGCGGTCTGGACCCGCGAGACCGGCCTCACCGCGCGGCCCCGCCACGAAAGCGGCGGCACCTTCGCGGGCCGCCAAAGCCGCGAGATCCCGCCCGCCGCGAAGGGCCTAGGCTTGAGGTCATGAGCACGTCGCAGGTCCGCCGGGGCCACGTAGCCAACCTCCCCGTTTGGGACCGCTGCGCGGTCATGGGGGTCGTCAATGTGACGCCCGATTCGTTCTCGGACGGCGGCCGCTTTTTCGACACGACCGCCGCGATCAAACACGGCCTCGACCTGGTCTCCGAGGGCGCCGACCTCGTGGACGTCGGCGGCGAGTCCACCCGTCCGGGCGCCAGCCGCGTCGACGAGGACGAGGAGCTCAGGCGCGTCATCCCCGTCGTACGAGGCCTCGCCTCCGAAGGCGTGACGGTCTCGGTCGACACCATGCGGGCCTCCGTCGCCGAGCAGTCCCTCGCCGCGGGCGCCTCCCTGGTCAACGACGTGAGCGGCGGCCTCTCCGACCCGGAGATGGTCCCGGTCGTCGCCGCCACGGGAGCGCCCTTCGTCGTGATGCACTGGCGTGGCCTCCTGGAGGGCACCAATGTGCCCGGCACCTACGAGGACGTCGTCTCCGAAGTCGTGAACGAGCTGCACGCGCGCGTGGAGGCCGCCCTGGAGGGCGGCATCGCCCCCGACCGCATCGTCCTCGACCCCGGCCTCGGCTTCTCCAAGAACGCCGAGCACGACCTCTCCCTGCTCGCCCACCTGGACCGACTGCACGCGCTCGGCCACCCGGTCCTCGTCGCGGCCTCCCGCAAGCGCTTCCTCGGCCACGTACTGGCCGGCGAGCAGGGCGCCCCGCCGCCCGCCCGCGAGCGCGACGCCGCCACCGCCGCCGTCTCCGCGCTCGCCGCACAGGCGGGCGCCTGGGCCGTGCGCGTCCATGAAGTGCGGGCCACCGCCGACGCCGTCCGCGTGGCACGCGCGGTCGAAGGAGCCCAGTGACCGAGGCCGACGTCCAAGCCGTCGACACCGCCAACCGCGCCTACTACGAAGCCGTCGAACGCGGCGCCTTCGAGGAACTCACCACCCTGTGGCTCGCCCCCGAGGACGCCGAATACGCCGAGGACGCCGACCCGGACGAGGCCGAGGACACCTCCGTCAGCTGCGTGCACCCCGGCTGGCCGGTGCTCACGGGCCGGGGCGAGGTGCTCCGCTCGTACGCGCTGATCATGGCGAACACCGAGTACATCCAGTTCTTCCTGACCGACGTGCACATCAGCGTCGTCGCCGACACCGCCCTGGTGACCTGCACGGAGAACATCCTCAGCGGCGGCCCCGCCCCCAAGGAGGGCGACGAACTCGGCCCGCTCGTCGGCCAGCGCGTCGTCGCCACCAACGTGTTCCGGCGCACCCGCGACGGCTGGAAGATCTGGTCGCACCACGCCTCCCCCGTGCTCGCGGAATCGGATGACGAATCCGACGAGATGGGCAACGGGGACGAGGACGGCTCACCCGCCTGAGTGGGCAGGCATCCCCATAGAGCCCGAATCGAGCCCGGATAAAGGCCGAAATCCGGATGCGAGGTTGGGCCCCTCACCGCCTGGGTATGGGCGGCTACCAGCCGAGAGCGCATGGTGGGGCTGGTGTGTCGGGTGGGATCAGTCATAGCCCCCGCGGACCGGTGCTGTCAGTGCCCGAAGGTAGATTCGATCGAGGCCGGGACATCGACCGCACATCGGTGGGACCGGCCTTCACCAACGACTGCAGGAGTGATTCGCGTGGATCGTGTCGCGCTGCGCGGCCTCAAGGCCCGTGGGCACCATGGCGTCTTCCCCAAGGAACGCGAGGAGGGCCAGACCTTCGTCGTGGACCTGGTGCTCGGCCTGGACACGCGAGCGGCCGCGGCCGACGACGACCTGGCGAAGACCGTGCACTACGGCATCGTGGCGGAGGAGGTCGTGGCCGTGGTCTCGGGCGACCCCGTGGATCTCATCGAGACACTCGCCGAGCGCATCGCCCAGACATGTCTGAAGCACGAAGGCGTCCAGGAGGTCGAGGTCTGCGTCCACAAGCCGGACGCACCGATCACCGTGCCCTTCGACGACGTGACCGTCACCATCACCCGGAGCCGAGTATGAACAAAACTCCGTTCGACCCGACCGTCCAGCCGGTGCCGACCTCCGTGGTGGAACAGGTCGACGCCGCCGACACCACGCTCTCCAACCCCAAGCGCGCCGTCATCTCCCTCGGCGCGAACCTGGGCAACCGCCTGGAGACCCTCCAGGGCGCCGTCGACGCCCTGGAGGACACCCCCGGAGTCCGCGTCAAGGCCGTCTCGCCCGTCTACGAGACGGAGCCCTGGGGCGTCGCCCCGGACAGCCAGCCCTCGTACTTCAACGCCGTCGTCGTCCTCAAGACGACGCTGCCGCCCTCCTCGCTCCTGGAGCGCGCGCACGCGGTCGAGGAGGCCTTCCACCGGGTACGGGACGAGCGCTGGGGCGCCCGCACCATCGACGTGGACATCGTCGCGTACGCCGACGTCGTCTCGGACGACCCGTACCTCACGCTCCCCCACCCGCGGGCCCACGAGCGGGCCTTCGTACTCGTTCCCTGGCACGACGTGGAGCCGGAGGCCCAGCTTCCGGGGCACGGCGCGGTCGCCCAGCTGCTCGACGCCGTGACCCGCGAGGGCGTCGCGGCACGCGCCGACCTGGAACTCCACCTCCCCGAGTAATCGTTAAGGTCTACCGGACACGGTTAACGGCCACAGGCAACAGGGCCATGACGGACGAGGGGCGACCAACCGGGATGAAGCAACTGCGCATCAGGACGCTGGTCGGCCTCTTCGCCGTAGCCGGAGTGCTGTCCTGGGCGGGCGCCCGCCTGTGGGACTCGCTCGGCACCCTGCCGAAGGTCCCGCTGGCCGCGCCCATCGTGCTGGCCGCGATCGCCGCCGTACTGCTCGCTACGGCCCTCTCCATCCGCTCCCGGCTGCGTGCACAGCGGGAGCGCCGCCCCGAGGCCAAGGGCGTCGACCCCATGATGGCGGCACGCGCCCTGGTCTTCGGCCAGGCAAGCGCGTTGGTCGCGGCGCTTGTGGCCGGCATGTACGGCGGCACCGGCATCTTCCTGCTGGAGCGGCTGGACGTCCCGGCCCGCCGCGATCAGGCGATCTACGCCGGGCTCTCGGTCGTCGCCGGAGTCGCCGTGATCGCCGCGGCGATCTTCTTGGAGCGGGTGTGCAAGTTGCCCGAGGACGACGACACGGAAGGCGCGGCCCCGGCCGCGTGAACGCCCCGGGGCTCCGCCCCGGTCCCCGCCGCCTCTCGTCCCACAAGCGAGGCTCGGGGAATTACCGCCCGATGATCAGGCTCATCGCCTCGCTGCGGGTCGCGGGGTCCCGCAGCTGCCCGCGCACGGCCGACGTGATCGTCTTCGCGCCGGGCTTGCGAACCCCGCGCATCGACATGCACATGTGCTCGCACTCCACGACGACGATCACGCCGCGCGGCTCCAGGATCTCCATCAGGGAGTCCGCGATCTGCGTCGTCAGACGCTCCTGGACCTGCGGACGGCGGGCGTACACCTCGACCAGCCGGGCCAGCTTCGACAGGCCCGTGATCTTGCCGTCGGCGGACGGGATGTAGCCGACGTGGGCGACCCCGACGAAGGGGACCAGGTGGTGCTCACAGCTGCTCTGCACCTCGATGTCCTTCACCAGGACCATCTCGTCGTGCCCCAGGTCGAACGTCGTCGTCAGGACGTCCTCGGGCTTCTGCCACAGGCCCGCGAATATCTCCTTGTAGGCGCGGGCGACCCGCCCCGGGGTCTCCCGCAGGCCCTCGCGGTCCGGGTCCTCGCCGACCGCGATGAGCAGTTCACGCACGGCGTTCTCGGCCCGCTTCTCGTCGAACTCGCCGATCGAGCCCTCGCCGTCCAGCGTCACCGGGTCGGTCATCTGGTGCCTCTTTCTCTACTTACATGCCCGCGCGGCAGCGCAAAGGCCGCGTCCCCCACACCGTAAAGCGTGGGGGACGCGGCCTGCATTCCGGGTCTGGCCTGCCCAATGAGGGCCGGGTCAGCTCTCGGGGCGCTCTTCCTTCACCGTGTCCACCGGGGTGGTGGTCTCGATGGCGGGCGCCGTTCCGTTCGCCCCGTTCGTCAGTGAGAGCTCCTTGGGGGAGAGCACCGGCGGGCGGGTCGAGGGGGTGCGGCGGTTGGAGCCGGTCCACGCGGGGCGGGCCGGGCGCTTCACGATCGGAGTGAAGATCTCGGCGATCTGCTCCTTGTTCAGCGTCTCCTTCTCGAGCAGCGCGAGGACCAGGTTGTCGAGAACGTCGCGGTTCTCGACGAGGATCTCCCAGGCCTCGTTGTGCGCGGTCTCGATGAGCTTCTTGACCTCTTCGTCGACGAGCGCGGCGACCTCTTCCGAGTAGTCGCGCTGGTGACCCATCTCGCGGCCCACGAAGGGCTCGGAGTTGTCGCCGCCGAACTTGATCGCGCCGAGCCGCTCGGTCATGCCGTACTGCGTGACCATCGCGCGGGCCGTACCAGTGGCCTTCTCGATGTCGTTCGCGGCACCCGTCGTCGGGTCGTGGAAGACGAGCTCCTCGGCCGCGCGCCCGCCCAGCATGTAGGCGAGCTGGTCAAGCATCTCGTTACGCGTGGTCGAGTACTTGTCCTCCTCCGGGAGCACCATCGTGTACCCCAGCGCGCGGCCGCGGGACAGGATCGTGATCTTGTGGACCGGGTCGGAGTTCGGCGAGGCCGCCGCGACCAGGGCGTGACCGCCCTCGTGGTACGCGGTGATCTTCTTTTCCTTGTCCGACATGATCCGGGTCCGCTTCTGCGGGCCCGCGACCACACGGTCGATCGCCTCGTCGAGCATCTGGTTGTCGATCAGCTTCCGGTTCGAACGGGCCGTCAGCAGAGCGGCCTCGTTCAGCACGTTGGAGAGATCGGCACCGGTGAAGCCCGGCGTACGGCGGGCGACGGCCGACAGGTCGACGTCCGGAGCGACCGGCTTGCCCTTCTGGTGAACCTTGAGGATCTCCAGACGGCCCTGCATGTCCGGACGGTCGACCGCGATCTGGCGGTCGAATCGGCCGGGACGCAGCAGCGCCGGGTCGAGGATGTCGGGCCGGTTCGTGGCGGCGATCAGGATGACGCCGCCCTTCACGTCGAAGCCGTCCATCTCGACGAGCAGCTGGTTGAGCGTCTGCTCGCGCTCGTCGTGTCCACCGCCGAGTCCGGCACCACGGTGCCGGCCGACCGCGTCGATCTCGTCGACGAAGACGATCGCCGGAGCGTTCGCCTTGGCCTGCTCGAAGAGGTCACGGACACGGGAGGCACCGACACCGACGAACATCTCGACGAAGTCGGAACCGGAGATCGAGTAGAACGGCACGCCCGCTTCGCCCGCGACAGCGCGCGCGAGCAGCGTCTTGCCCGTTCCGGGCGGGCCGTACAGGAGTACGCCCTTGGGAATCTTGGCGCCGACAGCCTGGAACTTGGCCGGCTCCTGGAGGAACTCCTTGATCTCGTAGAGCTCCTCGACGGCCTCGTCGCTGCCGGCGACGTCGGAGAATGTCGTCTTGGGGGTGTCCTTGGTGATGAGCTTGGCCTTGGACTTCCCGAACTGCATGACTCGGGAGCCGCCGCCCTGCATCTGGTTCATCAGGAACAGGAACACGACGACGATGAGAACGAAGGGCAGCAGCGAGAGCAGGATGCCCACGAAGGGGTTCTGCTTCGACGGCGAGACGGTGTACCCGTCCGGAATCTGCTTGTCCTCGAACTTGGCCTGGAGAGTCTTGGCCACGTCGACGCCCTGGTCGCCGATGTAGCTGGCCTGGATCTTGTTCGAGCCGTCGACCTTTTGGCCGTCCTTCAGCTCGACCTTGATCGTGCTCTCATCGCCGGTGGTCAGCTTGGCCGAATCCACCTTGTTGTCGTTGATGGCCTGAATTACCTGGCCGGTGTCCACCGTCTTGTAGCCGCCGGACGAACCGACGACCTGCATCAACACGACCACGGCAAGGACGGCCAGCACGATCCACATGACCGGCCCACGGAAGTATCGCTTCACGTCCATCCATACGGAGCGGAGCCGCCCCGTCCCTCCTGCCATAGTGAGTTTGATAAGGCTGTTTGGAGCTCTTGGTGCTGTTGTAGCTGTTTGAAGAACTGTTCTTCGGACGGTACCCCAGCATTGTCACCCGAAGCCGCAGGGGACGACCGGGAATCTGCCCTTCGCATGCTCCAACGGCGGGAGACCCGTGAGGGTTCCCGTCCCCGCGATCAGGACTGACGACGACTCAGCCGCCGTAGACGTGCGGTGCGAGGGTGCCGACGAACGGCAGGTTCCGGTACTTCTCCGCGTAGTCCAGGCCATAACCGACCACGAACTCGTTCGGGATGTCGAAGCCGACCCACTTCACGTCGATGTCGACCTTGGCCGCCTCCGGCTTGCGCAACAGCGTGCACACCTCGAGGGAGGCGGGCTCGCGCGAGCCGAGGTTGGTGAGCAGCCAGGACAACGTCAGACCGGAGTCGATGATGTCCTCGACGATCAGGACGTGCTTGTCCTTGATGTCGGTGTCGAGGTCCTTGAGGATCCGCACGACGCCGGAGGACTGGGTGCCCGAGCCGTACGAGGACACCGCCATCCAGTCCATGGTGAGCGGGGTGGACAGGGCACGAGCCAGGTCGGCCATGACCATCACGGCGCCCTTCAGGACCCCGACGATCAGCAGGTCCTTGCCCGCGTACTCCGCGTCGACCTTCGCGGCCAGCTCGGCCAGCTTCGCGTCGATCTCTTCCTTGGTGATGAGCACCGACTGTAGGTCGGTGCCCATGTCTTTCGCGTCCACCCGCATCACTTTCGGTCGTCCCACCGGCCGCCGCGACGTGACCGTCGAGTCAGCCTTGCCGGATGACCAGTCTGCCACCCTGCCGCTGAGCGAGAACTTTGCCCGGCAGATTGATCTCTCCCTGGCCCCGCCACCCCGTGATCAGGCGGTCGACCTCCTCGATGTGCCGGGCGAACAGCGCACCGGCGGGGGCACCGGCCTCGATGGCCGTCCTGCGCAGGATTCGGCGGCGTACGGCGGGCGGCAGGGCGTACAGCTTGGCGCATTCGAGGAGCCCGGCCGCGTCCCGTACGGACTCCGCGGCGTCGCGGGCCCAGGTGTCGAGCGCGTCGGCATCGTCGCGGGACAGCTGGGCCGTCCGGGCGAGAGCCTCGACGACGCCTTTGCCGAGCGCCTTCTCCAGGGCGGGCAGGCCCTCGTGCCGGAGTCTGGACCTGGTGTACGCCGGGTCGGTGTTGTGCGGGTCGTCCCAGACGGGCAGATGCTGGACGAGGCAGGCCTTGCGGGCGGTCTGCCGGTCGAGCGTGAGGAAGGGGCGCCGGTAGCGGCCGCCGGCGCCCGACATCGCGGCCATCCCGGACAGGGAGCGGATGCCGGAGCCGCGGGCGAGGCCGAGCAGGACCGTCTCGGCCTGGTCGTCGCGGGTGTGGCCGAGCAGGACGGCGGCGGCGCCGTGGCTTTCGGCGGCGGCGTCGAGGGCGGCGTAGCGGGCGTCGCGGGCCGCGGCCTCGGGTCCGCCGTCGCGTCCCACGTCGACGGCGACGGACTCGACGGGCTTCAGGCCGAGGGCGGTCAGGCGCAGGACGACGTCCTCGGCGCGGGCGTCGGAGCCGGGCTGCAGGCCGTGGTCGACGGTGACGCCGCCGGCACGGATGCCGAGTTTGGGGGCCTCGAAGGCGAGGGCGGAGGCGAGGGCCATGGAGTCGGCTCCGCCGGAGCAGGCGACGAGCACCACGGGCTCGGCGTCCGGCTTGGAGTCGTTGAGGATGTCGTGGAGGACGCGGCGGACCGCCAGGCGTATCGCCGCGACCGCAGGATGGGGACCCATGTCCGGTTCCCTTCATTCCGTTGTCTGGGGGGTGGGCGCTGCTGGACAACTCGAACCGGACCAGCGCCGGCTGGCCCGGCTCATTCGCTCAACGGTGACCGGGTGAGATCAGTCACGCAGAGTGTGTCGATGGTGACAGAGCCGAGCGGTTCCCCGAGCATTGCACGCCAGCCCACGGCCTACGGTCCCTCGGATGGGTGATCCTGGGCAATTATGGGCGTGCCTTACGGGGCTTCGTGAGCGCCGTCCGACTTGTTGTGCACCCGCGCGACCCAGTCCGCCGGTTTGGCGATCTCCGCCTTCGTCGGCAGCGTGTTGGGAGACGTCCAGACACGGTTGAAGCCGTCCATGCCGACCTCGTCGACGACGGCCCGTACGAACTTCTCGCCGTCGCGGTACTGGCGCAGCTTGGCGTCGAGGCCGAGCAGCTTGCGCAGGGCCAGGTCGAGCCGTGAGGCGCCCTTCTGCCTGCGCTGTTGGAACTTCTCGCGGATCTCCTCGACGGAGGGCACGACGGCCGGTCCCACGCCGTCCATCACGTAGTCCGCGTGCCCCTCGAGCAGCGACATGACGGCGGTGAGGCGGGCGAGGATGTCGCGCTGCGCCGGGGTCTGCACCAGTTCGACGAGCGAGCGGCCGCCGTCGTCCTCCTCGCCCTCGGGGCGCCCTCCGGCGAGCGACTGGGCCGCCTCCCGTACGCGCTCGAGGAACGTCGACGGGTCGACCTCCGTCTCCTCGAGGAATGACTGGATCTCGCCCTCGAGGTGGTCGCGCAGCCAGGGCACGGCCGTGAACTGGGTGCGGTGCGTCTCCTCGTGGAGGCAGACCCAGAGCCTGAAGTCGTGGGGTTCCACGTCGAGTTCGCGCTCCACGTGCACGATGTTCGGCGCGACCAGCAGGAGCCTTCCGCCGGCGTTCGGCGCGGCGGGCAGGTCACGGGTGGCGGGGGCGAAGGTCTCGTACTGGCCGAGGACGCGGGAGGACAGGAACGAGAGCAGCATGCCGAGTTCGACGCCCGTGACCTTGCCGCCGACCGCGCCGAGCATGGCGGGTCCGGGGCCCGAACCGCGCCGCTCGTTCATCTTGTCGAGCAGCGGCCTGAGCACCTCGCGGAAGCCCGCGACGTTGGCCTTCACCCAGCCGGGCCGGTCGACCACGAGCACCGGGGTGTCGTGGTCGGAATCGGTGGCCATGCGCGTGTACGCGCGTACGTGCTCCTCGGAGGCCTTGGCGTGCCGGCGCAGCTCGGCGACGATGGCCCGTGCCTCGTCCCGACTGACCTCGGGACCTGGTCGTACGAGTCGGGTCGCGGTCGCGACCGCGAGGTTCCAGTCGACCATTCCCGAAGATGCAGCACCGCCGAGGCTCGTCATGCGTCAACGGTACGTGACCCCCCGCATACCGGAAGGGGGATCGGCCCCGGAGTGGCGCCCCACTTCGGCCGCTCGGAACCCTTAAGGGTTCACCTGCAACCGCAGTTGGCGACCGAGGAGGCGAGGCGGTCGAGGCCGGACTGGGCGGCCTTGGGGTCCGTCGCGCCCTCCGTCATGAAGGCGAAGACGAGGAGGCGGCCGTCGGCGTCGACGACCGTCCCGGCGAGCGTGTTGACGCCGGTGAGGGTGCCGGTCTTGGCGCGGACCAGGCCGGTGCCGGAGGCGTCGGCCGCGTCCTCGTAGCGGCTCGCGAGGGTTCCGGTGAAGCCGGCGACCGGCAGGCCCGTGAGGACGGAGCGCAGCTCGGGGCGGGACGGGTCGGCGGCCTTGGCGAGCAGGCCGGTGAGCAGGTCGGCGGAGACCTTGTCGGCGCGGTCGAGGCCGCTGCCGTCGGCGAAATGGGTGTCCTTGAGCGGCAGCCGGAGCTTTCCGAGCTGCTTCTTGACGGCCACGCCCGCGCCGTCGAAGCCGTGGCTCTCGCCCACGGCGATCGCGGTCTGCCGGGCGAGCGCCTCGGCGATGTCGTTGTCGCTGTGGGTCAGCATCCGCTCGACGAGCGCGGACAGCGGCGGCGATGACACCTTCGCGAGCTTCCGCGCCCGTTCGGACGCCTTGCCGGAGGCCGGGTCGCCCTTGGTCTTGATGCCTCGGTCGCCGAGCAGGTCCGCGAACTTCCTCGCCGCGGCCGCCGCCGGGTCGCCCTCGCGCGTGGCCGGTCCGCTGTCGGAGTCGTCGGTGCGGGCCTCGTCGGCCATCAGGGGGGTGACCCGGGCGAGGTTCTCGTTGGGGCCGATGGGGTGGGTGTCGGGGCCCGAGTACAGCGAGGTGTCGTACGCGAGGGTGACCTCGCCGATGTCGCGCCGCTTGAGGTCCTTGGCGGTCTCGTCGGCGAGAGTGCCCAGGTCGGCGGCACCGTAAGGATTCTTCTCGCGGGCGGTCAGGGTCGGATCGCCGCCGCCCACCAGAATCAGCTTCTTGGAGTCCTTCTCCAGGGCCGTACGGGTGGCGATGCGGTGGTCGGGGCCCGCGGCCGAGAGGGCCGCCACCGCCGTGGCCAGCTTCGTCGTGGACGCCGGGGTGAGGGTGTCGCCCGGCGACCTTCCGTAGAGCCTCTTTCCGGTGACGGCGTCGACGACCGCGGCCGTGCGGTGGCCGCCGAGCGCGGAGCCCTTCAGGAGCGGGTCGAGCACGTCGGCCAGGGCGCTCTTCGTGGGGCCCGGCACGGCCGCTCCGGGGGCCGCGAGCACCACGGGCGCGCTCGGCGCCGCCTCGGCCGCACCGCCGTGATCTGCGCCACCTCCGGTCTCCGAGGAGGCGGCCCGGTCGGCCTCGGCCTTACGCTGACCGGAAGCGTCCCAGGGACCGGCCGCGACCGCCACGACGGCCGCGAGGGCGAGACCCACCGCCGTCGCGCCCACCGTGACGTGCTTGGTCTTGGATCCGGCAACAGTCTTCGCCGCACTCTTCACGAGCTGCGAAGCCTTCGGCTCCGGCACCGCGGACCAGCCCCTTTCGCGATCACACATCTGCGTAGGGGACACTTAACCACCAGACGTTTGTGTTGATCATTGAGGAGCCACCGGTGGAGTTCGACGTCCTGATCGAGATCCCGAAGGGATCGCGGAACAAGTACGAGGTCGACCACGAGTCCGGTCGTATCCGCCTCGACCGTCGTCTGTTCACGTCGACCGCCTACCCGACGGACTACGGCTACGTCGAGGACACCCTCGGCGAGGACGGCGACCCGCTGGACGCGCTGGTCATCCTGGACGAGCCGACGTTCCCGGGCTGCCTCATCAAGTGCCGCGCGATCGGCATGTTCCGGATGACGGACGAGGCCGGCGGCGACGACAAGCTGCTGTGCGTCCCGGCGACGGACCCGCGGATGGAGCACCTGCGCGACATCCAGCACGTCTCGGAGTTCGACCGCCTGGAGATCCAGCACTTCTTCGAGGTCTACAAGGACCTGGAGCCCGGCAAGTCCGTCGAGGGCGCCGACTGGGTCGGCCGTACCGAGGCCGAGGCCGAGATCGAGCGTTCCTACAAGCGCGCTCAGGACAACGGCGGCCACTGAGCCCCCAGCGTTCACATCCGGGCCGCCCCCCTGGGGCGGCCCGTTCGCGTATCTGTGCGCATACTGAGGCGTACGTGCGGTTACACGGATCCGCAGTGATGTGAAGGGCGAGGAACGACAGAGGTGACGGAGCGGGAATCCGAGGCCCCAGAGGACCGCAAGCCGCAGTCCGACGAGGCGCGCAGCGCGTTCACGCAGCCCATCGGGATCATCACGCCGCCCCCGGTGGTCGACGAGGAGTCGTCGACCACCTCGGAGTTCGCGGTCCCCAATGGGCTCAACGTGCAGGCAACGGAGCCGGTGGACACGGAGGGCTCCGCGTTCACGCGGCCGCGGACCTACAGCGCCCGTGAGTCGCCGGCCGCGTTCACCCCGCCGCACGGCATCCCCATGGTCAGGCTGACCAAGGAGGCGCCCTGGCAGGACCGGATGCGCACCATGCTGCGGATGCCGGTCGCCGAGCGGCCCGCCCCCGATCTGGTGCAGAAGCACGACGCCGAGACCGGCCCCGCCGTTCCGCGCGTGCTCGACCTGACGCTGCGTATCGGGGAGCTGCTGCTGGCCGGTGGTGAGGGCGCCGAGGACGTGGAGGCGGCGATGTTCGCCGTGTGCCGGTCCTACGGGCTCGACCGCTGCGAGCCGACAGTAACGTTCACTCTGCTGTCGATCAGCTTCCAGCCGTCCCTGGTGGACGACCCGGTGACGGCCTCGCGCACCGTGCGGCGCCGCGGCACCGACTACACGCGCCTCGCGGCCGTGTACCGGCTCGTCGACGACATCAGCGACGAGGAGGCCGAGGTCTCCCTGGAGGAGGCCTACCGGCGCCTCGCCGAGATCCGCAGGAACCGGCACCCCTACCCGGGCTGGGCGCTCACCGGGGCGAGCGGGCTGCTCGCCGGTTCGGCCTCGATCCTGGTCGGCGGTGACCTGCTGGTGTTCGTCGTCGCCGCGATAGGCGCGATGCTCGGCGACCGCCTCGCATGGCTCTGCGCGGGGCGCGGGTTCCCGGAGTTCTACCAGTTCACGATCGCCGCGATGCCGCCCGCCGCGATGGGCATCGCGCTGACGCTCGCGCACAACTACGTGGATGTGAAGGCATCCGCGGTGATCACCGGTGGACTGTTCGCGCTGCTGCCCGGGCGGGCCCTCGTGGCCGGTGTGCAGGACGGCCTGACCGGCTTCTACATCACGGCCGCGGCCCGCCTCCTGGAAGTCATGTACTTCTTCGTGGGCATCGTCATCGGCGTCCTGATCATGCTCTACGTAGGCGTGCAGTTGGACGCGCAGCTCGACCCGGAAGAGGCGCTCGGGTCCAACAACCGGCCCGTCTGGCAGATCCTCGCGTCGATGTCACTGTCGCTCGCGTTCGCCGTCCTGTTGCAGCAGGAGCGCAAGACGGTGATCGCCGTGACGCTCAACGGCGGGGTCGCGGGCGCGATCTTCGGGGCGCTGCACTACCAGGGCGGGATCTCGCCGGTGGCCGCGACGGCCGCGGCGGCGGGGCTCGTGGGCCTGTTCGGGCAGCTCTTCTCGCGGTACCAGTTCGCGTCGGCGCTGCCGTACGTGACGGCCGCGATCGGTCCGCTGCTGCCGGGTTCGGCGACGTACTTCGGTCTGCTGGCGATCGCCCACAGCGATGTGAACGGCGGGCTCACGTTCCTGGCCAAGGCGGCGGCGCTCGCCCTGGCCATCGCGATCGGGGTGAACCTCGGTGGCGAGATCTCCCGCCTGTTCCTGCAGGGGCCGGGCGCCGCGGGGCGGCGCGCGGCCAAGCGCACGAGGGGCTTCTAGCGCTTCGCGTGCCGGCGTCGCGCGGGCGGGGTCTCGTCGGGGCCGCCGGGCTCCCCGGACTGTGCGGACCGGGCGGCTTCCTTCTTCGACTTGCCGCGGGCCCGCAGGAACTCGATCGCGATCGGCACCACCGAGATCAGGACGATCAGGATCAGGATCGCCTCGATGTTCTTGTGCACGAACGCGATGTTGCCGAGCCACGAGCCGAGCAGCGTCACGCCCGCGCCCCACAGCACGCCGCCGATCACGTTGAACGTGAGGAACGAGCGGTACCGCATGCCCGAGACGCCCGCGATGATCGGCGTGAACGTACGGACGATGGGCACGAAGCGGGCGAGGACCAGGGACTTGGGGCCGTGCTTCTCGAAGAACTCGTGCGCCTTGGTGACGTTCTCCTGCTTGAAGAGCCGGGAGTCCTCGCGCTTGAAGAGGGACGGGCCGACCTTCTTGCCGAACATGTAGCCCGCCTGGTCGCCCAGGATCGCGGCGAGGCAGATCAGCCCGATCGCCCCCCACAGCGGGAAGTCCAGCTGCTTCGAAGTGATCAGCAGACCCGTGGTGAAGAGCAGCGAGTCGCCCGGCAGGAAGAAGCCGATCAGCAGGCCCGACTCGGCGAACACGATCAGCAGCAGGCCCCAGATGCCGAACGTGTTCAGCAGATAGTCCGGGTCCAGCCAGCTTGGTCCTAGAGCAAGCGTCATCACGGGTCCGGACTCCTGAGGGGCTTCGGCGGTAAAGGCAGGGCAAGGCAATGGCGGTGCAAAGTTATCAACGCCGGTTGTCCCTGCCAGGTTCCAGTGGCCCCCTCAGGATGCACTGTGCGGAAACTGTGGCATACCTGTGGTTCAGCCGTTCCGCAGCGAGTTGGCGTGGATCGCGGTGCTGAGGTGGTCGGCGACGCCCTCGCCCAGGGCGTCGTAGTACGCCTTGAAGCGCTCGTCGGCCACGTACATGGCGCCGAGACAGGCGTGCATCTCGTGCGGGCAGTCGTAGAACCACCGCGAGATCTGGTCGCGGTGCTCCTCGGCCAGGTCCATGGCGCGCTCGCCGTCGGCCGGTTCGCCGGCTGTGACGAGCGCCACGTAGCGCGCGAGCCAGTCGTCGTTCTCGGCCTTCATGCGCAGCCAGTCCTCCTTGGAGTACGTCGCGGCCCGCCGCTGCGACTCGGCGTACGCCTCCGTGCCGCCCCAGCGCTGCTCGGTCTCCTCGGAGTACTCCTCGGGGTCCTTGTCGCCGAAGACCTCGAAGCGCTCTTCCGGTGTGAGCTGGATGCCCATCTTCTGTGCCTCCATGGCGTGTTCGACGGCCTCTGCCATCTTCTGCAACTTCTCGATGCGGGCGCTCAGCAGTTCGTGCTGGCGCCGCAGGTGCTCGCGCGGGTCGGATTCCGGGTCGTCAAGCAGGGCCTGGATCTCGTCGAGCGGGAAGCCGAGCTCCCGGTAGAAGAGGACCTGCTGGAGCCGGTCGAGGTCGGCCTCGCCGTACCGGCGGTGCCCCGCCGCGCTGCGCTCGCTCGGGGCGAGCAGGCCGATCTCGTCGTAGTGGTGCAGGGTGCGCACCGTGATTGCGGCGAAGCGGGCGACCTGACCCACGGAGTAGCTCATCCGCCGTGCCTCCTTTCTCGTACGCGAATCAGCTTGGGGCCTCACGTGACGTGAGGTGCAAGTCGATTCCTTCGGCGGGTTTTCGCGGTGTTATGCCATTTATGTCCGCTTAAGGTGGCGCCGTGAGCACGCATACCGAGATCGAATCGCCGCCCCCGCCCGCCGTCTCCGCTCGCACCCTGCTGCCGTTCGTCCTGCCCGCGCTGGTGGTGGGCGTCGGCTGCAGCGTGCTGTTCCTCGCGCTCGACTGGATCGCGGAGAAGCTGGCCGACCTGGTGTGGGAAGAGCTGCCCGACGCTCTCGGCATCGGCGGCTACTCCGCGCTGTGGATCATCGTGATGCTCACCGCCACGGGCGTCCTCGTCGGGCTCGTGGTCTGGAAGGTGCCGGGGCACGCAGGGCCCGACCCGGCGACGATGGGGCTCGGCGGCGAGGCACCGCTGCCGCCCTACGTGCTCCCGGGGCTCGCGCTCGCCGCGGCGCTGATGCTGGCCGGCGGGCCGAGCCTGGGCCCGGAGAACCCGATCATCGCGGTGAACGTGGGGCTCGCGTTCTGGCTCGGCAAGAAGCTGGTGCCGAAGTCTCCGGCGACGATGTGGGTGAGCCTGGCGACGGCGGCGACCGTCGGCGCCCTGTTCGGAACGCCGATCGCGGCCGCGCTGCTCGTCTCGGAGACGCTGGCCGGGAAGGCGATGCCGATGAAGGGCTCGCTGTGGGACAACATGTTCGGGCCGCTGCTCGCGGCGGCCGCGGGCTCCATGACCACCGCCCTGCTCGCCTCGCCCTCCTTCGACCTCGGCCTGCCGCCGCTGAGCGACCCCGGCTGGGCCGACCTCCTGTCCGCGATCGTGGTCGCCTGCGCGGCCGCGGTGTTCGCGATGACCGCCGTCTACGCCTTCCCCTACGTGCACCGCGCCTTCGGCCGCCTCGGCCACCCGATGCTGACGCTGCCGCTGGGCGGGCTCGTGCTCGGCCTGCTCGGGGCGCTCGGCGGCGAACTGACGCTGTTCAAGGGGCTCGCGGAGGTCAAGGAGATCGCCGGGTCGCCGGACGGCTGGTCGGCCGGGGAGTTCGCCCTGATGACCGTGGTGAAGCTGGCGGCGCTGCTCATCGCCGCCACGTGCGGGTTCCGGGGCGGGCGGATCTTCCCCGCCGTCTTCGTGGGGGCGGCCTTCGGTCTTTTCGCGCACGCGCTCGTGCCCGGCGTGAATCCGTCGGTCGGCATCGCGGCCGGAGTCCTCGGGGTACTGCTCGCGGTCACCCGGCAGGGCTGGGTCAGCCTCTTCACGGCGGCCGTCCTGGTCGCCTCCCCCGCGATCATCGCCCTGATGTGCATCGCGTCATTGCCCGCCTGGCTACTGGTGACGGGTCGGCCGCAGATGCAACTGTCGGAGGACGGGTCGGCGATCCGCTGAGCACCCCGAGACAGACACAACTTCCCTTTCACACAAAGGAGTTGACCCTCATGTCACCACTGCATCAGAGCCCGGCCGACCGCTACGGCAAGCCCGACGAGCGCCCCCTCGCCATCAACCCCTTCTACGGCGAGGCGAACCCGACGGCCGGGATGACGGACGCCCCGCCCAAGCACCGGCTGCCGCAGGGGCCGCTCGCGCCCATGACCGCGTATCAGCTGGTCCGTGACGAGCTGATGCTGGACGGGAACGCGCGGCTTAACCTCGCCACCTTCGTCACCACGTGGATGGAGCCCCAGGCGGGCGTCCTCATGGGCGAGTGCCGGGACAAGAACATGATCGACAAGGACGAGTACCCGCGGACGGCGGAGCTGGAGCGGCGCTGCGTCGCCATGCTCGCCGATCTGTGGAACGCGCCCGATCCGTCCACCGCCGTGGGGTGTTCGACCACCGGGTCGAGCGAGGCGTGCATGCTCGCCGGGATGGCGCTCAAGCGGCGCTGGGCGCTGCGGAACACCGACCGCTACCCCTCGCGCGAGGCCCGCCCCAACCTCGTCATGGGCGTGAACGTGCAGGTCTGCTGGGAGAAGTTCTGCAATTTCTGGGAGGTGGAGGCGCGCCAGGTGCCGATGGAGGGCGGCCGGTTCCACCTCGACCCGGCCGCGGCCGCGGAGCTGTGCGACGAGAACACGATCGGCGTCGTCGGCATCCTCGGCTCGACCTTCGACGGTTCGTACGAGCCGATCGCCGACCTGTGCGCGGCGCTCGACGAGCTGCAGGTGCACACGGGCCTCGACATCCCCGTGCACGTGGACGGGGCGTCGGGCGCGATGGTGGCGCCGTTCCTCGACCCGGATCTGGCGTGGGACTTCCGGCTGCCGCGGGTGGCGTCGATCAATACGTCCGGGCACAAGTACGGGCTCGTCTACCCGGGAGTCGGCTGGGCGCTGTGGCGCGACGCGGAGGCCCTGCCGGAGGAACTCGTCTTCCGGGTCAACTACCTGGGCGGGGACATGCCGACGTTCGCGCTCAACTTCTCGCGGCCGGGGGCGCAGGTGGTCGCCCAGTACTACACGTTCCTGCGCCTCGGCAGGGAGGGCTACCGGGCCGTTCAGCAGGCGACGCGGCAGGTGGCCCGCGGCCTCGCGGAGCGGATCGAGGCGCTGGGCGACTTCCAGCTCCTCACGCGGGGCGACGAGTTGCCGGTGTTCGCGTTCACCACGGCGCCCGAGGTGACGGCGTACGACGTGTTCGACGTGTCGCGGCGGCTGCGGGAGCGGGGGTGGCTGGTGCCGGCGTACACGTTCCCCGCGCACCGGGAGGATCTGGCGGTGCTGCGGGTGGTGTGCCGCAACGGGTTCTCGTCCGATCTGGCGGAGCTGCTGGTGGAGGACCTGGGGCGGCTGCTGCCGGAGTTGCGCGCGCAGCCGCACCCGTTCACGCGGGACCGGGGCGCGGCCACCGGCTTCCACCACTAGGCGGCGACGGCTAGTGGCTCAGCCTCGCGAACCTCCGTACCGCCAAGGGGAAGAAGATCGCCACCAGGCCCACCGGCCACGCCACCGCCAGCCACACCTCGTCCGCGCCGCCCGGGTTGCCGAAGAGGTGGCGGACCGACGAGGCCGTCGCCGACATCGGGTTCCACTCGACCACCGCGCCCAGCCAGTCCGGCATGGTCGACGGCACCGCAAAAGCGTTGGAGAGGAACCCGACCGGCCACACCAGGATCTGCACGGCCTGCACCAGCTCCGGCTTCCCCGCCACCATCGCCAGCCAGATGCCCATCCACAGCATCGCGAAGCGCAGCAGGAGCAGCAGCCCGAAGGCCCCGAGCACCGCGCCGAACGAGCCGTGCACCCGCCAGCCGATGGCGAGGCCGACCGCGGCCATGACCACGATCGACGCCGCCGACTGCAGCATGTCCGCCACCGAGCGGCCCACGAGGACCGCCCCGTTCGTCATCGGCATGGACCGGAACCGGTCGATCACTCCCTTGTTGAGGTCCTGGGTGATCGCCACCATGGTCGACTCCAGGCCGAACGCCATGGTCAGCGCGAGCATGCCGGGGACGAGGAAGTCGACATAGTCGCCCTCGACCCCCTTGCCGCCACCGACCAGGTAGCCGAACATCACGAGCAGCATCACGGCGTCCCACACCTCGGCGCGGCCACGCGGGTCGAGGCCGGTCGTCGGCTCGTCGAGGAAGAGGACCTCCGGCTCCGTGATGAGCGACGCGGCGAGGTCGAGGCGGCGCCGCATGCCGCCGCTGTACGCCTTGACCGCCTTGCGGCCGGTGTCCGCCAGGCCGAAGCGTGCCAGGAGTTCGTCGGCCCGCACCCCCGCGCGCCGGGCCCCCAGGTGGTGGAGCCTGCCGAACATCTCCAGGTTCTGCCGGCCGCTCAACTCCTCGTCGAGGGCCGCGTGCTGGCCGAGCAGGCCGATGCGGTGGCGGACCTCGTCCGGGGCGCGCCGCACATCGTGGCCCGCCACCTCGACGCGGCCCTCGTCGGCCCGCAGCAGCGTCGCCATGACGCGTACGGCGGTGGTCTTGCCCGCCCCGTTCGGCCCGAGCACGCCGTGCACGGTGCCCCGGCCCACCACCAGGTCGAGGCCGTCGAGTGCCGCCTTGTCCCCGTACCTCTTCCGCACTCCCTCGGCGACGATCGCGTCCGTCATCCGGCTCCCTCCGTGACCAAACTGGTCGTAGTCAAACTTGACTAGGTGGGCGAAGGTAACCGAGGCGAAGCCATTCGTCAAACTTGATTAGCGGTTGTTCCCCGCGGGCCGCTCCCCCGCCGCGAACGGGTTCTCCTGCCCCTCCGCGAGCACACCGACGAAGGGCTCGCCCTCGCCCGCGAAGGTGTAGGCGCCGCCCTCGATGCGACTGATCAGACCCCTGGTCCACTCCGCGCCGGTGTCGGCCGAGAAGACCCAGTGGTTCATGATCTCGCCGATGTGGCCCAGCTGCTCGGGGCCGTCCTCGGGCGTGTAGTACTCCGTGACGGAGCGCCGCCACTCCTCCATGCTCCGCACCCGCTCCTTGAGCAGGCCCACGACCTCGTCGCGCGGCAGGTCCACCATGCAGCCGAGCGCCGCCGTGAGGATGTCGGGCCGCTGGTCGTACGAGGTCAGCGACTCACGGACCAGGGTGAGGTACTCCTCCTGCCCCTGGTCCGTCAGCTCGTACTCGGTGCGCGGCGGGCCGCCGGCCGTGGAGGGCGCGACCTCGTGGGCGCGCAGCAGCCCTTGCTTCGCCATCTGCTTGAGCGCGTGGTAGATCGAGCCGGGTTTGGCGTTCGACCACTCGTGGGCGCCCCAGTACTCCAGGTCGTTGCGTACTTGGTAGCCGTGCGCGCGGCCGTGCTGGCGTACGGCCCCGAGAACCAGCAGACGGATCGCTGACATGCGGTCCAGCGTAGACGTCGGGGCACGGAGTCGAGGTCGGCGGCCCCGAGCGGCCGCCGTGGGGCCGGATGGCAGGCTTGACCGACCCGGACGGCAACGGCGTGACGCGGATCACTGGGAACGAGGCGGGAAGACCGTGGCGAACCGCTTCGACATGACCCCGGCCCGACCTCTCCGAGCACCCGAAGGTGCCGCGCGACGCGGGCGCCGACCCGACCCGAACCGATCAAGTGCTGGACGATGCCCGCCGAACGGATCGAGATCCGGCCAATTCCGCGGACTGGACGATCACTTGGACGCTGTACGAGGAAGGCCGTGGGACGCGCCTTTTCTTGGTTCATGAAGGATTCGATCCGGACGATCCGGCCCAGGTGATGGCTCGAAAGATCATGGACGGTGGATGGCGACCGCATGCAATGCGGGCACCGGGGCAGGCGCTTTCCGAGCTGTAACTGCGAGAACACCCCGCGTGCACGTGCATCTGCCCATGCAAGGGCATATGAACGCAGCTATGATCCTGGACAGTTGGGGCAGTTGATCACCGCTGTCCCGGCTTTCACATAGGCCACAGAATCATTCACTGTTACAGCACTGACAGCACCACCGGGGAGCGAACCGTGCACCACGTGTACAACGGCATGGCGGCCACGGAGTTGCACGGAGTGGTCTGGCAGAAGAGCAGGCACAGCAACTCGCAGGGTTCCTGCGTGGAGTTCGCGAAGTTGCCCGGCGGAAGGATCGCCGTGCGCAACTCGAACTTTCCCGATGGGCCCGCGCTCGTCTATACGCCCGCGGAGATAGAGGCGATGCTCCTCGGCGTGAAGGACGGGGAATTCGACCATCTGACGGCCGGGGCCTGACGCTGCGTCAAGGGTACTTCTCAGAACCTGAAGAGTGCCCAGACGACTTTACCGCTCACCGCTCCGGCCAGGGGGTGCCAGCCCCAGCTGTCGGCGAAGGAGTCGACGAGGAACAGTCCGCGCCCCGACTCCGCCGAGAAGTCGCCCTCGATGTCCACCTCTTGGGTGGCCGGGCTGTCATTGCTGGGATCGCGGACCGCGCACACTACGCGCGAAGACCAGTACATCAAATGGAGCCGTACAGGAGGATCCTGGCCGTGCGGGGTGTCCGCCGGGAGTCCGTGCCGCAGTGCGTTGGTGACGAGTTCGGAGACGACGAGACAGATGTCGTCGAAGCGCTCCAACGCCTCCCAGTCGGCGAGCGTCCTGCGGCTGAACTCCCGTGCGCAGCGCACCGCTTCATAGCGGGCGGGCAGAGCACAGGACGCGGTGCTGGAGACGGCCGAGGGGTCGACAGGAGGCAAGCTCTGCCTCCATGCATCTAAAGGCTCAAGCATGGTCGATCCGTTCGTCCCCATGCGAGGTACTCCCCATTTTTCGCAGTACGCAGCGAGCGGTGGTGGCGCCATCGTTCCGAATGCGTACAGCGGATGCAAGGGCAGATGCACGTGCACGCGCCCGACTTGAGCGGCCCCGTACCGCTTCTCGTGCATTTCTTCCTACGACTTCTTGCGCATGTAGTTCGCGATCTTTCCGTTTCTGTAACCGAACGAGTACAGGCTGGAGCGTTTTGATGGCAGACTTCGGCCGTGGACCAATGGGGAGGGTGAAGAGACGTGACCGCTGGGGAGGCATGGGGGTCGCCCCAGGCGCTGAACTCTGGTGGAGGCTCGGTGGTGCGACGCATCCTGCTGGGCTCACAGTTGAGGCGCCTGCGGGAATCGCACGGGATCACCCGCGAGGCCGCCGGATACTCGATTCGTGCCTCCGAGTCGAAGATCAGCCGCATGGAGTTGGGACGGGTGAGCTTCAAGACGCGCGATGTCGCCGACCTGCTGACGCTGTACGGAGTCGATGACGAGGCGGAGCGCTCCGCGCTGCTCTCGCTCGCGAAGGAGGCCAACGTCGCGGGCTGGTGGCACAGTTACAGCGACGTGCTGCCCGGCTGGTTCCCGACGTACCTCGGGCTCGAAGGCGCGGCGACCCAGATCCGTGGGTACGAGGCCCAGTTCGTGCACGGCCTGCTGCAGACCGAGGGGTACGCCCACGCGGTCGTCGAGCAGGGCATGAAGGGGGCCGCGCGCGAGGACATCGAGCGGCGGGTCGCACTGCGCATCGAACGGCAGAAGCTGCTGGTCGACGAGCGGGCGCCGGACGTGCACATCGTGCTCGACGAGGCCACGGTGCGGCGCGTGCAGGGCGGGACCAAGGTGATGCGCGGGCAGCTGGAGCACCTCATCGAGCTGGCCTCGCTCCCGCATCTGACCCTGCAGATCATGCCGTTCAGCCACGGCTGGCACGCCGGCGAGTCCGGCACGTTCACCATTCTCACGTTCCCCGAGTCCGATCTTTCGGATGTCGTCTTTCTCGAACAGCTCACCAGCGCCCTGTATTTGGACAAGCGCGAAGACGTGACGCAGTACGAGAAGGCAATGACGGAACTCTCGGCCCAGTGCCCCTCTCCGGAGGACAGTGTGCGACTGCTCCGTGACGCGTTGTCCGAATTGGCGTGAGTCCGCTGTGAGTTGACGAAACTCTTGCTGTAACTGTCGGTGCCCGCCCGTACGATGACGTGCGACAAGGTGCCCGGCGCTGCAGCAAGGGATTAGATGTCCTACTTCACGGAACTGGACCGGCAATACATCGACGGCTCGTGGCGTCCCGGACGCGGCGCGTGGGACATCATCGACTTCAATCCCTATAACGGGGACAAGCTCGCCTCCATCACCGTCGCCTCCGTGGAAGAGGTCGACGAGGCCTATCGCGCGGCCGAGCGGGTCCAGAAGGACTGGGCGCGGACCAACGCGTACGCGCGTCGCGCCGTCTTCGAGCGCACCCTGCGCCTCCTGGAGGAGCGCGAGGCGGAGATCGCCGAGGCGATCATCGACGAGCTCGGTGGTACGCGGGTCAAGGCCGGCTTCGAGCTGCACCTCGCCAAGGAGTTCCTGCGCGAGTCGATCCAGCTCGCGCTGCGCCCGCAGTGCAGCGTGATCCCCTCGCCGGTGGACGGCAAGGAGAACCGGCTCTACCGGGTGCCGGTCGGGGTCGTCGGGGTCATCTCACCGTTCAACTTCCCGTTCCTGCTGTCCCTGAAGTCCGTCGCGCCCGCGCTCGCGCTCGGCAACGGCGTGGTCCTCAAGCCGCATCAGAACACCCCGGTCACCGGAGGTTCGCTGATCGCGAAGCTCTTCGAGGACGCGGGCCTGCCGGCCGGTCTGCTCAACGTCGTCATCACCGACATCGCCGAGATCGGCGACGCGTTCCTGACCCACCCCGTGCCCAAGGTCATCTCCTTCACCGGCTCCGACCAGGTCGGCAGGCACGTCGGGACGGTCTGCGCCGCGCAGTTCAAGCAGGCGATCCTCGAACTCGGCGGCAACAGCGCGCTGACCGTGCTCGACGACGCCGACATCGACTACGCGGTGGACGCCGCGGTCTTCAGCCGGTACGTCCATCAGGGCCAGGTCTGCATGGCGGCGAACCGGATCCTCGTGGACCGCAAGGTGGAGAAGGAGTTCACGGAGAAGTTCGTGGCGAAGGTCTCCTCCCTCAAGGCGGGCGACCCGCGCGACCCCGCCACCGTCATCGGCCCCGTCATCAACTCCACGCAGGCCGAGGCGATTTCGAGCGTCGTCGCCACCGCGGTCGCGGAGGGCGCCACCGCTCTCGTACGCGGGGGTGTGGACGGGAACATGGTCGAACCGGTCGTGCTCACCGGGCTGCCCGCCGACTCCCCCGTCCTGCGGCAGGAGATCTTCGGCCCTGTCGCCCTGCTCATCCCGTTCGACGGGGACGAGGAGGCGGTACGGATCGCGAACGACACCCCGTACGGGCTGAGCGGCGCCGTGCACACGGGCGACGTGGAGCGCGGGGTCGACTTCGCCCAGCGGATCGACACCGGCATGTTCCACGTGAACGACGGGACCGTGCACGACGAGCCGCTCGTCGCCTTCGGCGGGCAGAAGCAGTCGGGTATCGGGCGGCTCAACGGCGAGGCGACGGTGGAGGCGTTCACCACGCAGAAGTGGATATCGGTGCAGCGGGGGCGCTCGCAGTTCCCGTTCTAGGGCCTGGCCTGGAGATGTACCGATCCGGAGACGTACCGAGGTGGGGAGACGTTGTGCGCAGCAGGACCGTGCGATTCGG